>JASCOI010000030.1 GCA_029959665.1 Microbacteriaceae bacterium PS02333
TACTCACGTGTTACTCACCCGTTCGCCACTAATCCACCCAGCAAGCTGGGCATCATCGTTCGACTTGCATGTGTTAAGCACGCCGCCAGCGTTCGTCCTGAGCCAGGATCAAACTCTCCGTAAAAAATTACAGACCCAACACCCGAAGGCATCAAGCCGAGTTGATCTTGACTGTTGACTGTCTACTGACAATCTTCAATCCAAAAGGAATTGTCTCCGTACCTCCACAAGTGAAGGCAACGGGGTCAATAAATTGGCATTGACAATGTGCACGCTGTTGAGTTCTCAAGGACCAGACGCACTCCCCGCTCGACCCCGAAAGAGGTTCCGCCAGAGAGGCATTCGTTCTTGGTTTGACCACCGGTGTCGTCGGACCCGAAGTCCAGTGGGCTCATCCCCGAGGGGAGAGAACCGGTGGAGTAGTCATCCTAGGCGTCGAAGCCGTCCAGCGCAAGGCCGGGGCTGAACTTCAGTGGAGGATGGTCCCGCTTGAGGGCCGACGTGCTCTGGGCTTTCGCTCCAGCCGCTCCGCCGCACCTTTGGGGTGACGAGTAAGAACTATACGCAGCGCTGGACGGGTGCGCCAAGACGGGGCACATCCCGGGCGTGTCGCATCGTGCAACACGGCACCCGGGACGCACGAAAGCCCGGTCCCACACTGGTGGGACCGGGCTTCTGCGCGAACGGTGGATCAGCTGACGAGGGTCACGCCGGCGAGGGTCTTCTTGCCACGACGGAGCACGAGCACTCCCCCGGGTAGGGCGAGCTCGGACAGCGGGGCCGCCGGGTCCTCCGCTCGGGCGTTGTTCACGTAGACGCCGCCCTGGTCGATCGCGCGTCGGGCTTCGCCGAGGGACTTCACCAGCTCGGTCTCGACGAGCGCCTTCGCCAGATCGGCTTCCGGTGCGAGCGAGATCGAACCAGGGAGTTCCGCGATGGCGGACCGGAGCGTGGGTTCGTCCAGCGCCTCGAGGTCACCGTTGCCGAACAGCGCTGCCGAGGCATCGATTGCCGCCTGGGTCGCCGGGACACCGTGCACGATCGACGTCACCTCGAACGCGAGGGTCCGCTGGGCCTCACGCCGGAACGGTTCGTCGGCCACCGCCTGCTCGAGGCGTTCGATCTCGGCCCTGGTCAGGAAGGTGAACTTCTGCAGCCGGTCGACGACGTCGGCATCGGTGGTGTTGAGCCAGAACTGGTAGAGCGCGTACGGCGAGGTCATGTCGGCGTCGAGCCAGATGGCGTTGCCCTCGCTCTTGCCGAACTTCGTGCCGTCGGAGTTCGTGATGAGGGGCGTCCCCATCGCGTGCACGGTGGCTCCTTCGGCTCGACGGATGAGCTCCGTCCCCGAGGTCAGGTTGCCCCACTGGTCGGAGCCGCCCGTCTGCAGCGTGCACCCGTACTGCCGGAACAGCTCGCGGTAGTCCATCCCCTGCAGGATCTGGTAGCTGAACTCCGTGTAGCTGATCCCGGCGTCCGAGTTCAGCCGGGCAGCGACCGCGTCCTTCTTGAGCATCGAGTTGACGCGGAAGTACTTCCCGATGTCGCGGAGGAAGTCGATCGCGGACATCGGCGACGTCCAGTCGAGGTTGTTCACGAGGCGCACGCCGTTGTCGCCGTCCGGGCTGAGGAACCGCGACACCTGCTCCTGCAAGCGGGACACCCAGTCGGACACGGTGTCGCGGGTGTTCAGGGTGCGCTCCGCGGTGGGACGCGGATCACCGATCAGGCCGGTCGAACCGCCCACGAGCGCGAGGGGCTTGTGCCCCGCGAGCTGCAGTCGCCGCATCGTCAGGAGCTGGAGCAGGTTGCCGCAGTGCAGTGACGGAGCCGTCGGGTCGAACCCGCAGTAATACGTGATCGGCTCGCCGTCGAGGGCCTCTTTGAGTGCGGTCTCGTCGGTCGAGACGTGCACCAGACCACGCCAGCGCAGTTCGTCCCACACCGAGGCGAAGGTGGGGTCGTTCTGCTGGCGCGTCAGGACATCGGGAGCGGTATCACTGGACACCCGGCCATCGTAGCGGCGGCCAGTGACGGACACGACGCACTGGAGGCTCGGTGCAGGTCCGCTAGTCGAGGGCGCGCTGGTGCCGTCGGTACGTCGAGACCGTCGGCTCGCCGGGCAGCCAGAACCGCCAGGGGAAGGGGGCACCGCCGGCGACGCCGGCGACCCCGGTCCGCGGACCGCGTGCGGTCCCGGGCTCTGCGGCCAGCCACGCGAGGACCGCAGCGGGTCCGTCGGAGGCGAGCCGAGCCTCCAGGCCGGGTGCCAGGGCGAGGACGTACGGGCCGCGACCGTCGGCGACGGAGGTGCCGTCGTCCGCGTCGAGGACCGCTCCGATCGCACTGCCGAGGTTGCCGGGTCCACGAGCCAGCTGGACGTCCGACACCGAGGGACCCCGCCGTTCGCGGGCGATGTCGACGCCCTCGACGACCTCGGCACCACGGAGGAGCGATCCCGAGGACGTCCCGGCCGGGCCGCTCACCACGTTGACGCAGGTGTGGATGCCGTACGACCGGTACGCGTAGAGCGTCCCGGGTGGGCCGAACAGATGTTTGTTCCGCTCGGTCAGCCCGCGGTGCCCGTGCGAGCCGGGGTCGGTCGGGCCGGAGTACGCCTCGACCTCGGTGATGCGGATCGTCACGCCCCTGCCCGTGAGCGTCGCACCGAGCAGGGCCGGCGCGCTCACCGGCGCCGGCTCCGCCAGGAGCGCGAGGAGGCCTTCCGTCATCGGGTGAAGGGCGCCCCGCTCGCCAGGTCGTGCACACGCTGCGTCAGACCCGCGAGCTGTTCGGCCACGCGATCGGGGGCGGTCCCGCCGACACCTGAGCGGGACGAGGTGCTGCCCTCGATCGTGAGGACCGCGCGGACGCCGGGGGTGAGGTGCTCGGAGACGGCGAGGTACTCGTCGTCGGACGGGTCGTCGAGCTCGATCCCGCGTTCCTCGCAGTACCGGACCAGGGAGCCCGAGATCTCGTGTGCGTCGCGGAACGGGACGCCCTGGCGGACGAGCCACTCGGCGACGTCGGTCGCGAGCGAGAAGCCCTGCGGTGCCAGCTCGGCCATGCGGTCGGTGTCGAAGGTCAGCGTCGCGATCATGCCGGTGAACGCCGGCAGCAGGACCTCGAGCGTGGCGACGGAGTCGAAGACTGGCTCCTTGTCCTCCTGCAGGTCGCGGTTGTACGCGAGCGGGAGACCCTTCAGCGTCGTCAGGAGGCCAGTCAGGTTGCCGACGAGCCGGCCGGACTTGCCGCGCGCCAGTTCGGCGATGTCCGGGTTCTTCTTCTGCGGCATGATGCTCGACCCGGTGGAGAACGCGTCGTGCAACCGTACGAAGCCGAACTCCTTCGTGTTCCAGAGGATGACCTCTTCGGCGAGGCGCGACACGTCGATGCCGATCTGCGCCAGGACGAACGCGAACTCCGCGACGGTGTCGCGGGCAGCCGTGGCGTCGATCGAGTTCTCCGCGGGGCGGTCGAACCCGAGCTCGCGGGCGATCGCCGCGGGGTCGAGTCCGAGGGAGCTGCCGGCGAGGGCACCGGCGCCGTACGGGCTGACGCTCGCGCGGGTGGACCAGTCGCGGAGCCGCTCGAGGTCGCGCACCAGCGGCCAGGCGTGCGCGAGGAGGTGGTGCGCGAGGAGGACGGGCTGGGCGTGCTGCAGGTGCGTGCGGCCCGGCATGATCGCCGCCGGGTGCTCGCTCGCCTGCTGGCTGATCGCGTCGACCAGGTCGATCACCAGGCGGCCGATGCGGCGCCCGTGGTCGAGCATGTGCATCCGGCCGAGGGTGGCGATCTGGTCGTTCCGACTGCGGCCGGCGCGGAGCTTGCCCCCGAGCTCGGGGCCGAGGTCCGCGATGAGCAGGCGCTCCAGCGCGCCGTGGACGTCCTCGTCGCTGTCGGCGGGCTGCAGCTCGCCCGTGGCGTGGGCGTGCTCCAGGCGGTCGAGGCCCGCGAGCATCTGCTCGAGTTCGTCGGCGGAGAGGTACCCGGCCGTGTGCAAGGCGCGGGCGTGCGCCCGGGACCCGGCGATGTCGTACGGCGCGAGCTGCCAGTCGAAGTGCGTGGACTTCGACAGGGCGGCGAGTTCGGCGCTCGGGCCGTCGGCGAAGCGGGCGCCCCACAGTGCGCCGGTGTTCGTGGCGTCGGTCTTGGCGTTCGTCTGGTCCGTCATGTCGTCTTCCGTTGGGTCAGTTGGCGCGGTCGCGGCTGGTGCGGCGCGGTCGCCGCGCGGTGTTCAGTTGGCGCGGTCGCGGCGGGCCGCGATGCGGCTCGGGAGCGACCAGATGTCGATGAAGCCCTTCGCCTGGTCCTGGTCGAAGGTGTCGCCCGTGTCGTTCGTCGCGAGCTCGAAGTCGTAGAGGCTCTGCTCGGAGCGGCGCCCCGTGACGGTCGCACGGCCACCGTGGAGCTGCAGTCGGACGTCGCCGGACACGTGCTGCTGGCTGTGGTCGACGAACGCGTCGAGACCCCGCTTGAGGCCCCCGAACCAGAGCCCGTCGTAGACCAGCTCGGCCCACTCCGCCTCGACCCGGCGCTTGTAGCGGGCGACGTCACGTTCGAGGGTCAGGCTCTCGAGTTCCTCGTGCGCGGCGATGAGTGCGATCGCTGCAGGGGCCTCGTACACCTCGCGCGACTTGATGCCCACGAGGCGGTCCTCGAGGACGTCGATGCGACCGACGCCGTGCCGGCCGGCCAGGGCGTTGAGTTCCTGGACGATGCGCAGCACGCTGAAACGCTGGCCGTCGATGGCGACCGGGACGCCCTGCTCGAACGTGATCGTGACCTCGTCCGGGTCCCGCGGGAGCGTCGGGTCCTGCGTGGACGCGTAGAGGTCCTCGGTCGGGGCCGTCCACGGGTCCTCGAGCGGGCCGGCCCCCACCGCGCGACCCCACACGTTCTGGTCGACCGAGTCGCCGCGGTGCCGGATCGGGAGACCGTGTGCCTCGGCGTAGGCGATCGCCTTGTCCCTGGTCAGCGCGAGGTCACGGACCGGGGCGATCGACGTCAGCTCGGGAGCGATCGCGGCCACTGCCGCCTCGAAGCGGACCTGGTCGTTGCCCTTCCCGGAGCAGCCGTGCGCGACGGTGTCCGCCCCGAGCTGCTTCGCCGTGGCCGCGAGGTGCTTCGCGATGAGCGGGCGGGTCAGGGCGGAGACCAGTGGGTACCGCTTCTGGTAGAGCGCGTTCGCCTTGATCGCGGGCACGACGTACTCGTCGGCGAACTCGTCCTTCGCGTCGATGACGACGGCCTCGACCGCGCCGCAGTCCAGGGCGCGCTGGCGGACGGTCTGCAGGTCGTCGCCGCCCTGACCGACGTCGACCGTCAGCGCCACCACGTCCTTGCCGGTGGCCTCGTGCAGCCAGCCGATGCCGACGGACGTGTCGAGTCCGCCGGAGTAGGCCAGGACGACGCGGTCTGCCACGGGTGCTCCTAGAGTCCCGTGTTCGCGGCGGTCGCCGTGCTCGCGACGGTCGCCGTGTTCGCGGCGAGGAGCCAGGCGAGGAGGGCCTTCTGGGCGTGCAGGCGGTTCTCCGCCTCGTCCCAGATGATGCTGCGCGGACCGTCGATCACGTCGGCGGTGACCTCGTACCCACGGTCGGCCGGCAGGCAGTGCATGAACACGGCGTCGTCCGCGGCGTGCGCCATCATCGCGTCGTCGACGCGGTAGCCGTTGAAGGTGTCGAGACGCTGCTGCTTCTCGTCCTCCTTGCCCATCGACACCCAGGTGTCCGTCACGACGACGTCCGCACCGGCCACGGCGGCGACCGGGTCCGTCACCACGAGCACCGATCCACCGGTCTCGGCAGCCCGGCGTTCGGCGTCCGACACGACGTCAGCGGCCGGCGAGAACGCAGCAGGGGAACCGACCCGGACGTGCATGCCCGCGGTCGCCCCGGCGAGCAAGTACGACTGCGCCATGTTGCTCGCGCCGTCGCCGACGAAGGCGACGGTCTGTCCGGCGAGTGCACCGCGGTGTTCACGGATCGTCAGGAGGTCGGCCAGCAGCTGGCACGGGTGGAAGTCGTCGGACAGGGCGTTGACGACGGGGACCGTGGTGCCCTCCGCCATCTCCTCGAGCCCGGCCTGACCGTACGTGCGCCAGACGATGGCAGACACCATGCGCTCGAGCACGCGGGCCGTGTCGGACGGGGTCTCCTTGCCGCCGAGCTGGCTGTTGGCCGTCGAGATGATGAGCGGGCTGCCGCCCAGGTCGCTGATCCCGACGTGGAAGGACACCCGGGTGCGCGTCGACGACTTGTCGAAGATCACGGCGACGCTCTGCGGGCCCGCGAGCGGCTTCGCGCCCCAGCGATCACGCTTCATCCCGACCGCGAGGTCGAGGATGGCGGACTGCTCGGCCTGCGAGAGGTCGTCGTCACGGAGGAAGTGGCGGGTCATGCGGAGGTCTCCTGGTCGGCGCCCTCGACGGCCGCCATGCTCTGGGCGAGGATCGACAGGAACTCGTCGATCTCGGCGTCGGACACGATGAGCGGCGGCGCGATGCGCAGGCTCGCCTCGTTGGGGGCGTTCACGATGAGACCGCGCTCGAGTGCGGCGGCCGAGATGGCGGCGGCGACGGGTCGGTGCAGCCCGACCCCGATGAGCAGGCCGCGCCCGCGGATCTCCTCGACCAGCGGCGAGCCGATCGCGGCGATGCCCGCACGGATCCGCTCTCCCTTCACCAGGGCAGCGCCGACGAGGCCGGCGTCCTCGATCTCGCCGAGGACCGCGTTCGCGACCCGGGTGCCGAGCGGGTTGCCGCCGAAGGTCGAACCGTGCTGTCCGGCGGAGAAGAGCTCGGATGCGCGACCGAAGGTCACGAGGGCCCCGATCGGGAACCCGCCCGCGATGCCCTTCGCGATGGTGATGGCATCGGGGACGACCCCGAGGTGCTGGAACGCGAACCACGAACCCGTCCGGCCGACACCGGTCTGGATCTCGTCGAGGATCAGCAGCGCACCGTGCTCCTCGGTCAGGCGACGAGCGGCGGCGAGGAACCCGTCGGGCAGGTCGACGACGCCGGCCTCGCCCTTGATCGGCTCGAGGATGAGCGCTGCGACGGTGTCGTCGATCGCGTGCTCGAGCGCCTCGATCGTGGTGTCGACGTGGTCGACCCCCGGGATCATCGGCAGGAAGTCCTCCTGCAGGGCGGGCTTGCCGGTGAGCGCGAGCGCACCCATCGTCCGGCCGTGGAACCCCTGCTTGAGCGCGAGGATCCGGGTCTTCCGACCGTCCGCACCCTTGTTGAGCCGGGCGAGCTTGAACGCTGCCTCGTTCGCTTCTGCACCGGAGTTGCCGAAGTACACGCGGCCCGCGTCACCGGCGCCGGTGATGCGCTTGAGGCGCTCGGCGAGCTCGAGCTGCGGCGGCGTGGCGAAGTAGTTCGAGACGTGCACCAGCTTGGCGGCCTGGTCGGCGATCGCCTCGACGAGCACGGGGTGGGCGTGCCCGAGGGAGTTCACCGCGATGCCGGCGAGGAAGTCGAGGTACTCGTTGCCGTCGACGTCCCACACGCGGCAGCCCTGCCCACGCTCGAGCATGACTTTCGGCGGGGTCAGGGATCGCATCAGCGACGCCCCGAACCGGTCGTTCCAGGTCTCGGTCTGCGTCTCGGTGCTCACCGTGCGTGTCCCTTCGTCGTGTCGTGCGTCACTGCCGGGCCGCGTCGGCCGATCTCGGCGTGGGTGTTCTGGTTCTCGGTTCGTCGGCTCGGGTCCGGGATCACCTCGGTGCCCGCGCCACGGAGCGTGAAGACCTCGAGGAGGATCGAGTGCGGGATCCGGCCGTCGATGATCGTCGCGCCGCCGACCCCGCCGACCACGGCGTCCAGGCACGCGGTCATCTTCGGGATCATCCCCGACTCGAGCGTCGGCAGCAGCTCGCGGAGTTCCTCGACCGCGATGAGGTCGATGATCGAGTCGCGGTCGGGCCAGTTGCGGTACAGCCCGGGGACGTCGGTCAGCATCATGAGCTTCGACGCGCCGAGGGCGATCGCGAGCGCTGCCGCCGCGGCATCGGCGTTCACGTTGAGCGCCTGGTCCGGGTGGGCGTCGTCGATCGCGATGCTCGACACGACCGGGATCTGGTTCGCGCGGATCGCGGCGAGCACCCCGGACGGGTCGACGTGCGTGATGTCGCCGACGTGGCCGAGGTCGAAGTGCTCGCCGTCCACGACGACGCCCTTCTTCTCGCCCGTGAACAGCGACCCGCCGTCGCCGAACACCCCGACGCCGATGCCGTCGCCGTGCTCGTTCATCAGGTCGACGATCTCGCGGTTGACCTCTCCGGCGAGGACGTCACGGACGACGGTGATCGCCTCGGTCGTCGTCACGCGGTAGCCGCCGCGGAACTCGGATTGGATGCCCTGTTCCTTGAGCGCTGCGGAGATCTGCGGGCCGCCGCCGTGCACGACGACGGGGTGCAGCCCGGCGTAGCGGAGGTAGACCATGTCCTCGGCGAACGCCCGCTTGAGGTCGGCGTTCACCATCGCGTTGCCGCCGAACTTGACGACGACGATCTTGCCCGAGAACCGCTTGAGCCACGGCAGCGACTCGATGAGCGTCGCGGCCTTGACGGTCGCGAGCTCGTGCTCTTCTTCCTTCGAGAGGATGCTGTCGTCGGCCATCAGCTGGAGTACGCGCTGTTCTCGTGGACGTAGTCGTGCGTCAGGTCGTTCGTCAGGATGGTCGCCGCGTACGGTCCCACCCCGAGGTCGATGAGCACGTCGGTGTCACGCGGGGTGAGGTCGACCTCGTCGCTCGGGCGGTCGGGAGCGCCGGCGTGGCAGACCCGGACGCCGTTCATCGAGACGTCGACCGCGTACGGGTCGAACTCGGCGTCGGTCGTGCCGATCGCCGCGAGCACCCGGCCCCAGTTGGGGTCGTTGCCGAACACCGCGGCCTTGAAGAGGTTGTTCCGGGCGACGCTCCGACCGACCGTGACGGCGTCGTCCTCGCTGGCGGCGCCGACCACGTGGATCGCGATGTCGTGGCTCGCACCCTCGGCGTCCTGCTGGAGCTGCCGAGCGAGGTCGGCGCAGACCGCGGTCAGGGCTTCCTGGAAGTCACCGACCTCCGGCGTCACGCCCGAGGCCCCGGACGACATGAGCACGACGGTGTCGTTGGTCGACATGCAGCCGTCGGAGTCGACGCGGTCGAAGGTGACGCGCGTCGCCGCACGGAGCGCCTGGTCGAGCTCTTCGGAGCCGAGGAGCGCGTCGGTCGTGATGACGACGAGCATCGTCGCGAGGCCCGGTGCGAGCATCCCGGCGCCCTTGGCCATGCCGCCGACGGTCCAGCCGTCTTCCGTGGCGACCGCCTGCTTCGCCTTCGTGTCGGTCGTCATGATCGCGGTCGCGGCATCGGGGCCGCCGGTCTCGGTCAGGGCGTCCTTCGTGAGCGCGACACCGTGCAGCACGTGGTCGCGGAACGTCTGGTCGCCGACGCCGATCAACCCGGTCGAGCAGACGACGACGTCGCCGGCACCGATCCCGAGCGACTCGCCGACCGCCTCTGCGGTCATGTGGGTGGTCTGGAACCCGAACGGTCCGGTGAAGCAGTTCGCGCCGCCGGAGTTGAGGAAGACCGCCTTCGCGATGCCGTCGCCGACGACCTGGCGGGACCAGATCACCGGGTGGGCCTGCGCGCGGTTGCTGGTGAAAACCGCGGCGACGGCCGATTCCGGCCCGTCGTTCACGACGAGTGCCACGTCCGGCGTCCCGCTCGCCTTGAGTCCGGCGGTCGCGCCGGCGGCGCGGAAGCCGGCAGCAGCGGTCACGCCCTGCAGGTCCGACCCGGCCTGGAGGCTCGGTTCGGCCTGGCCCTGCTTGCTTGCGTCCGACGTGCTTGCGTCCGTCATGGTGCGACTCCGTCCACGCTGAGGCCGAGTGTCTCCGGCAGGCCGAGGGCGATGTTCGCCGACTGCACCGCGGCGCCGCCGGTCCCCTTGGCGAGGTTGTCGAGGGCGCTGACCGCGACGACGCGGCCGGCGGCTTCGTCGACGGCGATGCCGACGAGCGCGGTGTTGGCACCGATGGTGTCCGCAACCCGCGGGAACTCGCCGTCCGGCAGCAGGTGCACGAAGGGCTCGTCGGCGTACGCCTGCTCCCAGGCGAGGCGGACGTCACGTGCGGTGACGCCGGGCGCGAGCTTGGCGGTCGTCGTCGCGAGGATGCCGCGGGACATCGGCACGAGGACCGGCGTGAACGAGATGGTCACGTCGGAGGCGCCTGCTGCACGCAGGTTCTGCTGGATCTCGGGGATGTGCCGGTGCTTCCCGCCGACGGCGTACGCGCTGGCGGATCCCATGATCTCCGACGCGAGGTAAGTCGTCGCGAGCTTCTTGCCGGCCCCCGACGGCCCGACGCTGAGCACGGCCACGATGTCGTCCGCCTGGACGAGACCGGCCTGGATGCCCGGCTGGATGCCGAGCGTGACCGCGGTGACGTTGCACCCGGGCACGGCGATCCGCTTGGTGTTCGCGAGCTCGACCCGCTGCCGACCCTGCGCGACGATGTCGTCGACGTCGCGCCATTCCTCCGCCGACCCCGGCTTCGGCGCCGCGTGGAGGAGTTCCGGCAGCCCGTACGTCCACGCGCCGAAGTAGTCGCCGCCGTAGAACGCTTCCCAGGCCGCCGGGTCCGTCAGCCGGTGGTCGGCGCCGCAGTCGACGACGAGCGTGTCCGGGTCGAGCTCCGCCGTGATCGCGCCGGACTGTCCGTGCGGCAGCGCCAGGAACACCACGTCGTGCCCGCGGAGGTTCTCCGCCGTCGTCTCGACCAGCGTCAGGTGCGACAGCGAGCGGAGGTGCGGCTGCGTCGCGATGAGCGGCTGTCCGGCGTTCGAGAACGCCGTCACCGTCCTGACGTCGAACTCGGGATGTGCGGAGAGGATGCGCAGCAACTCACCGCCCGCGTAGCCGCTGGCTCCCGCCACGGCGACGGATACGGACATGGGATTCCACCTTAGGTCGGACTGTTCGTCGAGAGATCGGAGGCGGCGGCCCCGGGCGGTACTGGTCCCAGTGGGATCAGTCGCGCAGGGTCGCCCCGAATCGCTCGCCGGCACGTCGGACGGCGCCGTCACGGGCCTCGGAGGCCTCGGCAGCGGTCAGGGTGCGGTCCGTGGCACGGAAGCGCAGCGCGAACGTCAGGGACTTCTGTCCCTCGTCCACGCCGGAGCCCCGGTAGTCGTCCACGAGGCGAGCATACTCCAAGAGCTCTCCGGCACCAGTCCGGACGACGTCGAGCACATCGCCCGCCGGCACGTCGATGCCGACCACCAACGAGAGGTCCTGGGTCGCCGCCGGGTAGGTCACGATCGGTGCGACGGCGGGGATCTCGGGCACGGCTCCGACGAGTGCGTCGAGGTCGAGCTCGACGACCGCGACGACCCGGGGCAGGTCTGCTGCGGCGGTCAGCTCGGGCAGGAGCTCCCCCGCAACACCGACGACGACGTCCCCGACGAGGAGCGACGCCGCACGGCCGGGGTGCAACGACGGGTGGGTGGTCTGCGCGACCGTGAGCTCGGTGCCGGCCGCCCACGCCGCGGTGCGTGCGACGTCGAGGGCGTCCGCGATGCCGAACGGCTCCGGCTGGACGCCGGGCTGCTTGACGACGCGGTTCCCGGTGAGGAGCGCTGACACGTGGAACGGCTGCGCCGGCAGTGCGGCGTCGAGCGCGCCGAGGGTCTCCGCTCCGGGGTGCGCGGCGCCCGCCGGGACCGCGGGGGTGCCGAGCTCGGCGCCGTCGACCGGCAGGAAGACGCGCGAGGTCTCGTACACGGCGACGTCGACGAGCCCGCGCGACACGTTGCGGCGCGCGACGTCCACGAGGGCGGGCAGACCGCTCCGGCGGAGCAGGCTCTGCTCGCTGTCGAGGGCGTTCGCGAGGACCACGCTCGGTCCGCCGGCCGGGTCGATCCCCGGGTAGGCGGCGGTCGTCGCGGCAGAGACGAACGGGGCGGTGACGACCTCGACGAGGCCGTCGGCAGCGAGGGCTGCGGCGACGCGACGGAGTGCCTTCTGGTGCGTCGTGAGGCCACGTCCGGGCGGGGCGACGGGCAGGACGCTCGGGATGCGGTCGTACCCGACGATGCGGGCGACCTCTTCCACCAGCGTGGTGTCGTCGGTGAGGTCCGGGCGCCAGGTGGGTGCCGTGACGACGAGCTGCTCACCATCGGCCTCCACCGAGGCGCCGATCGCACGCAACGTGTCGATGACCTCGGCGTCGGCGTAGGCGACGCCGATGAGTTCCTCGGCGCGCGCGAGTCGCATCGTGACGGCCGGGCGGGAGGTGTCGTCGACGAGCGTCGATCCGAGGTTGTCCGCCGTGCCGCCGGCGAGCTCGACGAGGAGCTCGACCGCACGGTTGGCAGCGGCTTCGGCGACGAGCGGGTCGACACCGCGCTCGAACCGACGGGACGCCTCGCTCGGGAGCTTGTGGCGACGCGCGGTGCGTGCGACCGAGACCTGGTCGAAGCCGGCGGCCTCGATCAGGACGTCGGTGGTCGACGCCGTGATCTCGGTGCGGGCGCCGCCCATCACCCCGGCGAGGCCGACGGGGCCCTGGTCGTCGGTGATGACGAGGTCTTCCGGGTCGAGCTTCCTGGTGACGTCGTCGAGCGTGGTCAGGGTCTCCCCCGCGGCCGCACGACGGACGCCGAGCCCGCCGACGACCGTCGACAGGTCGTACCCGTGCAGCGGCTGGCCGAGCTCGAACATGACGTAGTTCGTGATGTCGACGGGCAGCGAGATCGAGCGCACCCCGGCGAGGGCCAGACGTGACACCATCCAGGCCGGTGTCGGTCGGGTGGCGTCGACGCCGCGGACCACGCGGGTGACGAACGTGTTCGCACCGATGCGGCCGCGGATCGGGGCGTCGTCGGTGATCGACACCGTGAAGCCCTCACCGCTGCGGGGAGCGACGCGGTCGACGGGGTCGTGGAACGAGGCACCGGTGGCGTGCGCGTACTCACGTGCGACACCGCGCATGCTCAGGGCGTACCCGCGGTCCGGCGTCACGTTGATCTCGACGGCGGCGTCGTCGAGGCCGAGGAGCGCGATCGCGTCCTGCCCGACCTGCGGCTCCATGCCGAGGTCGGCGAAACGCAGGATGCCGTCGTGCTCGTCGCCGAGCCCGAGCTCGCGCGCCGAGGCGATCATGCCGTCGGACACGTGGCCGTAGGTCTTGCGCGCGGCGATCGGGAACGGTCCGGGGAGCACGGCACCGGGGAGCGTGACGACGACGAGGTCACCCACGTCGAAGTTGTGCGCACCGCAGACGATGCCGCGTGGCTCGGCTTCGCCGACGTCCACCTGGCACCAGTTGATGGTCTTGCCGTTCTTCTGCGGCTCCGGGACGCGCTCGAGCACCCGACCGACCACGACGGGTCCGGTCAGGTCGAACGTGTGGACAGCTTCTTCCTCGAAGCCGACCGACACGAGCGCCGCGTGGACGTGCTCGAGGGTGACGTCCTCGGGGAGGTCGACCGACTCACCGAGCCAGCGGAGTGGGACGCGCATCAGACCACCGTTCCGAACTGCTGCGAGAAGCGGAGGTCGCCCTCGAGGAAGTCACGCATGTCGTTCAGGCCGTTGCGGAACTGCAGGGTCCGCTCGATGCCCATGCCGAAGGCGAAGCCCTGGTACTCGTCGGGGTCGATGCCGGCGGAGCGCAGGACGTTCGGGTTGACCATGCCGCAGCCGCCCCACTCGACCCACCGTGCGCCACCCTTGGCGTTCGGCTGCCAGACGTCCATCTCGGCGGACGGCTCGGTGAACGGGAAGTAGTTCGGGCGCAGACGGATCTGTGCCTCGGCGCCGAAGACCTGGCGCGCGAAGTGCTCCAGCGTGCCACGCAGGTGCGCCATCGTCAGGCCCTTGTCGATCGCGATGCCCTCGACCTGGGTGAACACGGGCAGGTGCGTCGCGTCGAGCTCGTCCGCGCGGTACACGCGCCCGGGAGCGATGACGTAGAGCGGCAGTTCACGCGACAACAGAGACCGCACCTGCACCGGAGAGGTGTGGGTGCGCATCACGAGGTGCCGGTCGACGGGCTCGACGAAGATCGTGTCGGCCATGGCCCGCGCGGGGTGGTCCTCGTCGAAGTTCAGCGCGTCGAAGTTGAACCACTCGTGCTCGAGTTCCGGGCCCTCTGCGACTTCCCACCCCATGCCGACGAAGATGTCCGCGACGGCTTCGTTGAGGAGCGAGAGCGGGTGACGGGAGCCCGGTGTGCGGGTCGACGGCAGCGCGGTGACGTCGACGCGTTCGGCCTCGAGCCGCGCGCGCTCTTCGGCTTCGGCGAGCACGGACTCCTGCTCGGCCACGGCACCGTTCACACGGCCACGCGCTTGCCCGACGAGCTTGCCGGCCTGGGCCTTCTGCTCCGGCGGCACACTGCGCATCGAGGCGTTCATGCGCGCGAGCACGGACTGTTCGCCCGTGTGCTCGGCCCTGGCCTGCTTCAGTTCGGCGACCGTCGTCGCGGCGCGGACTGCGGCGAGGGCCGCGTCGACCGCGTCGGCGACCGCCGATTCGCTGATCTCGAGAGGTTCTGACACAGCAACCGATCCTACCGGCCCCTGGGATACCGCCGTTCTGTCGAGCACGGACTGTGAACAGAGCGATGGCCAGAGCGACTGAGGAGGACTAGGCCGTCCGGAGCGCGAACGCCGACTCGTACAGGCAGACCGACGCCGCGGTGGCGAGGTTCATCGACTCGGCCGCACCGTAGATCGGGACCTTGACGGCCCGGTCGACGAGCGCCAGGTCCTCGGCGGTGAGTCCGCGGGCCTCGTTCCCGAAGACCCAGGCGGTCGGTCCGTCCAGCAACCCCTCCGCGCGGACCTGCGGGAGGTCGTCACCCGAGACGTCGGCGGCCAGGATCGTGTACCCGAGCGCACGAGCACGGGACACGGCGTCGACGAGCGAGACACCGACCGACACCGGCACGTGGAAGAGGGACCCGGTCGTCGAGCGGACCACCTTCGGGTTGTACGGGTCGACGCTGCGGCCGGTCAGGACGACCGCGTCGGCGCCGGCGGAGTCGGCGGCGCGGATGATCGTGCCGGCGTTCCCCGGGTCCCGCACCTCTTCGAGGATCGCGACGAGTGCTGGCAACGGACTATTCGTGGCGGGGTCGACCCGAGCCTCCAGTCCGGTCGCACCGGGGTCGGGGAAGACCTGCCGGACCGACGTCGGGAACTGCTGGCAGACCGCGACGACGCCCTGCGGGGTGACCGTGTCGGCCATCGCGGCGAGCACCTGCTCGGTGACGAACCAGGTGTCCACCGGTGCGTCGTGCAGCTCGTACCGCTCGGCTGCGGTGGGCGTGACGTAGAGCTCGCGGAGGAGCTCCGGCGCGTACTCGATCGCCTCGCGGACGGCCTGCGGCCCCTCGAGCAGGAACAGGCCCGTCTCGGCACGCTGGTCCTTCTTGGACAGGGCGGCGACGGCCTTGACGCGGCCGGCACGGGGGTTCTCGAGGAGATCAGTCACGCCACAAGTGTCGCAGCATGCACGAAGCCCCCGTTCCGCGGACGGAACGGGGGCTTCGGTGAGGGCAGTGACGACTACGCTGCGGCCTTCGGGGCCGAGGTGTCGGCCGGCAGGGCCTTCTTGGCCGTCTCGACGAGCGCGGCGAAGGTGTCGGCGTTGTTCACGGCGAGGTCGGCGAGGATGCGACGGTCGACCTCGACGCCGGCCAGGTTGAGACCCTGGATGAGGCGGTTGTAGGTCAGGCCGTTGGCGCGGGACGCAGCGTTGATGCGCTGGATCCAGAGGCGACGGAACTCGCCCTTCTTCGCGTGACGGTCGCGGTACGCGTAGACGAGGGAGTGGGTGACCTGCTCCTTGGCCTTGCGGTACAGACGCGAACGCTGGCCGCGGTAGCCCTCGGCGCGCTCGAGGATGACGCGGCGCTTCTTGGCGGCGTTGACCGCTCTCTTTACTCGTGCCATTGCACTATTCCTTTACGATCCGGGGGCTCAGTGGCCGAGGAGCTTCTTGACGTTCTTGGCGTCACCCTTGGCGAGGACCTGGTCCTCGTTGAGGCGGGCCTTGCGCTTGGAGGACTTGACCTCGAGGTTGTGACGCATACCGGCCTGCTGCTTCATGATCTTGCCGGTGCCGGTGACCTTGAAGCGCTTCTTCGACCCGGAGTGGGTCTTCTGCTTGGGCATGGTGGTGCCTTTCCGTGGGGTGGATGGGGAGCCGCTTCGTTGCGGGATCGGTCTGGTGGGCCCGAGTGGGCCCTGACCTATTCGGCCGGGGACTCGGCGGGTGCCGTTTCCTTCGACTCGGCGGGTGCCGCGTCGTCCGGCTTCGCCTTCGAGGCGTGCTCCGACGCACGACGCTCGGCCTTCTCGGCCGCGCGCTTGGCGTTCTGTTCGCCCTTGACGTCGGACTTGTTCTTGAGCGGAGCGATGATCATCGTCATGTTCCGGCCGTCCTGCGTCGGACGCGATTCGACGACGCCGAACTCGGCGATCTCCTCGGCGAACTTCTGCAGGAGTCGGACACCCTGTTCCGGACGCGACTGCTCGCGACCACGGAAGAGGATCATCGCCTTCACCTTGTCGCCACCGAGGAGGAAGCCCTCGGCGCGCTTGCGCTTCGTCTCGTAGTCGTGCACGTCGATCTTCAGGCGGAAACGGACCTCTTTCAGGTCGGTGTTCACCTGGTTGCGACGGGCTTCCTTGGCCTTCTGAGCGGCTTCGTACTTGAACTTGCCGTAGTCCATGATCTTGGCCACGGGCGGCTTCGAGTTCGGCGCGACCTCGACCAGATCCAGCTCGGCTTCCTGCGCGAGGCGCAGTGCGACGGCGATGGGGACAACGCCGACCTGCTCGCCCTGGGGTCCGACAAGACGGACCTCGGGGACGCGGATTCGGTCGTTGGTACGGGGATCGGGAATGCGGAGCTCCTTCAATCAGTGGTGGCCGTCCGGGGCGTTTGCCTGGACGACGGCACGAGAGGAGATCTGACGCACGGATCGGGACCCGTTCGGCAGCCGCCCGACTCCTGCACCACTGGACGCTGCCAGTCGTGCCGGACTGCCGAACGCTGGCGCTCGGCGGAGCGGTGGTGACCCGGTAGCCTGGTGGTTCGTGGCCGCGGGTGGGAGTGACTCCTCTTCGTGATGTTGTCCGCCGGTCCGGTCTGGTTCTCGCGAATCGTTCCGGGCACACGGACAGCATCTGCCGCGAAGAGTCTAACAGAGGAGCACCGTGACCGACACCCCGCCCAACATCCCCGTCGACGACGCCGACGACGCCGCCCGGGACATCTCGGAGGTGCCCGCCGTCGAGCTGATCAACACGGTGGCCGTGCACCTGCTGAGCGCCGCCGCCGTGAAGGTCGGACTGGCGGACGACCCGCAGGAGCAGACCGACCTCGACGAGGCGCGCAAGCTCATCACCGCGCTGGCCGGCCTGGTCACCGCGGCCGCCACCGAGATCGGCGACCACCACGCCCGTCCGCTGCGCGACGGGCTCCGCTCGGTGCAGCTCGCCTTCCGCGAGGCATCGGCAATCCCGGACGCGCCGGGCGCCGGTCCCGGCGAGAAGTACACCGGTCCCGTCCGTCGTGTGCTCCTGATCAGTGCGCGGAGCGCGCGGCCAGTCGCGTCACGGCCGCCACCGGGATGCCGACCCAGGTCGGGCGGTTCCGCGCCTCGTAGACCACCTCGTAGACGGCCTTGTCGATCTCGAAGGCGTCGAGGACCTCGCGGTGTGCGCGGAGGTCGACGCCGATCCCTCGTTCGTAGCCGTCGAGGAACGCTGCGCGGGCCTCGTGCGCCCACGCCCCGGCATCGACGGGGTCGTCGTCGTGCGCGAGGGCTCCGGCGACGTAGTCGAACGAGCGCAGCATGCCGGCGACGTCTCGGAGCGGGACGTCCGGGAGCGAGCGTTCGTGCAACGGCCGGAGCGGCTCGCCCTCGAAGTCGAGGAACACCCACCCACGCGGCTCCGGCGCGGACAGCACCTGGCCGAGGTGCAGGTCGCCGTGGATCCGCTGGAGTGGCGGCCAGGCCACGGCAGCGGCCCGTGCGTAGACCGCCCGGACGGCGTCGGCGTGCTCGGCGATCTCCGGCACCTCGGCGGCGGCGGCCTCGAGCCGGGTGTGCATGGTGTCGATCGCGGTCCGGATGCGGTCGGGGGTCGCGGCCTCGGTCGGCATCACGCCCGCGAGGGTCACGTGCACGTCGGCGAGCGCGGCGCCGAGCCGGTCGGCTCCTGCTGCGAAGGAGTCGCCTCGGCGTGCGTCGTCGAGCGCGACCCGCCAGGCGTCGTCGAGGCCGGGGAGGAACTCCTGCGCAAAGGCGAGGTGGCCGCTCGCCACACCGTCGGCACGTCCGACGTCCGGCCACTCGCCGTGGAGGGCGCCGAAGACCTTCGGGACGCGGGCGGAACCGGCTGCGGACAGTGCCTGCTGGGTGGTGACGTCGGGGTTGTCGCCGTGGTGCAGCACCCGGAACACCTTCACGATGACGGTGCCGCTGTGCTCGGTCTCGCAGATGATCGAGGTGTTCGACTGCTCACCGCGGAGGACCCGGGCGCTGCGGACGGGGCCGACGGGGGTGAGGGACTCGGCGCCGGCGTCGATCTGCGCGAGGAGCCAGCGGGCGTAGGCGGGGTCGTGGGGGCCGTCGTAGGTCGTGGGGGTGTCGGGGCCTGTATCTGGCGCGTCGGCGTCTTCGGCGTCTTCCGTGTCGATGCGCGCGTGCTCCAGTCCGGCCACCGCGTGCGCGTGCTCCGTCGTGGGGACTTGGTACAGGACGGCCCCGGTCCGGGCGTCGTCGATCACGAAGCGGGTGGTGATCTGCGCCCCGTCGGTGGTGTCGTCGGTCCGGGCGATCGTCCGGAGGTTCGGCGTCCCGCCCTTCGCGGCGTACCAACGTTGGCGGGCCATCCACTGTGCGACGTCGCTCATGCGTCAGGAGGCTACGCGAGCGCTCGGGTCGCCGTCCCAGGTCCTCCACAACACGCGACTTCGACAGGGGTGTCCACATGATGCGGATGCCGACGCACCGCTGCCGGTCCGCGGACGACACTGGCGTGCATGGAGACCTCACCACCCGCCGCCGCTGACGTCCTTGCCGAACCGCGGCACACCTGGCGCATCCCGGACGACCGACGACTGCCCGCGATCGACCCGTACTCGGACGC
Organism: Microbacteriaceae bacterium PS02333; assembly: GCA_029959665.1. Classification (GTDB taxonomy): domain Bacteria; phylum Actinomycetota; class Actinomycetes; order Actinomycetales; family Microbacteriaceae; genus Curtobacterium; species Curtobacterium guangdongense. The sequence goes on from JASCOI010000030.1 coordinate 19,173, forward strand.
GGTGCACCGGACTCCCCCGGTCACCGTGCGCGAGACCGTCTGGGACACCGACGACCGGGTGCTCGCATTCGAGGGCATCGAGCTCCTGCGTGCCGAGGACGGACCGCCCACCTGGAGCATCGACCGCGGCGACGGTCCGACTCCCGTCCCGGACGACCTCGACGGTGCGACCGCGCCGTCGGACGACGGTCCTCGGGTGCCGCGCGACGTGGTGGAGGTGTTCCTCCGCGGTCGCACCGTCCGACCCGTCCGGGTCCGGGACACCACGACGACCCTGGTGGTGGTCCGCGGCAAGGACGGCAAGGTGCGCGTCGAGGTCGCCGACGTCCGCATCGACGAAGGCGACTCGGACACCGCGCTGGTGACGAGCGGCCGGTGGTGGGCACTCACGGACGACGGGCACCCCGGCTCGATCGCACGCTCGGTCGAGCGAGCGCTGACGGACGCGGCGGACGATCCCGGCCGATCCGACCGCGGGCCGGTGCCGCGCCTGGCACCGGCCCGGCGTCCGGCCACCGCCCGGGCGCCCCTGCCGCGGTCCGGGACCGCGGCGGCCGTCGGCCGGGGCACGCTCGTCGGGTTCCGAGCCGACCTCGTCGCGGTCGACCCCAGGGTGCGCGCCGACGACCGCGACGCGGTGCACGCGTTCCGCAAGGTCCTGCGCCGGACCCGCAGTGTGCTCGCGGCGTTCCGTGGCGCCCTCGACCGCGACGCCGCCGAAGCGCTCCGTGCCGCACTCGCGGAGATCGGGCGAACGGCGGGGACGGCTCGCGACGCCGAGGTCCTGCGTGACCGACTGCTCCGATCCGCAGCGCGGACGCCGGCCGGCTACGTCGACGCCCGGACGCTCGACCGACTCGGTGCACGGTTCGAGGACACCAGGACGACGTCCGCAGCGGAACTCCGGCAGAGCCTCCGGACGGCGGCGTGGTTCGACGCCCTCGACGCCCTCGACCGGCTGGTGGACTCCGCGCCGACGGGTGGGCACGCCCGCGATGACGCCTCGGCGTTCGTGACCGCGCGGATCGAACGGGAACGCGCACGGCTGGCGAAGACCCTCGACCGGAGCACGGGCGACCTCGTGTCCCTGCACGAGACCCGGAAGGCGGCACGTCGGTTGCGGTACGCACTTCAGGCCGCCGGTGGGCTCGGGGATGTGGGGAAGCGCCGGCTCGGACGACTCCGGCGGATCCAGGAGACCCTCGGGGACGCGCTCGACGCCGCCCACGCCGCGGATGCGTACCGGCAGGCTGCTCTCGACGCTGCGGCCGACGGCGAGGACACGTTCGGGTACGGGGCGCTGGCGACGTCCGAGCGCGCGGTGGTCGAGCAGCGGATCACGGAGGGGCGTCGGCTCCTTGCGGGACTCTGATCGGCCGCGGGCACGGGCTCTGCGAAGATGAGCGGGTGCCGCACTACCTCGAGGACCTCGCCGCCGGACAGACCTTCACCACCCCGGGTCGCACGATCACCGAGACGGACGTCATGTCGTTCGCCTCGTGGACGAACGACAACAACCAGGTGCACACCGACGTCGAGTTCGCCGCTCGGACCCGGTACGGCCAGCGCGTGGTGCACGGCATGCTCGGCGCGTCGCTCTGCCTCGGCCTGATCGCCCGCACCGGTGTCTTCGAGGGATCGGCGGTCGCCCTGCTCGGCATCGACCAGTGGCGGTTCACGGCCCCGGTGTTCATCGGGGACACGGTCACGTGCGAGGTCGAGATCCTCTCCACCCGGCTGACCAGCTCCGGCACGACGGGGATCGTCGAGCGCACGGTCACCCTGCGGAACCAGCACGGCGAAGTCGTGCAACAGGGTCGGATGGACGTCATGGTGCTGACGCGGGACGCAGCGATCGGCTGAGTCGTCCCGGAATGGTCTCGGCAATCGATGCTCGCCGGTTTACAACGATGTAGGACTGGTCCACCATGGACGCATGAGCACGCTCGACGGCACCGTCGCCGCACCCAACAGCACGCCAACGCACGGCCTCCCCCTCGCCAGTCGGCAGGACGGCACGTACCCCCGCCCGCAGATGCTCCGCGAACAGTGGGCCGACCTCGACGGGACGTGGTCGTTCCGCAACGACGGCGACGACACCGCTTGGCGTGCGGGCTTCCCGGATGCCAGGGACATCGTCGTCCCGTTCCCGCCGGAGTCCGTCGCGTCCGGCATCGACGAGCCGGGATTCCACCCGGTGGTCTGGTACTCCCGCACGATCACCCGGTCCGACCTCGAGGCCGCCGGGTACGGCACGAGCAGCTCCCGGCTCCTGCTGCACTTCGGCGCCGTCGACTACTGCGCCTCGGTCTGGATCGACGGTGCGTTCGTCGGATCCCACGAGGGCGGCCACACACCGTTCGGCTTCGACGTGACGGATGCCCTCGCCGGTGACGCCGACGCCGTGCACACCCTGGTGGTCCGTGCCGAGGACGACCCGCACGACCTCACCCAGCCACGCGGCAAGCAGGACTGGCACGAGGACCCGCACGCCATCTGGTACCGCCGGACCACCGGGATCTGGCAGACCGTCTGGCTCGAAGCCGTGCCGACCGCGTCGATCGAGTCCCTCCGCTGGACGAACGTCGACCACGAGACCGTCCGCCTGACCGTCCGGATCGCCGGTGTCCGGGCCGGCGGCGACCGCATCCGCGTCGAGGCGTGGTGGGACGAGCGTGACGAGCGCCTCGCGACCATCGAGGCGACGCTCGGCGACACCGCGGACGAGTTCGACGTGGTCGTGCCGATCGCGCGACAGTCGAACGGGCAGGCCGAGGACGAGCTGCACTGGACGCCGGAGACCCCGCGACTGGTCGACGCCACGGTGACGCTGCTCGACCGGGCCGGCACCACGGTCGACACGGTGGCGAGCTACTTCGGCCTGCGGACGGTCGGCGTCGACGGCGGCGTCTTCGTGCTCAACGGCCGGAGCTACGACGTCCGCAGTGTCCTGAACCAGGGCTACTGGCCGGACTCGCACATCGCCGCCCCGTCGCGAGCGGCGCTCCGCCGCGAGGTCGAGCTCATCAAGGAGCTCGGCTTCACCGCCGCGCGCAACCACCAGAAGATCGAGGACCCGCGGTTCCTGTTCTGGGCGGACCGCCTCGGCCTGCTCGTCTGGGGCGAGGCACCCGGCGCCTACGCGTTCTCACCCCGTGCCGTGCAGCGACTGATGCGGGAGTGGATGGACGCCGTCGAACGCGACGCCTCGCACCCGTCGATCGTGACCTGGGTACCGGCCAACGAGAGCTGGGGCGTCCAGCACATCAACACCGACCCGGCGCAGCAGGCCTACGCCAGGTCGCTCGCCGACGTCACGCGGGCGCTCGACCCGACACGTCCGGTCATCTCGAACGACGGCTGGGAGCACACGAACTCCGACATCATCACCATCCACGACTACGACGGGAACGGGGAGAGCCTCGCGCGCCGGTACGCCGACGACGCCGCACGCACGGAGCTGTTCCACGGGATGGGTCCGGCGGACCGCTGGGTGCTCGTCGGTGGCGCCGAAGACCACGGTCAGCCGGTGATGCTGACGGAGTTCGGCGGCGTGAACTACCAGCCGGGTGCGCAGCGCGAGGACGGGTGGGGCTACACCTCGGCCTCGGACGGCGACGACTGGATCGTCCGCATCACCGCGCTGTACGACGCGATCCGCGCGAGTTCGTTCCTCGCCGGCTCCTGCTACACGCAGCTCACGGACACGATGCAGGAGACGAACGGGCTGCTGAACGCCGACCGCACCCCGAAGGTGCCGATCGAGCAGATCCGGCGAGCGGTGACGGGGCGTTAGCCGAGTTCTCCACGGTCACCGGTCCGCGGTCCCGGCCGCGGTGTCGGGTCTGGGAGGATCGCCTCCGTGACCAACGTGGCGGAAGCGAGCCGGGCCTCCAGGCCGGTGCTGCGGTCCCTGCTGTCCGGACCGCGCAGCGCGTGGACCGCGCCGCTCGTGATCTGGGCGGCCTCCCGGATCCTGAGCACGCTGCTGCTCGCGACGATGTTCGTCGTCGCGACGGCGAGCGGGTGGGACTTCGCCTCGTACCGGGAGGACCCGTCGTTCTTCACGTTCTCCGGGTCGTGGGACGCGTCGTCCTACCGGACCATCGCGGAGCACGGGTACCCGTCGACGCTGCCGACCGACGGCGACGGGCACGTGCTCCCCAACCCGTGGGCGTTCCTGCCGGTGTTCCCCGCCCTGGTGCGTGCCGTCATGTCCGTGACCGGCGGGTCCTTCTGGGTCGTGGGTGTGCTCGTCGCGACGATCGCCGGCGCCGGTGCGTGCGTGCTGCTCTACCGCCTCGTCCTCGCCGTCGGGTGCTCGCACCGGGCGCGGTGGGCGACGGCACTGTTCGCGTTCGCACCGACCGGGTTCCTGCTGCAGGTGGCGTACGCCGAGACCACGTTCCTGGTGCTGCTCTTCGGCGGGCTGCTCGCGCTCGTGCACCGGCGGTACTGGCTGGTCGCGGTGCTCGGCACGGTCGCGGCGTTCACCAAGCCCGGGGTCCTGGCCCTCGCGGTCGCGCTCGCCGTGCACCTCGTCGTCCGCTGGGTCGGGTTCGTCCGTCGTCGCGAATCGTTCCCGTGGCGAGACCGGATCGCGATCGTCGTCGCGGGGCTCGTCGTCGCGGTGGCGGGGCTCGCGTGGCCGGTGATCGCGAGCGAGGTGACCGGACGGCCGAACGCGTACCTCGACACCGAGCTGTCGTGGTGGGTCGGGTTCGTCGGACGGCAGCACTTCGCGCCGCTGACCCCGTGGTTCGTGATGGCGGGGCGGTGGCTCGGGCCGATCGGCATCGTGCTCGTCGTGCTCGTCCTCGTCGGCGCGCTCTGGTTCTTCCGAAGACGCGACGTGCGGGCGCTCGGGCCGGAGGTGCTCGGGTTCACGGCGTCCTACGCGCTCTACCTCGTCGCGGTGTTCCTGCCCCAGCAGAGCCTGCCGCGCTTGCTCATGCCGATGGCACCGCTGCTCGGGTCGGACGTGTTCGTCCGGACACGACGGCGGGCGCTGACGTGGCTGATCGTCGGCGTGTGCCTGCAGCCGGTCGCGATCGTGCTGCTCTGGTTCCTCGGGTACCCCTAGGGCCCGCGGCGGGGCCGTGGTGCGGATCGCCTTCGAACAACCGAAAGCACGCGGCACCACGGCATCTCACGGCGCGGAGTGACTTCGGTTGTGCGGACCGCCCATCCGCGGACCGCCCGACCGCCCGACCGCCGGACCGCGCCCCGCGTCAGGCGTCGAACGTGTGGAACCAGGCTGTCCCGCCGGGGTGCTGCACCGTGATCATCTCGTCGAGGTCGCGGTACGGGCCGTCCTGGTTGTGGCTCGCCGACTTGATGCGGATCGTGCCGTCCGGCTCCGTGAAGACCTCGGACACGATCGTGGTGTGGTCCGGGGAGTCGTTGTGGTTCCAGTCGAAGAACACGATGTCCCCGACCTTGACCTTGTCGCGCTCCTCGAGGGGCCGGCGCGTGAGCCCGAACGTCGCCGCGTTCGTCGACATCCACGGGTCCATCGCCGGGCAGTACGTCCACGTCGCGGAGTGTGCGGCGCCCCCGGAGCGGCTGTACCAGTCGTCGCGCTGCTCCCAGCCGCGGGCGATCAGCGTCTGGCTGACGTAGTTCGCGCAGTCGCCCCCGATCGGGTTCATGGTGCCGTACTCGGCGAGGTTGTAGTCCTTCCAGTACCGCATCGCGTACTCGAGCTGCCGGTCCACCGCGGTCAGCGCGGCGTAGGCGAGCGAGGTGGTGGCGAGCGCCGACGAGGCGTCGGGCGCCGGCGACGCGGTCGGCGTGGGGGTAGCGGTCGCCGAGTCCTGGGTGGCGCCGGACTGACCGTCGTTCGCGGCACTGCCGTTGCCGTCGGAGCTCTGGTTCGCCGACGCGACGGGCGTCAGCTCCGAGTCGAACAGCGCGACGTCCGCTGACCCCGCGGTGTACATCGCCTGGTGCGGCGCCGTGAACGTCACCTTCGTCGCGGTGGCCTGCACGTCGCGTGCGACGATCCCGCCCACGGTGACGCCGCGGACCGCCGCGAGACCGGTGCCGGTCACGGTCACCGTCACACCGCCGGCGAGGGGAACCTGCGCCGGCTCGAGCGCGGTCGCGGCGGGAGCGGCGGTAGAAGCAGCACCGGACGCCGACGGGGACGACGACGGACGGGCCTCGCCGTCGGACGACTTCGAGCACGCGGCGACGGCGAAGCCGACTCCGGCGACACCGGCGAGGGACAGGAGCGAGCGGCGCGTGAACGAGGAAGCCATGACCGCACCAGGCTACGTGATCCCGTCCGGGAAACGGCGGACTTCAGCGACCGGTGATGTTCACCAGCCAGCTCACCCCGAACCGGTCGGTGAGCATCCCGAACTCGTCACCCCAGGGCGCTTTCGTCAGCGGTTCGATCACGGTGCCGCCCTCGGAGAGCCCGGCGAAGAACCGGCGCATGTCCTCGGCGTCGTCCCCGGACAGGGAGACCGAGATGCTGCTGCCCGACGTGTACCCCATGCTGTTCGGGGTGTCGGCGCCCATGATCAGGTACCCGTTCGGCGTCTCGAGCTGGCCGTGCATGATCTTGTCCGCCTCGGCCGGGTCCTCGGATGCGTGCATCTCCCCGAACGTGCTCAGCGTCAGCTCACCGCCGAACACCGAGTGGTAGAACTCCATCGCGGCCCGGGCGGTGTCGCGGAAACCGAGGTACGGGTTCAGTCGCGAGGTCATGGTGGGCTCCTTCGTCCGCCCGCGGCGGGCGTCGCGGCGCGCACGGTCATCGTGGCACCGGCCACACGGCCTCGCAACGATGGTTCCGTTCCGGCACCATCGACGCCAGACTGATGCCATGCCCGAGAGCCACGACTTCTTCGCGTCCACCTCCCCCGACCAGGTCCGCGCCACGGTGCGCGAGGCGTTGTCGTCCGAGGGCTACACCGTCGAGGACGGCGAGCAGGGGTCACTCCGCGCCAGCCGCGGCAAGCTCGGGCTGACGCTGCTCATCGGCGGACTGGCGAACGACCGCACGTTCCACACGACGCTCGCAGTGCAGATCATGGTGACGCAGGACGGGCAGACCGTCGCGCGCCTGCTGCGCGGCTCGGGGAAGTCGGCGCTCAAGGGCGGGGCGATCGGTGTCTCGCGCGGCAACCGGGCGTTCGAGCAGGCAGCGAACGCGATCCACGGACGACTCGCCGCCACGGGCGCGCTGACGGCCAGCATCCCGAGCTGAGTCACGTCCTCGACGTACGCCTCAGCGCGTCAACTGCAGGACCAGTCGCGGTCGATCTCGACGTTGCCGTACGGCGTGACGTACTGCGTCATCAGGATCGGCCCACCCGCGATCGGCGTCCCGCTGCAGGCGGCCTGCGCCTGGGCGAGCGTGCCGTCGCCGATGGCGACCCAGCTCGGCAGCGGGCGGATCGTGCTGGTCGCCGGCACGGTGCCCATGATCTGACCGAACTGGAAGCCGGTCGAGTAGATCCCGAGCTCGTCGATGCCCTTGTCCGAGTAGGCCGCGATCATGCCCTCGAGCGTGGCGCGGTTCTGCGTGACGTCTGCCTGGTGCGAGAGCCCGGTCTCGACGTCGAGCCACCAGCGGTACTGCCCGGGGTCGCTCAGCTTCGTGAAGCCCACGTTCGCGGCGGCGCGACCGTAGCCGTACACGTAGGAGCACGCCCTGGTGGTCCGTGCGGTGCCGTCGGTGGCGGGCGTGCAGGCGCCGTACGGGCTCCCGGTGACCGTCGACCCGGCGAACGAGTTCGACGTCGGCCAGCTCACACCGGGGGCGGCCCCGGGGTTCTGGACGAGGGCGTAGAGCTGCGTGTCGTCCTGAGCGGTTCCCCCGGCCGAGTTCGCTGCCCAGCCGAGCTGCGTCGTGAAGCACCGGTTCGGCTGGTTGCCGAGCTCGTCGTTGACCCCGACGATCCCGAAGGACTGGTCGGAGGGGATCGACTTGCCGCACTGCGGCCAGGAGACGTCGATGCCGGTTCCCGAGCCGGTCGACCCGTCGACGAAGTACCCGACGACGTCGACGTAGACCGTCGCGGTCCCCGAGGAGACCTTCGCCTGGACCTGCCCGGCCGCGGCGAGGGGAGCGATGAGCGCGTTGCCGATCGTCTGCCCAGGGGCGTAGACCTGCGTCGGCACGCTCGATCCCAGGCCCGCACCGGTCACACGGAGGAACCCGTTGTTGGTGCCACCGCCCACCTTGGCGTTGATGACCGCGGCGGTCGCGTTCCGCGGGACACCGGCCGTGCCGGCGACCGTGATCGTCCGCGCGGTCGTGGTCGCCGGGACGGTCGCAGCGCGCACCGGGTCCGCCGGGACGAAGACCGATCCGGTCGACACCGGTGCGTAGTAGCCGACGACGTCGGCGAGCACAGCCGCGCTGCCCGCGGACACCAGCATCTGGACCGCTCCGTCCGACAACGCGACCGTCGTCGTGTTCGCAACGGTGACACCGGCTCGGTAGGTGAGCGTCACGACACCGGCGGAGTCACCGGACGGCGTGATGCGGAGGGTGCCGCTCGCGGCCGGCTTGGTGACGTCACTCTGGAGCACCACCGCCGTCGCGTTCGCCGGGACACCTGCCGTCCCGGCGATCTGGACGCGCTGCGGCGCCGTGGTGGCCGTCGACTTGATCACGTTCGTCGGTGGCAAGGGCGTGTAGGTCGACCCCGATGCACTCGTGCCGTACCAGCCGGCGACGTCGAGGGCGACCTTGCCCGAGCCGGCCGACAGCCGGACCTTGGCCTTGCCGTTCGTCAGTCCGACGGTCGTGGTGCCGGAGATCTGCTGCCCGGTCGAGAAGTTCTGCACCGACGGACTCGCCGTGCTGCCGGCGGGCGCGATGCTGATGTACCCGTTCGCGGTCGGAGCGGTGACCGTGGCCGTGAGCACGACGGCGGCCGCGTCGGTCGGTATCGCGTCGGCACCGCCGAGCGTCACCGTGGTCGCGGTCGTACCGACCGTGCCGCTCCACGCACGAGCCGGAGCGACGGGGGTGAAGCGTCCGGTGGTGGGGGCCGCCGCCGAAGCAGCGGTCACCGGGCCCGCGAGGACCAGACCGATGACGACGGCGAGCGTCGTTCCCAGAGCGACGACGGTGGACCTGAGACGCATGCGTACCCCTCTTCTGCGAGCGACCCGGTGGGTGCATCGGGAGTCTAGGGGGAAGGAGTTGCCGAGCACACCATCGACGTCGCCCGTGGAGCGGATGACACACGCCGCTCGACGTGACCGGATGACGGTCGGGGGGGGGGGGGGGGGGGGGGCCCCCCCCCGCCCCGCCCGTCCGTCACGATCCAGTCTCGAGCCGATCTCGATTCCGCAACCACGGTCCGTCACCTGCTCCCCGTCCGCCAGGATCGGCACATGGGGAACCTCCGATCCGTCCGCCCGTCCGTCCTCGGCGCAGCGCTCCTCGCGTGCGCAGCGCTCGCCCTTGCCGGGTGCTCCTCCGCCGACACCGCCGACGCTGCCCGTACGCCGTCGTCCACGCCCACCCCGGCGACGCCGACCGCCGCCGCCGACCCGGACCCCGTCGTCATGGACGAGGACCAGAGCGCCCCGGCCGTCTGCGGCCAGCTCAGCGCGCTCTCGACGATGACGCTCAACGGGCGTGTGGGGCTCCAGCAGGGCGATGTCACCGAAGCCGGCCTCGAGGCCCTGCTCTCGGCCGCACGGTTCGGCTACGAGCAGCTGTCGAGCACGGACACGCGCCTCTCGAACGCCATCGCGTACACGCAGCGGTACCTCGAGGAGCACCCGGCCCCGGAGTCGGGACCCGCGCTCGACGACTCCCCCGAGTGGGACCTCGCGATGCGGTCGCTCAACACGGCGTGCCAGGAGGCGGGATCCTCGGTCGTGTCGACCGCGCAGTACGGCGGCTGACCGTCCGACAAGACAGCAGGCCCGGACCGTGTGGTCCGGGCCTGCTGTCTTGCGATGCCTTGATTTCATGCCTTGGTGGAGCTAAGGGGATTCGAACCCCTGACCTTCTCATTGCGAACGAGACGCGCTACCAACTGCGCCATAGCCCCAAGTGCTCGACCACACTAGCACCCGCCAGGCCCGCACCGAAATCGATCGGGACCCGCCGGGCGTGCCGCGATCTCAGACCGCGCGGCGGCGACGCATGATCGCGTCGAGGTCGGCCTGCTCGTACGCGTCGTCGCCGATGACGCCCATGCCCGCCCACTTGCTGGGCTGTTCCGGCGCGGCCTGCGGGGCCGGCGCGGACCGACCGGGTTGCTCCGTCGACGTCGCCGTCGGTGCGGCCCGCAGCCCGAGCCGCTCGGCGAGCCGACCTTGGTCGTGCGCCGACAACGAGGCGACCGCTTCCTCGACGTCCGGGCGCATCCGCGACACCGTGGCGAGCGAGGGGTCGGCGTCACCGGCTCGGATCGCCGCGGCCTCGGCGTCCGCCTCGGCCTTGGCTGCGGCGACGCGCTCCTTGAGCCGCGCGGCGAGTTCCGCCGACGACTCCGGGGACGCCACGGGAGCGGCGGGCCGTTCCACGTACAGCGGCTTCGGCACGCGGCCGGGCGTCCAGGTCCGCTCCGTCGCCGGCGCCTCGTTCGGCTGTTCGCTCGTGAGCGGCGGGGCGGGATCGGTCCAGGCCGTCGCCGGACGGGAGGCACGGGTCACGCCGGCAGGAGCCGCTGCGGCCCGCGCCCTCCGCGCCTGGGCGACCTGGTGCAGCTGGGCGAGGACGGCTGCGGACCCGCCAGCGGCGACGATGCCGGCGACGGCGACGAGCCACGCGCCGGGTGCTGCGACGAGCACCACGAGCGCGACGACCAGGCCGAGCACGCCGAGGCCCGTCGCGCCGAGCCGCGAACGGCGCATGCGCATCGCGGTCAGCGCGGGGACCGCCGAGGCCCGCTCGAGCGCCGGACCCTGCTCCGCGAGTCGTCGGGTGATCTCCCGCTGCCGTGCGGCTTCGTGCGCGCGGACGATCGCCGAGCGCTTCGCCTCTTCGGACTTCGCGACCTTCTGTGCCTCGGCGAGGGACTTCGCGTTCATCTCGATGCGGACCTCGTCCGGGAGCTCGGCCGTCTGCGCGAGGATCCGGAGGGTCTGCTGCAGCCGGATCGCGTTCCGCTCGGTGGCGAGGTACTGGCGACGGGCTGCCCACGAGGGCATGAGGTAGACGAGCCACAGCACTGCGGCGACCAGCAGGACGATGCCGCCGCCCCATGACCCGATTCCCATGGGGAGAGGCTAGGGGCGGGCGTTCCTCGCACTCGTGATTGCGGGGCGTGTGTTGCGCGTGTCGTCGGGAGATTCAGGGCGTTTCAGGCGCACGGGCCGGTTCAGGCGCGCTGGCCGGTTCGCGGCACTGGTCGGTTCAGGCGCGCGGGCCGGTGATGATCGGCATGGCGGCCTCGTCGCGCGCGGCGAGGGGCACGCTGCCGACGCCCGGGGGCACCTGTCCGCGGACCCAGCGCTCGAGGATGCCCTCGCGCACCTCTTCGGCGACGAGCGCGAAGCAGAAGTGGTCGCGCCAGTCCCCGTTGATGTGGATGTACCGCCGGCGGAGTCCCTCGTACCGGAACCCGAGCTTCTCGACGACCCGGAGCGACGGCGCGTTCTCGGGACGGATGCAGATCTCGATGCGGTGGATGCCGACGGTGCGGAAGCAGTGGTCGGCGGCGAGTGCCACGGCGATCGGCGTGACGTTGTGCCCGGCGGCGTTCTCGACCACCCAGTAGCCGATCGAGGCACTGGCGAGCGATCCGTACGTCACGCCGGAGACGTTGAGCTGTCCGACGAAGCGACCGTCGAGCTCCATCGCGAACGGCAGTCCGAGTCCCGCGCGGGCGTTGGCCTGGAGCGCGCGGATCGAGCCACGGACGTCGGTGGACACGTGGCCGGACGGGTTCGTCGCCTCCCAGGTGCGGAGCCAGGAGCGGTTCGTCGCGAGCGCCGCGTCGAGGTCACGGGTGTCACGGAGCCGGAGGGGGCGGATGGTGACCCGCCCGTGGGACAGGGTCGGGATCGTCGTCATCGCTCAGGTTCCTCCGGTGCCCCGGGGAAGCTCCGGAGCGGGGTGTCCCCCCCCCGGGCGGGGGGGGCCGGCCCCCGGGGGGGGGGGGGGCGCCCTTCGCCCCCGGTGAAAACAAAACA
>JASCOI010000310.1 GCA_029959665.1 Microbacteriaceae bacterium PS02333
CTCCCGCACCGTCCCGGAACACGTACCGCGCCCGTTCGGGTGACCCCCGTGCGGCGGCGAGCGCGGCCTGGAACCACGCGTGTTCGGACGACCTGTGGTTCGGCACCACGTCCACGATCACCCGGATGTCGTGCGCGTGCGCCGCCCGGACCAGCGCGTCGAAGTCGTCGAGCGTGCCGAGCCGCGGATCGACGTCGCGGTAGTCTGCCACGTCGTACCCGCCGTCGGCGAGGGGGGACGGTAAGAACGGGGACAGCCAGATCGCATCGGCACCGAGT
>JASCOI010000311.1 GCA_029959665.1 Microbacteriaceae bacterium PS02333
TCGGGAAGGACACGGCGCCGTCGGCGAGCTTGGCGTTGCCGGACACACCCGGGGTCAGGCCCAGCGTGGAGAGGGCGTCGGTGAAGCCCTTGTCGAGCGCGACGGAGGTGTCGCCACCGAGGACCTCAGGAACCGAGGCGACCGGTGCGGGGATCTTCGACGACGACGACGCGACCGTGTGGATCGCCGGGGTGGAGGCGTTCGCGGCGGAGACACCGAACGCGGCACCGCCGAGGACGAGGGCACCCGTCGTGGCGAGGGTGA
>JASCOI010000312.1 GCA_029959665.1 Microbacteriaceae bacterium PS02333
AGATCGGGTTGCGGCCGTGGCGGACCTCTTCCTCGCTCGCGGCGATGAGCGGCAGGACGAAGCCGTCGAGGGCGTCCTTCGGGCAGTGGTCGGTGTGGAGCGCGACCGTGATCGGGTAGTTCTTGGCGACCTCGTGCGCGAACTTCGCCATCGCGAGCGCACCGGCGGCACGGTTCTTCACGGTGTGGCCGGCGAAGTAGTCGGCGCCGCCCGTCGTCACCTGGAGGATGCCGTCCGAGCCGGCCTCGGTCAGGCCCT
>JASCOI010000313.1 GCA_029959665.1 Microbacteriaceae bacterium PS02333
CCCGTTCCCATCCCGCAAGCAGGATGTACTGAGGTCAGAAGCCGCGCTCCCAACTGCACTGTCAATGTTCCACCCATGAGCTACCCGTCGGACACGTTCGGTCCGAATCGGGCGCCTGGACACCACACGTGGTGCCAGATGCTCCTTAGAAAGGAGGTGATCCAGCCGCACCTTCCGGTACGGCTACCTTGTTACGACTTAGTCCTAATCACCGATCCCACCTTCGACGGCTCCTTCCACAAGGGTTAGGCCACCG
>JASCOI010000314.1 GCA_029959665.1 Microbacteriaceae bacterium PS02333
CGGTGGCCTAACCCTTGTGGAAGGAGCCGTCGAAGGTGGGATCGGTGATTAGGACTAAGTCGTAACAAGGTAGCCGTACCGGAAGGTGCGGCTGGATCACCTCCTTTCTAAGGAGCATCTGGCACCAGTTGTGGTGTCCAGGCGCCCGATTCGGACCGAACGTGTCCGACGGGTAGCTCATGGGTGGAACATTGACAGTGCAGTTGGGAGCGCGGCTTCTGACCTCAGTACATCCTGCTTGCGGGATGGGAACGGG
>JASCOI010000315.1 GCA_029959665.1 Microbacteriaceae bacterium PS02333
CCCCCCCCCCCCCCCCCCCCCCCCCCCCCCCCCCCCCCCCCCCCCCCCCCCCCCCCCCCCCCCCCCCCCCCCCCCCCCCCCCCCCCCCCCCCCCCCCCCCCCCCCCCCCCCCCCCCCCCCCCCCCCCGCCCCCCCCCCCCCCCCCCCCCCCCCCCCCCCCCCCCCCCCCCCCCCCCCCCCCCCCCCCCCCCCCCCCCCCCCCCCCCCCCCCCCCCCCCCCCCCCCCCCCCCCCCCCCCCCCCCCCCCCCCCCCCC
>JASCOI010000316.1 GCA_029959665.1 Microbacteriaceae bacterium PS02333
CTTGGTATTCTCTACCTGACCACCTGAGTCGGTTTCGGGTACGGGCGGCTGCAACCTCGCGTCGATGCTTTTCTCGGCAGCATAGGATCACTGATTTCCCCTGACGGGTACGCGTCGGATCTCAGGCGTACAGACGACGGATTTGCCTATCGTCAGCCCTACATCCTTACACCAGGTTCACCTTACGGATACCATCGCCTGGCTCAGCTACCTTCCTGCGTCACACCTGTTCATACGCTAACCGCACCAGCATGG
>JASCOI010000317.1 GCA_029959665.1 Microbacteriaceae bacterium PS02333
CCGTCCTCCGAAAGACCAAGGGTTCCAGGGCCAGGTTAATCCGCCCTGGGTAAGTCGGGACCTAAGGCGAGGCCGACAGGCGTAGTCGATGGACAACGGGTTGATATTCCCGTACCGGCGAACAACCACCCAAGCTAATCCAGTGGTGCTAAGAGTCCTAACCCGCAACCAGCGGATCCCTTCGGGGTGATGCGGTGCGGTCTAACGCTCGACCCCATGCTGGTGCGGTTAGCGTATGAACAGGTGTGACGCAGG
>JASCOI010000318.1 GCA_029959665.1 Microbacteriaceae bacterium PS02333
TCTTTCGGAGGACGGGTTTCTCACCCGTCTTTCGCTACTCATGCCTGCATTCTCACTCGTGTGGCGTCCACGGCTGGATTACTCCGCCGCTTCACTCGCCACACGACGCTCTCCTACCACTCCGCACAACTGAACCACGAAGGCTTGTCTAACATGCGAAATCTACAACTTCGGCGGTGTGCTTGAGCCCCGTTACATTGTCGGCGCGGAATCACTTGACCAGTGAGCTATTACGCACTCTTTCAAGGGTGGCTG
>JASCOI010000319.1 GCA_029959665.1 Microbacteriaceae bacterium PS02333
GGGCAGCACCGGCGGACACGCCGGCGTACCGGAAGGGTGGTGCGGTGCTGCAGGAGCGGCTCCCCGAGGACACCATCACCGCCGACGAGGACGCACCGGTGGGACCGGCCAGCGACGCATCCCGCGCCCTCGGCACCGAGATCGCGCAGGCGTTCACGACGATCCGCGAACTGCTCGACGCGCACGCGGACGAGTTGGGTCGGATCGACGCGGTCGCCGGGGACGGCGACCACGGCATCGGCATGCAACGGGGTT
>JASCOI010000031.1 GCA_029959665.1 Microbacteriaceae bacterium PS02333
GCGCGCCGGGGGAACCCCCCCCCCCCCCCCGGGGGGGGGGCCGGGGGGGGGGGGGTGGGGGGGCCAAACCCCCCCCCCCCCCCCCGCGATTCGACCCCCGACGCGCGATTCGACCCACGACGCGGGAAAAGCCCCCCTTGCAGGACCCCGACCACCGGGCGTATCTTCTTCGCTGCACCGTTGAAACGATTCACTGACGAACCCGCACGAACGGAGGACCAATGGCGGTCCGTATCGGAGCCAGCAACACGACCGGCTGGAAGGCCACCATCTCGGTGGCCATGTCGAACTACATCGAGTCCGGCTCGATCATCGCGATCGCGACGAGCCTGGCGTTCTGGCAGGCCCAGTTCCACATCGGCGACCTCGGCGTGGGCCTCCTCGCGAGCCTCTCCTCGAACGCGTTCGGCGCTGCGATCGGCGCCGCGATCGGTGGCCCCCTGTGCGACCGCTACGGCCGGAAGTTCATCTACACGTACGACCTGCTGCTGTACATGCTCGGGGTCGCCCTCGCGGTGTTCGCCGGCAACTACGGCATGCTCCTGACGGGCTTCATCCTCTGCGGCATCGCCGTCGGGGCCGGTGTGCCCGCCAGCTGGACCTACATCGCCGAACAGGCACCGGCGGGCAAGCGCGCTGCACACGTCGGCACCGCGCAGCTCGCGTGGTCGATCGGCCCGATGGTCGGCTTCGCGCTGGCGATCGCCGCTGCGCCGCTCGGACTCCTCGGCAGCCGGCTCATCTTCGCGCACCTGTTCGTCGTCGCCGCGGTGGTGTGGTGGCTCCGCCGCGGGCTCCCGGAGTCGACCATCTGGAAGGACGAGCGAGCGGCCACCGGCACGGTCAGCTTCTTCCACGGCGTCGGTCAGCTGTTCTCGAAGAAGGTCAACCTCGTCGCGATGCTGTTCCTGTTCGGCGTCTACGCGATGTGGAACACCGTCGCCGGGCAGGCCGGCATCTTCCAGCCGCGCATCTACGCCGCCACGGGGGTGTCGAGCGTCATCGAGCAGGACGCCCTGCAGGTCCTCGTGTGGTTCTGCACCGTGCTGACGACGTACTTCGTGTTCATGCGGTACGGGGACCGGATCAGCAGGCGCGTGCTCTTCGAGGTCGGCGCCGCGCTCGCGATCGTCGTCTGGGCCGTGCTCATCTACGGCCCGGCGAACACCGGCACGCTGCTCTTCTTCGCGATCGGCTGGGGCATCTCGTCCGGCATCGGCGCGCAGGCGTTCTACGGCCTCTGGACGAGCGAGCTCTTCGCCACCCGGTACCGTGCGAGCGCCCAGGGCGTGCTGTTCCTCGCCGCCCGCGTCACGGTCGGGCTCCTCAGCATGTGGTTCCCCGTGCTCCTCACCGACATCGGCCTCCGTCCGCTCGGCGGGCTCATCATCGGGCTCCTCGCGGTCTCGTTCCTGGTCGGCACGATCTGGGCGCCGGAGACCCGTGGGAAGTCCCTCGAGGAGATCGAGGCCGAGCGTTACGGCACGGTGACGAGCGTCACCGGCACCGTCCGCACGGTGGACGAGCACCAGGAGCGGACGCGAGCAGCGCGCGAACCGGCGCGCGGCCCGCGAGGCGAGCGGACACCCAGGTGAGCGGGCCCACCGGACCGGCACCGGGCCTCCCGTCCGCGCAGCCGCACCGGACTGGAGGCTCGGATCGCGTCACGCGCGTCTGCTTCCGACTGCAGGTGGCTGCGGAGCACATGGACGCGTACCGCGAGCGGCACGCAGCGGTCTGGCCGGCGATGCTCCGGGCCATCGCGGGGGCCGGACGACGGAACTACTCCCTGTTCCTCGACGACGACGGCCTGCTGATCGGCTACTACGAGACCGACTCGGTCGCCGATGCGGACGCGGCCCTCGCGGCCAGCGAGGTCGCGTCCGCGTGGGAGGCCCACATGCAGGACCTGTTCGACGGGGCCACCGGTCGGGCCGACCAGACGGCGCGGATCCTGCCCGAGGTGTTCAACCTCGAGGACCAGCTCGCTGCGACGGGGGAGTGACACCCTCCCGCGCACCTGCAAGCGACTCCTGCGGCACGCGTACGGTCGGGGCATGGCCGACGTGACACACGCCTCCGACCTCGGCATCGACCTGTCGGACGGCAAGCCCCAGCAGCTGTACCGGTGGTTCCTCGCGAGCATGCTGTTCGGCAGGCCGATCCGGCAGGAGCAGGCGGCCGAGACGTACCGCGTGCTGATCGACCACGGGTTCACGAGCCCGGGGAAGTTCGCCGGTGCCGGTCGGGAGCAGCTCCGCAAGGTCCTCGACGAGGGCGGCTACGGACGGTTCGACTACCAGATGACCGACGCGCTGCACGAGACGATGCACACGCTCGACGCCGACGAGGGCTCGGTGTCGCACCTCGTGAAGACCGCGGCGTCACGGGCGGAGCTCCGTGCGCGGCTCGGAGCGCTGCACGGGGTCGGCCCGAAGACGATCGAGATCTTCCTGCGGGACGTCCCCGACGCGGTCCTGCCCGACTGAGGCGGTCGACGGAGCCCGTCCGCCCGCGATCGAGTGCGCAGAAGACGGGGTCTCCACGGCTCGGGAAGCCCCGTTCCTGCGCACTCGATCCCACACGGCACCGCCGCGGCGGTCACGCGACGAACGGCACCGCCGACTCCCACGTGCCGTGCGAGAGCTCGACGGGCTCGGCACCCGGAAGGTCGAGCACCGCCGTCGCACCGACCGGCACCGTGACGGTGACCGACAGCGTGCCCTCCGACACCGACCAGTCGATCGCGGCCTGCCCCCGCGGGGTGTCGAGCGTCGCGCCGGCACTCGTCAGCCCGCCGCCGGGCCTCGGCGCGAATCGGATCGCGGAGTACCCGGGGGCCGCTGGGGCGATGCCGGCGACGACACGGTGCATGAAGTCGGCGACGGACCCGAGCGCGTAGTGGTTGAACGACGTCATCCCGCCCGAGTTCACCCGGCCGTCCGGCAGCAGCGAGTCCCAGCGCTCCCAGATCGTCGTCGCGCCCTGCGTGAGCGGGTAGAGCCACGACGGGCACTCGTCCTGCAGGAGCATCGCGTAGGCGTCGTCGAGGTGCCCGGCGAGGAGCAGTGCGTCACACACCACCGGCGTCCCGGCGAACCCGGTGCCGATGCGGTGCCCGTTCGACCGCACGAGTTCCGACAGCCGGGTGCCGACCGGGCCGTCCGCGTCGACGAGCCCGAACACGATCGCGATCGCCGACGACGCCTGCGAGTCGTCGATGACGGTGCCGGACGGCGTCAGGAACCGCGCCTGCCACGACGCTTTGATCCGCGCCGCGGTCGCCGCGTAGGACGCAGCATCGGAGGCGTTCCCGAGCTCGGCCGCCCACGCCGCGAGCACCGACGTCGACCGGTACGAGTACGCCGTCGCCAGGCAGTACTTGTCGGCCTTGGCTGCTGCCGCGTCCTCCGGCGGCGCGAGCGGGTCGAGCCAGTCGCCGAACTCGAAGCCGTCGACCCGGACGAGGTCCTCGTCCCCGGAAGCGAGCACGCCGTCGACCCAGGCCTTCGCCGATGCCCACTGGTCCTCGAGGAGCCCACGGTCGCCGAACGCCTGGAACAGTCCCCACGGTGTGAGGGTCGCCGCGTCGCCCCAGACCGCCGCGTGGTGCCCGGCCGGGTCGGAGTCGGGGAGCGTCGGCACGAAGAACGGCACGCCGCCGTCCGGACGCTGCTCGAGCGCCAGGTCCCTGAGCCACGACCGGAGTACCCCGGCGCAGTCGTAGAGGAACGCGGCCGTCGGCGTGAACACCTGCAGGTCCCCGGTCCACCCGAGTCGCTCGTCACGCTGCGGGCAGTCGGTCGGGACGTCGACGAAGTTCCCGCGCATCGACCACACGACGTTCTCGTGCAGCTGCTCGAGCCGCGGGTCCGAGCAGCGGAACCACCCGGTGCGCCGCATGTCGGTGTGCACGACCTGGGCCACGATGTCACCCGACTCGACCGACTCCACCGGCCATCCCTCGACCTCGGCGTAGCGGAACCCGTGCACCGTGAAGCGCGGCTCCCACGACCCCTCGCCGTCGTCGCCCGGCCCCGAGTAGAACACGTCGGTGGCCTTCGCGGTGCGCAGCGGGCGGGTCGCGAGTTCGTCGTCCTGCATCACCTCGGCGTGCCGCAGTGTGACGCCGAACGGTCCGACGGGGTGGTTGCGGATCTTCAGCCGACCGGGGAGGTTCTGCCCGAAGTCGAGCTGGATCGCCCCGGCGTCCCAGCGGCGCGACCACACCGGTTCGATCTCCTCGACCACGCGCACCACGGGGCCGTCGAAGGGGACGAGTGCCGCGGCGGGAGCGTCGAGGACCTCGACCGCGTCCCACGCGGCGTCGTCGAACCCGACGGCCTGCCAACCGTCGGGTTCGACCCTGCCGTCCCACTTCTCTCCGTCGTAGAGGCCGGAGAGCAGGATCCCACCGCGCGCGGCGCGCCAGGAGTCATCGGTGCCGAAGGTCTCCGTGGACCCGTCGGCGTACTCGACCTCGAGCTGGGCGATGAGCGCCAGTCGGTCGCCGTACACGTTGCGGACGCGGTCGTCCCAGGTGATCCGGCCGCGGTACCAGCCGTCCGCCAGACGAGCGCCGAGTGCGACGGTCCGCGGACCGCCGGCCAGGTGCTCGGTCGCGTCGTGCACCAGGTACCGGACCCGGTGGACGAAGGAGGTCCACCCCGGTGCGAGCTCCGCGTCGCCGACGCGGATGCCGTCGATCGTGACCTCGTGGAGGCCGAGGCTCGCCACCGCGAGCCGGGCGCGGACGACGTCGCCGCGCAGCGTCACCTCGCGCCGCAGGATCGGCGGCGCCTGGTCGACGCGGGTGTTCTCCCGCCACGGCGCGGCGACGAACGAGGCGGTCCAGTCGCTGTCGGACAGGAGGCCCGCCTCGACCTCCAGGGGCTCGCTCCAGTCCGTCACGGAGCCGTCGACGGCCGTGGTGCGGACCCGCCACACGGCGCGTTCGCGGGACGCCAGCGGGGCGAACGGCCACGGGACGAGGACGCCGGAGGCGTCCACCTCTGCCACGGCGCCGGCGTCGGTGCCGGCCGAGCGTTCGACGAGTTCGACCTCGGCGAGCCCTGGCTCCCATCCGGGTCCGGCCTCGGGGAGGTGCCACGAGAGCCGCGGCTCTGCCGTGCCGATCCCGAGCGGGTCTCGGAGGTGTTCGACGCGGAGCCCGGTCGGGGCGAGCGGTCCCGTGGGAGCTGAGCCGGGCCTCCCGTCAGTTGCCTGCGCGGCCACGAGGCGGGCTGGTGCTGTCGTCGTGTCGGTCATGCGGGGTCCTTTCGTCAGTCCTTGATCCCGGACATCGTGATCCCTTGGATGAAGGTCTTCTGGGCGAAGAAGAACAGGACCACGATGGGGATGAGGATGATGGTCGAGACGGCCATCAGCGGGCCGGTGGCGGTGTCGCCCTGCGCCCCCTGGAAGAACGTCAGGCCGAGCGACAGCGTGTACTGGCTCGACTTCGTGAGGTACAGCAGCGGCCCGAGCAGGTCGCTCCACGAGGCGAGGAACTGGAAGAGCATCACCGCGGCGAGTGCCGGCTTGCAGAGCGGCAAGATCACCTGCACGAAGATGCGGAGTTCGCCGGCACCGTCGATCCTCGCGGCGTCGGTGAGGGCGTCCGGGATGCCGAGGAAGAACTGCCGCATCAGGAAGATGAAGAACGGGATGCCGAAGAACGTCGGGATGATGAGCGGCAGGTACGTGCCCGTCCAGCCGACGTCGCGGTAGGCCACGAACAGCGGGACCATCGTCACGTAGAACGGCACCATCATCGTCGCGATGAGGATCGTGAAGATCCCGTTCCGCCACGGCCACCGGATGCGGGAGACGCCGTAGCCGACCATCGCGCTCGACAGTGCGGCGCCGATCATCGACGGCACGCAGATCACGAGGGTGTTCCAGAAGTACTGCAGCAGCGGGAACGCCTGCAGCCCGTACGTGTAGTTGCCCGTCGTGATGGTGTCCGGGAACCACTTCACCGGAAACGCGCCGATGTCCGCCTGGGTCTTGAACGACCCGGTGACCATCCAGATCAGCGGCATCAGGAACACGACGCTGAGGACGATGAGCACGGCGTGCTTCGCGATGGCCTCGGCGATGCGGGGCCACGTGAGCTTGCGGTGCTTCGGGACGGGCCGGCTCGGGTTGACCGACCCGCGGGGCTCGCCGGCGACGGCCGCGGCCGCCGTGGGGTTCTCGATCGCGGTCATCGTGCTTCGCCTCCGTAGTACACGCGGCGGCCCATGATGCGGTACGCCAGGATCGAGACGATGGCGATGATCACGAAGAGCACCCATCCGACCGCGCTCGAGTAGCCGAGTTGGTAGTGGTAGAACGCCGACTGGTACAGGTAGACGCCGGACACGAGCGTGGAGCCCGCCGGGTCGCCGTAGCCGCCGGTCATCACGAACGCCTGGGTGAAGTACTGGAACCCGGCGATCAGGCCGGTGATCGTCGCGAACAGCAGCTGCGGGCTGATGAACGGCACGGTCACGTTCCGGAACTTCTGCCACGCGCCGGCGCCGTCGAGCGACGCCTGTTCGAGGAGGTCCTGCGGGACGCCCTGCAGCCCGGCGAGCAGGATCACCATGAGGTTCCCGACGCCCCACAGGCCGAACAGGATGAGCGCGGGCTTCGACCAGGCGGGGTCGGAGAGCCAGCCGGGGCCCTGGATGCCGAAGATGCTCAGCACGTTGTTGATCACGCCGTACTGCGGATTGAGGACGTACGCCCAGATGACCGCACTGGCGACGATCGGGACGATGGACGGGATGAAGAAGATCACCCGGTAGATGCCGAGGCCCTTCACCCGGAGGTTGAGCAGCAGCGCGAGGCCGAGTGCGACCGCGATGCCGAGGGGGACCGAGATCACCGTGAGGAACAGGGTGTTCCCGAGGGACAGCCACCACTGGTCGTCGGCGAAGAGCTGCGCGTAGTTCTGCCACCCGATCCACTGCTTCGTACCGCCGAGCAGGTTCGCGTTCGTGAAGCTGTTGACGGCGCTCGTGATGATCGGACCGCCAGTGAAGACGACGAGGCCGATGATCGCCGGTGCGGTGAAGAACAGGCCCCACCCGAAGGTCGCGCGCTGCCGCTTCGTCCGGGGGATCCAGTGGGTGAGCCACGAGGTCCCGCGGGGCTTCGGACCCCGTGTCGTGATGCTCCGTGTGACGCTCACGAGTTCTCCTTCCGGAATTCGTCGAATGCGGCGTTGACCGAGGCCTTGACCTTGGCCAGGGCGCGCTCCGGGGTGATCTGCCCGTAGATGGCCGAGCTCACCTGGATGTCGAGCGCGGTCGCGTAGGTGCTGGCGACGGGGATCGTCGGGCGGATGTTCTTCGCGGTGAGGAGGCCCTCGCGGTAGACGGCGATGTTCGGGTCCTTCTGGAACTCCGCCAGGACGGGGGAGTCGGACCAGCCGGGGAGCAGGGTCCCGTACTCGAAGTTCGACTGCGTGCCCGCGTCCGAGACGGTCGCGAACTGCAGGAAGTCCCACGCCGAGTCGTGTTCCTTGGAGTCCTTCGGGATGAAGAGGTCGTAGCCGCCGAGCCAGGTCGCGCTGCCGGGTGAGCCGAGCCCCTCCGCGTAGGGGAAGAGCGTCGCGCCGAGTTCGACCTTCGCCTTGTCGCCGCTCCGGTAGACGTTCTGCGCGTCCGTCGTCGTCATCGGCGCCATGCCGACATTGCCGCTCGCGATCGTCGGCAGGGTCTGCGACGGGCTGGTGACGGACAGGTGGCTCGCGCCGCCGACCTTCTTCGCGTAGTCGACCATCCACTGGAGCGCCTGGACGATGTTCGGGTCGTCGGGGGTGGCCTCCATGTTGTCGTCGCTCATGAACTTCCCGCCGAAGGCGAAGCCGAACGTGAACATCGAGTTGCTGAAGCCGTAGTAGTCCCATGGCACGGTGCCGATCCGGGTGACCTGGTTGCCGCGCTTCTGCAGGATCTTGTCCGAGAACGCCTCGAGCTCGTCGATGGTCTTCGGCGGGGTCTCGGGGTCGAGGCCGGCCGACGCGAAGACCTTCTTGTTCCAGAACATCGGGAAGTTCACGTCGACGAGCACCGGCATCGCGTAGATGTCGTCCGTGGCCGTCATCTGCTTCCACACCGCCGGTGCGAAGTTGTCCGCGCCGAGGCCGGCGGCCTTGATCCGGGCACCGAGTGGCTCGACGACCCCGTAGCCCGCGAACTGCGGGTACTCCTCGGGGGTGCAGAACGCCAGGTCCGGCGGGGTGCCCGCGGCGATGGCGGTCTGCAGCCGGATCTGCGTGTTGCCGGACAGCGGCGCGTAGGTCACCCGGACGCCGGTGTGCGACTGGGACTTCTCGTAGAGGTCGGCGAGCTCGACCCAGGCGTTGCCGAGCGTGCCGCCCCAGATGTTGTACATCTCGACGACGTGCGCGCGGCCCGGTGCCGGGTCCTTGCTGAGCTTCAGGCCCTGCTGGTCGTCCGCGACGGCGCCGCCGGAGATCACGGTGCAGCCGGCGAGGCCGATCGTCGCGGTGCCGGCCGCGATGGCTGCGAGGAACGCCCGTCTGGACACGTCGCGTGCCGCGGGCCTGGTGGGCGGGTGTGGTGGTCGGCTCGTCATCGAGTACCTCCGGTCGTCGTCGTTGAAGATCGGGAACCACCGGGTACTGAATCGTTTCAGATGGGTGGTTGGCGATGAATATACGCATTCGTCGCCGTGAGCGCCAGGGTTATCTCACAATGATGGAGAAATCGAAGCGTGGTCGGTTTTCACGAGCACGGTGCCCGCTACGTACGTCGCGACGGGATTGGCGAAGGGCATCGGTCGGAGCTGTTCGGCGTCGACCAGTCGCAGGTCGGGTGCGCCGACGATCAGTTGCGTGATCGCCTCCCGGATCTCCGCCCGTGCGAGCTGTTGGCCGATGCACCCGTGGGGTCCGTACCCGAAGCCGAGGTGACCGAACGCGTCGCGGTCGACGTCGAAGCGCTCGGGGTCCTCGAAGCGCTGCGGGTCCCGGTTCGCCCCGACCGGTGACACGGAGACCGTCTGCCCGGTGGCGACCGTCACCCCCTCGATCTCGACGTCCTCGGTCGCGGTGCGCGGGAACAGCGTGAGGAACATCGCACCGGTCCGCATGAACTCCTCGATCGCCGGACCCACCCGCGCCGGGTCCGCACGGAGCCGCGCGAGCTGGTCCGGGTTCGTCAGCAGGGCCACGGTCGCGGTGGCGATGAGGTACGCCACGGAGTCGTGCCCGGCGCTCATCAGCTGGAAGACGAGCCCCTCGACCTCGACGCGCGAGAAGTCCGAGGCGAGCAGGTCGGTGATGACGTCCTCGCCGGGGTCGGCCGCACGTGCGTCGACGACGGAGCGGATGTAGTCGAACCTTGCCTGCGTCGAGGATCCCCGGACGAAGTGCTCGACGAACTCGGGCACGCGGTCCTCGTGCACGCCGATCACGCTGCAGTGGGTCTCGGCGGCGATCGGCTGCGCGTACTCCGAGAAGAGGTCGACGGGCCCGTCGTGGGCGAGCAGCCGGTCCAGGTGTCTCGCGACACGGTCGTGCACCTCGGGGCCGCGCTGGCGCACCTGCTTGACCGAGAACCGACCGGTGACGCCGCGGCGCATGCGCTGGTGCACGGCGCCGTCGAGGGCGAGCAGGTTCGCGGCGTCGATCGACCGGCGGGCGGCGTCGTCGAGCGGATCCGGGGTCCGTGGGGTCGGGGCGGCGGCCCGGTCGGCGTCGGTGGCGGCCCCGTCGGCTCCGTCGTGCGTGTGCGCTGGTCCGCGCGGCATCCGGTGCGGGACCTGACTGAACCGCGGGTCGGCCAGGATCGCCCGTGCGGCGTCGTAGCGGGTCACGATGAGCCCGACGTGCCCGTCGTCGTACGCGAGCGGCACGGCTGGTGCCCGGTCGCGCCACTCGGCGAAGTCGGGCGACGGGGTGAGCGGGGTGCTGTCGCCGGGGAGGGTCACGGCGTGGAAGGGGCATCCGGACATGGGGGTCTCCAGGAGTCAGGCGTGGGCAGGGACGGTTCGGGTGAGTTCGGCGCGGGCCCGGCGGAAGGCACGGGGTGCGCCCCAGCCGACGACGCCGGTGGTGGTCGCACCGTCGTGTTGGAAGAGCACGTCGCCGTCGTCCTGCCACGGGTCCAGCGGGCGTGCGGGGTCGAACGTGCCGACGGCCTGGATGCGGACGCCGTGCACCTCCGACCAGAAGAACGGGATCGGCGGCGGGAAAGGTTCGGCTCCGGTGATCGTCGCGGCGACCGACAGGGCGTGCTCGATCGCGTTCGTCTGGTGCTCGACGCGCGTCGATCGGCCGGTCACGGGGTCGGTCCAGCGTGCGACGTCGCCGATCGCGTACACGTCGGGCGCAGCTCTGCCGTGGTCGTCGCAGCACACCCCGTCCCGCACCGTGAGGCCCGAGGTGGTGAGCCACGAGGTCCTGGGCCGGCCGCCGGTGGCCGCCACGACGAGGTCTGCCGGGAGCCCGGAACCGTCGCCGAGGACCAGGCCGTCGGTCGTGATCCTGCGGGCGCCGGCATCGGCGCGCAGGTCGACACCGTGGCCGCGGTGCAGCTCGCCGAGCCGCTCGGACAGCAGCGTGCCGACGGTGCCGAACGACAGCAGGCCGCTCCGACCGACGAGCGCGACCTCGTGGCCCTGGTGCCGTGCGGCCGACGCGATCTCGGACCCGAGCACACCCGTCCCCACGACGGCAACACGTTCGGCGCGAGTCCATGCCGAGCGCAGCGCGACCGCGTCGTCGAGGGTCCGCAGGACGAACGCGTGCTCGATCCCCGGCAGTTCGGGTCGGACCGGCTCGACGCCGGTCGCGACGACGAGGACGTCGTAGTGCAGTCGGGCTCCGTCGACGGTCACGACGTGCGCCGCCGGATCGAGTGCGGTCGCGGTGGCGTCGGTGCGGAGCGTGACGTCGAGGCCGTCGAGCTCCGCGGTCGTCCGGAGCACCGAGCGCGAGGGGTCCCACGAGCCATCGAGGACCTGCTTCGAGAGCGGCGGCCGGGCGTACGGCGCGTGCGGTTCGGCGCCGACGAGGGTGATCGGGCCGTCGTGTCCCGCCGCCCGGAGTGCCTCGGCGCAGGTCACCCCGGCGACGCCGGCACCGACCACGACGACGTGCACCTCACTCCTCGATCGTGATGGCACGCGCCGGGCAGAGCGCGGCGGCCCGACGTGCTGCCGGCTCGTCCGCGGCGTCCGGCACGTCGACGAGGAGCTCGACGATTCCGTCGTCGTCCTGGTCGAAGAGCTCGCCGGCGACGAGGGCGCACTGCCCCGCTCCGACGCATGCACTGGTGTCGGCGGTGATGCGCATCGTGTCTCCTGTCGTCGTCCGGTCCGCGTCGACCGGTGCACCCGACGCTAGGGCTCGGCGGGTGTGGCGCGGCATGGGGCTGATCCGCAGAACATGGAGATATCGGTCAGGAGCGTTACGCCTTACGCTCCCGGTATGGACACCACGACCGAGGGCCCCGCGGTGGTCGCCGCCAACTGGTACCGCTTCCGCGCCGGTGAGCGGATCCGGCACGAGCGTGTCCTGAGCGTCTGCTTCCTCTGGGTGCTCGCCGGGACGGGCACGGTGCGCTCGTGCGGTGACCGGTTCGCGCTGACGTCGGGGTCCGTCCTGCGGCTGCCGTGGGACCACGACGTCGAGTACCTCGCCGACGACCGAGCGCCGTTCCGCCTGGGGACCGTGCACGTCGTCCCGCGGCACGACCGGTCGAGCCCGGTGCTGCCGGCGGTCGCGCACCAACCGGGTGACCCGCTCTACGACGCAGTCGATCGTCGTGGTGATCCCGGTCGGCCGCGGCGGTCCGCGGCGACCACGTCCACGGCACGACGGATCGCGTCGCTCGGCGGGTACACGGTCGAGCGGTTCGGCGATGGCCCCTTCGACGAGGGCGTGTCCCGTGCACTCGGTGCCCTCTTCGTCGCGGAGGACGGGCTCGACGCGGCCGGGGACGCGGCGGTGCCGGCAGCGCTCGAGCTGATGACCGCCCACGTCCGCCGGAACCTCGACCGGCCGCTCCCCGTCGCCGAGATCGCGGCGGCCGGCGGGTGCAGCGTGTCCACCGCCGGTCGGCTGTTCGCCGTGCACTTCGGGACCTCCGCGAGTGCCTGGGTCCGCTCCGTGCGGATGCGGGAGGCGGCCGAGATGCTGCGGTCGAGCGGCCTCCGGGTCGGCGAGGTCGCCCGTGCCGTGGGGTTCGAGGACCAGCTCTACTTCTCACGCGTGTTCCGTGCCACCTTCGGGACCCCGCCCAGTCGGTACGGGCTCGAACAGATCCGTCCGTGAGCGTTGCCGGGTCGCTTGACATCCGACCCGGGTTCGGTGAATCGTTTCAGGCGCTGAGCGTACCGCGGCGCCGGCGGATGGAGGAGCGATGGAGCCCCTGGCCACCGAGGTCGACGGACGAGTCCGGTTCACCTGGCCCGTCACGAGCCCGCAGACGGCGTTCCGTCTCGTCGTCCGGGACGGTGACGCGGTCGTCTGGGACTCCGGCTGCGTCCGGAGCGTCGAACCGTGGGTCACCTCGCCGAGCGGTCTCCGGTTCGCACCGTGGCGGCGACACGATTGGGAGGCCCGGATCGAGTCGGGCGAGACGGTCACCACCGTGCACGGCCGGTTCACCCCCACCCCCGTCGACGACGACGCGTGGCGCGGTGCCGAGTGGGTCACGGCGCCGGGTGCCGAGGACGCCGGTCCGACGCCCCGCGAGCAGTGCCACGACGGGTCGCTCGCCGCCCCCGTGCTCGAGGCTCGGGTCCCTGCAGCTGCGCCCGTCCGCCGGGCACTCCTCGCGGTGGCCGCCGGCGGACACGTCGACGTCCGGATCGACGGACGCCTGGCCTCCGACGAGGTCCTCTCACCCACCACCACGCACTGGGACCGCCGCGTGCAGGTCGTCGTGCACGACGTCACCGCCGAGTTCGCCGACGGGGCGGAACACCTGCTCGGGCTCGAGCTCGGCCGCGGCTTCTACGGGATGACCAACGCGAACGTCTGGGCGTGGGAGCGCGCGCCGTGGCACGCGGAGCCGCGCGTCCGCGCGGTCTTGCGGCTGGAACGTGAGGACGGGGCGGTGGACGTGATCCGCACCGGTCCGGACTGGACCGCCCGACGCGGGACGATCCTCCTGGACGACCTGTACGGGGGTGAGGTGCACGACCTGCGCCGACGTCCCGGCCGACCGCTCGCCGCACCAGCGCTCCCTGCCGCCGTCGTCACGGGCCCGGCCGGGGCGCTCGAGGCGCGAGCCGAACCACCGATCCGGGTCGTCGAGGAGCTCCAGCCGACCGCGATCACCCAGGCGGCTCCGGGGGAGTGGGTCGTCACGTTCCCCCGGGTCGTGGGCGGGGGGGGGGGGGGGGGGGGGGCCCCCCCCCCCCGCGGGCCCCCCCCGGGGGGGGGGTGGGGGGCGCCAGGGCCCCGGGGGGCGGCGCGGGGTGGGTGCCGCGGCGGCGGCCCGCGGGCGCCGGCGGCACGACCGTGCGGGTCCGGTACGGCGAACGGCTCCGTCCGGACGGCCTGCCGAACGCCGACGACGAGAAGCACTACTTCGCCGACGGCTTCCAGACCGACGAGGTGACGCTCGACGACGACGCGGCCTCGTGGGAGCCGCGGTTCTCCTACAAGGGGTTCCGGTACGTGCAGCTGTCCGGGTGGCCCGACCCGCACAGGCCGACCGTTTCGGACGTCACCGCCAGGGTGGTCCGGACCGACGCCGAGGTCACGAGCACCTTCACCGTCGACGACGACCTGCTGCAGTGGATCCACGACGCGACCCTGCGGACGATGGAGAACAACCTGCACGGCTACCCGACGGACACCCCCAAGTACGAGAAGAACGGCTGGACGGGTGACGCCGCGGTCGGCGCGGACATGTTCCTGACGAACCTCGACGCCGCCGACGTGCTCACGAAGTGGGTCGGCGACCTCGCGGAGACGACCTCGCCGGGGCACCCGCCGGCGCTCATCGCCCCGAACGCCGGGGTGTTCGGTGTCGACGAGCGGGCCCCCGTGTGGCACTCGGCGCTGGTGACGGTGCCGTGGGACGTGTACCGGCACACCGGCGACGTCTCGGTGTTGGAACGACACGTCGAGGCGATGGAGTCCTACGCCCGCCTCGAGGTCGACCGGTCGCCGGACGGCATCGCGGACACGATCCTCGGTGACTGGGTGGCCCCGGGCACGGACCCCGGCGGTGGCAACCCGCCGGAGGACTCCCGGGTGCCGGCGACGGCGTTCCTCGTGCGGATCCTCGACACGGTCGCGCGGGTGGACGACGTGCTCGGGCGGGACTCGTCGTGGGCGCGTGCTGCTGCCGCGCGTGTGCGGGACGCGTTCGTCGCTCGGTTCCTGGTCGACGGTGCCGTGCGGGGCCCGCGCGACGAGGGCTTCCGACAGTCGCACCAGGTGCTGGCGCTGGCGTTCGACCTGGTACCGTCCTCTTCTCGTTCGGACGTCGCGGCAGCGCTCGCCGCAGATGTCCGCGCTCGCGGCGATCACCTCGACACCGGCGCGATCGGCACGAAGTGGCTGCTGCCCGTGCTGACCGACGCCGGGTACGCGTCCCTGGCGCTCGCCGTAGCGCGGCAGACGACGGTGCCGTCGTGGGGTGCCTGGCGGGAGGCCGGCGCGACGTCGACGTTCGAGCACTGGGACCTGGCGGCGCGGTCGCACGGGCACTACTTCCTCGGGACGGTGGACGACTGGCTGACCGGGTACGTCGCCGGGATCCGGCCGCTCGAGCCGGGGTGGCGGCGGTTCCTCGTCGCGCCGGCGGTGTGCGGCCCGGTGGGGTCGGCGTCGTGCTCGGTGCGGACGCCGTACGGCAGGGCTGCTGTCCGATGGACGGTGCGCGATGCGTCGGTGTCGTTGTCGGTCACGGTGCCCCCGGGGGCCGAGGCCGAGGTCCGGCTGCCAGATGGTCGGACCGAGGTGCTCGGGGTGGGGGTGCACGCGTCGACGAGTGCGCTCTGACGGGGAGTCTCGGGTCGTCGGGGTCACTTCTCTCCTTTCGGCGATCGAGTGCGCGGATGTGGTGGCCTCGGGCAAGGACTCACGAAGACCCTGGCTGGTCGACGAGCACGGGCGGCGAAGCACGTCGGAGCAGGCGAGCGATGGAGCTCGGTGCTCTCGTTCGCGACCGACACCACGCCGTCGACCGACATGATCAGTGCGCAGGTGCTCTCGTGGGTCGACCAGGGGGACACCCGGGAGCGCCCGGCGATCCTCGCCACCGTCGTCGGGTGATGCTCCGGCGGCGCGAATAGGGTCGGGGCATGCAGACACCCGATCCCGGCACGCTCCGCGTCCTGCACCTGTCCGACACCCACCTCACCGGGGACGGAGCGCTGCACCAGGGCACCGTCGACACCGCGGCCGCGCTCGACGCCCTGCTCGAACGACTCGACGTCGTCGAGGGCGTCGGCCTCGTGGTCGTGTCCGGAGACGTCTCGGAGGACGGGAGCCCCGAGTCCTACGCGGCACTGCTCGAACGTGCAGGCGGCTGGGCGGAGCGGCACGGAGCGGCGCTCGTCACGGTGCCCGGCAACCACGACCAGCGCGAGGGGTTCCGGCAGGTCCTCGCGAACGGGCACGTCCTCGGCGAGGGCGGCCGCCCGCTTATGCACACGATGGAGTACCACCCACCGACCGTCCCGGTGTTCGGGCAGTCCCTCGTGGCCGGCCGGCGGATCGTCACGGTGGACACGAGCGTCCCCGGAGCCGGCTACGGCGAGCTCGGCGAGGAGTCGCTCACCCGGCTCCGGACGGCTCTCGCCGAGGAGTCCGGTGCGCCGTACGGGTCGGTCGTCGTGCTGCACCACCCGCCGCTCCCGGCCCCGACCGCACTGCACGAAGCGCTCCGGCTGCAGAACCCCGAGGCGCTCGCGGACGTCATCCGTGGCACCGACGTGCGCGTCGTGCTCGCCGGGCACTACCACCACCACTTCGCGGGGAGCGTCGGCGGGGTGCCGGTGCTCGTCGCGCCCGGCGTCGCGAACGACACCGACGTCATCGGGGCCTACGGCGAGGAGTCGGCGTACGTCGGCACCGGTGCGCTCGTCGTGGACATCGCCGAGGACGGTTCGCTGTGGTCGACGCCCGTGCGCGTGCCCGTCGCCGGGGCCGACCAGGTCGCGGTGCACCACGACGCGGACGCGGTCGCGCGCATCGTGGCCGCAGCCGGCAAGCGCTGACGCGCCGCAGCGCCGCATCGCCGCGTGCGGGTGCCGGACCGGCGGGGCGGACGTGCACCGAGCCTCCCGTCCGGGGTGCAGTACCCCGGACGTTCGGGAACCTCCGCGTCAGTCGGAGTATGCCGGTGCAACAACGTCCGAAGGAGCGCGTCATGCGAACCGGCAGTGCAGTGCAGTACGACCGCTACGGCGGCTTCGACGTCGTGGAGCTCGTCGACCAGGAACGGCCGGAACCGGGCGCCGGCGACGTGGTCGTCGAGGTCTCGGTCGCGGGCCTCAACCACATCGAGCGGTTCCTCCGTGAGGGCCGCCTCAAGGAGTTCATCGACCTCGAGTTCCCCGCACACCAGGGCGTCGACTTCGCCGGCGTCGTCCGGGCCCGCGGTGCCGAGGTCCGCGATCTGCACGTCGGCGACGAGGTCATGGGCCACGCGCCACACGGCGGAGCACACGCGACCTGGGTCAGCGTGCCCCGCGGTGCGGTCGTCAAGAAGCCCGCGACGATGACGTTCGAGGTGGCCGGGAGCCTCTACCTCGCCGGCTGCACGGCGCTGTCGGTCGTGCGGGGCCTGCGGCTCGGGCCCGACGACACCGTCGTGATCAGCGCAGCTGCCGGTGGCGTCGGTCACATCGAGTGCCAGCTCGCACGCGACGCCGGTGCGACCGTCATCGGGCTCGGCAGCCCGCGCAACCACGACGCCCTGCGGCAGATCGGCGTGCTGCCGGTGGCCTACGGCGACGGTGAGGAAGGCCGCATCACCGAGATCGCCGAGGGGCGGCCGATCACCGCCTTCATCGACAACCTCGACGGCGGGGACAACGCCGGGCTCGCGGAGCGACTCGGAATCGCGAAGAACCGCTTCGTGTCCAGCGAGGACCGCCGAGACCTCGAGATCCGGTTCCTCCGTGCACCTGGTGACGACTCCGAGGCGGCGGAGATGCTCACGACGCTCGGCGACCTGGTCGAACGGCACAAGGTGCAGTTCATCATCTCCGGGTACTACCCGTTCGAGTACATCGTCGACGCGTACGAGGACCTCGCCGAGATGCACTCCCGCGGCAAGGTCGTCGTCGGGATGCAGCCCGTGGAGACCGGCTCGCGGCTGCACTGGTACAAGTCGGAGAAGTCTCGCGACCTGCGCGATCCCGTCCCGCGGTCGGAGGTCAGCTGATCAGCTGAGGACGTCCTTCGTGGCGAACCGGCCGAACGCCAGTGTGCCGAACACCGCGACGTAGCCGAGCTGCAACAGGGCGTTGTTGCCGAACGAGTCGAACGCGATCGGGTCGCGGAGCAGGTCGCCGAACCCGAGCCACTGGTGTGAGAACAGGTACGGGTGCAGCCAGTCGAGCTGCGGGAGCTGGTCGAGGACCTGGGACACCCCGGCGAGCACGACGGTCGCGGCCATCGCGCCGACCGGCACGTTCGTCAGCGACGACGCGAAGAGGCCGATCGCGGAGAGGCCGAGCATCGACAGGGTGACGTAGAGCGCGAGCAGCAGCGCCCGACCCGCGTACGACCAGCCGTCGACCTGCGTGCCGGAGAGCAGCGTCACCGGGCCGATCGGGAACAGCACGGCGCCGATCAACGCGCCGACGATGACGATCAGCAGCGTCGCCGCGAGGCAGAACGCCACCGCTCCGGCGTACTTCACGAGGATGAACCGCAGGCGTCCCGTCGGCGCGACGAGCAGGTACCGGATCGTGCCGTGGCTCGCCTCGCCCGCGACGGTGTCGCCGGCGACGACACCCACGGTCAGCGGCAGGAACAGCGGGATCGACACCGTGAGGGCCGTGAACGACACGAACAGCCCGTTGTTCGTGATGTCGCCGAGGAACGCCGGACCACCGGAGTCGTCCCCGGTCGTCAGTCGGACCGCGACGGCGATGAGGATCGGGACGAGCGCCAGTGCGCCGAGCATCGCCCAGGTGCGGCGGCGCCGGAACACGAGTGCCAGTTCGGAGCCGAGCAACGCGAACGGACGAGACGTGCGGGCGGGTGCGGTCGCGACGGTCTCAGGCAGCGACATCGAAGCCCTCCCCGGTGAGCGCGACGAAGAGGTCCTCGAGGGTGCCGCCCCCGACCGCGAGTCCGCGGATCCGGACGTCGGCACGGACGAGTTCGGTCGCGATCGTCTCCGGCAGGACCTCGTGCGGCAGGTCGGCGACGAGGACGTCGGCTCCACCCTCATGCCGCGGGGTGAGCCCGAGCCGGGTGAGGACCGACCCCGCCTGGCCCAGGTCGGGCGTGCGGACGGTCACCGTGCGGGCGCCGGCAGAGCGGAGGTCGTCGAGGGTGCCCTGCGCGACGAGCTTGCCGGTCCGCATCACCCCGGCGTGCGTGCAGACCTGCTCGATCTCGGCCAGCAGGTGACTCGACACGAACACCGTCGTGCCGTCGTCCGCCAGGGATCGGATGAGGTTCCGGACCTCTCGCGTGCCCTGCGGGTCGAGACCGTTCGTCGGTTCGTCGAGCACCAGGAGTTCACGGGGCGAGAGCAGCGCGTTCGCCAGCCCCAGCCGCTGTTTCATGCCGAGCGAGTACGCGTGCGCCTTCTTGTCCGCGGCGTGCGACAACCCGACGCGGTCGAGTGCGCTGGCGACGCGGACCTTGCGGGTGCGCGGATCGGACGTCGGGTCGGCGGCGTCGAAGCGGCTGAGGTTGGCCCGGCCGGACAGGTACGGGTAGAAGGCCGGGCCCTCGACGAGCGCGCCGACGCGCGGCAGCACGCTGTGCAACGCGCGGGGCATCGGCTCACCGAGGACCTCGATGCTCCCTGCGGTCGCGGACGACAGCCCGAGGAGCATCCGGATGGTGGTCGTCTTGCCGGATCCGTTCGGCCCGAGGAACCCGAACACGGACCCCCGCGGGACGGCGAGGTCGATGCCGTCGACCGCGCGCTGCTTGCGGAAGACCTTCTGGAGGCCCGTGGTGCGGATCGCGACGTCCGCTGCGGTCGCCGGGACGACCGGGTCCACCCCCGTGGGCTCGGTCGTGCTCACTTCGCGGCGGCGACCAGGGAGGACACCGGCACGGCGCCCGCGAGGACGCGGCCGTCATCCGTGAGGTAGACCGACACGAGCGAGGTCTGGATCGCCCGGCCACCGTCGACCGCCTTCGTCAGCTGGTCGAGGAGGGCGGTCGCGTCAGTGCCGGCGGACGAGGTGTCCGCCGTGCCCGCCGGGAGTTCGGCGATGGTGTCCCAGCCCGAACCCGAGAAGGTCGGTGCGTCTGCGCGGTCGAACGCGTGCTCGCCCGTCCCGGCGTGGTCCGTCGGCACGTCGGAGAGGTCCTTCGTGGTGACCTTCGCGTTCGACGGCGGGGTGAAGTCGAAGAGCCGGGACGCCGGGGCGCCGTACTGCAGGCTCGTGAACCGGACCTGGAACGCCGGGTCGGACTGCCCCTTCGCCTGCACCGTCGCGCGGAGCGGGAGGCCGGTCTGCTTGTCCACGGCGAGCTGCACGCTGCCGACGAGGGTGTCGGACGACTTCGGGGTGAGCACGAGCTGCCAGGCGTCGTGCCCGGCGACCGTCGTCGAGGTCGGCTTCGCGACCTTCGTGCTCGGGGTGATCGCGTCGATGGCCTTCGTCGCGATGTCCGACGGGGTCGCCGTGCCGTCCTCGAACGACTCCTGCGCGTCGGACGGCAGGGTCAGGTGCGTGGCTTCGCGCTCCTTCGAGTCCCAGGTCCACACGTCGCTGCCGTTGCGGATGAGGTCCTGCTCGGCGAGCTGCTCGGTGACCTGTACGCGCTGCTTCGTCGCACCGTCGGCGTACACGCGGGCGGTGTGCGAGGACGTCAGCATGCTGATCGCGTCGGAGGCGTTGCCTTCGAGGGACGATCCGCCGGAGCCGGTGGGGAGTTCGGGCAGGCCGAGGTCGCTCGTCTGCGAGAGCTTGCCGGAGTACTGCGCGTCGGAGGACTTCGCGACGCTGGCGATCACCTCGGCGGCGGTCGGGTTCGATCCGGCGAGCGGGGTGCTCGCGGCGTTGGCGAGGGCGGGAGCAGTGATGGCGCCGGCGACGACCACCGGTGCGATGACGGCTGGCAGCCAGGCGGACTTCTTCATCGGTGGTTCCCTCTCCTCGGATGGCGCGTTCGAGTCGTCAGCACACTAGGTCCGACAGCCGACAGTCCGCTGTGCACCTGGCGCGCCGCGGATCGTTCGTAGACTCGGGACACGACCAGCGGAGGTCGGTGGCGGCGAAGGAGGCGGCATGCGGGCGGTGCTCGGTCTGGACATCGGGACGTCGAGCACGAAGGCACTGCTCGTGCGGGTCGACGGCACCGTGATCGCCGAGGTCGGCCGCCACCACGACGTCGATCGACCCGAGCAGGGACTCGTCGAGATGGACCCCGCCGCCTGGTGGGACGAGTTCCGCGACCTGACGGGGGAGCTCCTCGCGCTGGCACCCGACGCAGTCGTCGAGTCCGTCGGGGTCAGCGGCATCGGCCCGTGCGTGCTCCTCACCGACGACGCCGGCGACCCGCTCCGCCCGGCGATCCTCTACGGCGTCGACACCCGGACGTCCGGCATGCTCGACGACCTGACGGCGGAGCTCGGCGGCGAGGACGTCGTCCGTGCACGCTGCGGATCGGCGCTCAGCACCCAGGCGGCCGGTGCGAAGCTCGCCTGGGTCGCCCGGAACGAACCCGGGGTGTGGGCCAGGGCCGCGCGTTTCACGATGCCCTCGTCCCGGATCGTCGAACTGCTCACGGGGCAGTACGTCCTCGACCACCACTCGGCGAGCCAGACGACCCCGCTCTACGACGTCCACACGAACGAGTGGATCCCCGAGTGGTGCGCGCGGATCGCACCCGACCTGCCCATGCCCCGACTGCTCTGGTCCGGCGACGCTGCCGGGACGGTGACCGACGAGGCGGCCGCGGCCACGGGCCTCCCGGCCGGCATCCCGGTGACCGCCGGGACCATCGACGCGTGGGCCGAGGGTGTGAGCGTCGGTGAGTCCGTCCCTGGACGGATGTTCCTGCAGTACGGGACCACGATGTTCATGATCGTGCCGACCGACGCGCCCACGTCGGTGCCGGGGATGTGGACGACGGTCGGGACGCACCCCGGCCAGCCGTCGGTGGCCGGGGGGATGGCGACCTCCGGTGCGATCACGGAGTGGCTCCGCAAGCTCGTGGACGGCGACTGGCCGTCCATGCTGGGTGAGGCCGACGCTGCCGGGATCGGGGCGAACGGGCTGCTCATGCTGCCGTACTTCGCGGGGGAGCGGACGCCGATCGCGGACCCGGACGCGCGGGGTGTGATCGCGGGGCTGACCGTGCGGCACACCCGTGGCGACCTGTACCGGGCGACACTCGAGGCGACGGCGTACGCGGTGCGGCACAACGTCGAGGTGCTGCGGGATGCCGGGGTGCCGGTGCGCGAACTGGTCGGGGCGGGCGGTGGACTGCTCGGGCGGCTCTGGCCGACGATCGTCAGCGACGTGACGGGGTTGCCGCAGACGATCCCGTCGGTGACCGTGGGGGCGTCCTACGGATCGGCGTTCCTAGCGGCCGCGCTCGTGGCCGACGTCGACATCCGGCAGTGGAACCCGCCGGTGACGGTCATCGAGCCGGACTCCGACGCGCACGCTGCCTACGGCCCCGGGTATGAGGACTACCGCGAGCTCTACGAGGCGACGAAGTCGGTCGTGCACCGCCTGGCCGCGCGCGGCTGAGGCGGCGCGGCCGCGGAGCGGGGCACCGGCGCGCGGGCGGCCCGCATGGCCAGCGCGCAACCGAAAGCAGCTCGCACCACGGATCGCCGTGGCGCGAGCTGCTTTCGGTTGTGCGGAGGCAAACGACGCCGGCGCGCCCAGCCCCCTACGCGTCGACGCCGGCGGGAGCGCTGCCGTCGTACTCGCAGATCGCCTGCACCTTCGCGGCACTGGCCGAGGACGTGTCGAACTCGTAGCCGAGCCACTCACGAGCGAGGCGTCGTGCGAGCTCCACGCCGATGACGCGCTGCCCCATGCAGAGGACCTGGGCGTCGTTCGACAGGACCGAGCGCTCGACGCTGAACGAGTCGTGCGCGGTGACGGCCCGGATCCCGGGCACCTTGTTCGCGCTGATCGCGACGCCGAGGCCGGTGCCGCAGATCAGGATCGCGCGGTCGGCCTCACCGTTCGCCACCATCCGGGCAGCGTCCACGGCGACGTGCGGGTAGGCGGTGTGCCCGTCCGCGTCCACGCCGACGTCGGTGACGTCCGACACCCGGTCGTCGGCCAGCAGGTCCTGCTTGATGATCTCCTTGTAGTCGAATCCGGCATCGTCCGAGCCGATCACGAGACGGTACGTCATGCGTTCGTTCCTTCCTTGTCTGCAGCGCTGTCGGCGAGGACCTCGCCGACACGCGTCAGGATCATCCCCATCGAGGTGGCACCCGCATCGGGTGTCCCCAGGCTCTTCTCCGCGAGCGGTCGGGCGCGCCCGACCTTCGGCGTGAGGTCGGCGGTCTTCAGTGCCTCGTCACGAGCCACTTCCGCGGCGCCTTGCCACGCGGAAGCGAGCGGCTGACCGGCCTGGACCGAGGAGTCCAGTGCAGCGACGAACGGCAGCAGCGCGTCGAGGAGCGTCTTGTCCCCACGCGATGCCCCGCCGAGGTGCACGATCGAGTCGGCGAAGGCCTGCGCGGCGTCCACGACGTCGGTCGCCTCGTAGACGTCCCGGTCGTCGCCGAGCGAGCGGCCGAACGCCTCGAGCGCCGCGCCCCACAGGACACCGGAGGTGCCGCCTGCGAACTCGGCCCACGCATCACCGGCGCGGCCGAGGACGAAGGCGACCCCTGCCTCCTGTCCGACCCGGTCGACCGCCTTGCGGGCGGCACCGATCCCCTTGACCATGCCGCGACCGTGGTCGCCGTCACCGGCGACCGCGTCGATCCGGCCGAGTTCCTCCTCGTGCTCGCGGAGGAGTGCGTCGATCGCCTCGACCGCGCTGCGGACCGTCTGCGCGGCCTGCCTGGAGGCAACGGTCGCCTCCGGCACGACGGTCGCCGCCTCCTCGGCGTCGGCCACCGCCTCGGCCGGCACGAGCGCGCTGACCGGCGCCGCCACCTTGCGGTACGCGGGCGTGTACGCATCGGCGCACCACAGCGCTTCGAGCTCGTCGTCGAGCCACTGCAGCGTGAGCGAGCAGCCGCCCATGTCGAGGCTCGTCACGAGCTCGCCGACCTCGGGTTCGACGACCTCGATGCCGGCGTCCCGGAGCAGCGGGAGCACGCGGCCCCAGAGCAGGAAGAGCTCTTCGTACTTCGTGTCGCCGAGGCCGTTCAGGATCGGCGCGACACGGGCGCCGGCTCCGGCGGGGCGGTCGTCGAGCAGCCGCGACACCAGCAGGGACGCGAGCTCGGTCGCGCGGAGGAGCGGGACGTCCTCGATCCCGGGTTCGCCGTGGATGCCGAGTCCGAGGCCGAGGTGCCCGTCCGGCACGGTAAAGAGCGGCTCGGTCGCGCCGGGCATGGTGCAGCCCGAGAACGCGACACCGATCGTGCGGGTCGCCGCGTTGGAGGCGTTCCCGATGCGCTCGACCTCGTCGAGGTCCGCTCCTGCCGCGGCGGCCGCGCCCATCGCCTTGAACACCGAGAAGTCCCCGGCGATCCCGCGGCGCTTCGACTCCTCGTCGGCGCTCGCGATGTCGTCGGTGACGATCACGATCCGGGTGTCGATGCCCTCGGCGTTCAACCGCTCGGCGGCGAGCCCGAAGTTCATCGTGTCGCCGGCGTAGTTGCCGAACGACAGGACGACGCCCTTGCCCTGGTCGGCGGCCTTCGCGACCGCGTAGACCTGGGCGGTCGACGGCGAGGTGAAGATGTTGCCGACGACGGCGCCGGTGGCGAAGCCGGGGCCGACCACGCCGCAGAACGCGGGGTAGTGGCCGGATCCGCCGCCGACGACGACCGCGACCTGCGGGTCGGCACCCTCGGTCGGCAGGGCGACGACGCCGCCGTGGACTCCGCGCACCCGGTCGGCGTACAGCGCGAGCCAGCCGGCGAGCTGGTCCTCGGCGAACTCGTCCGGGTCGTCGTGGATCGTGGTCATGTGGTGCTGTCCTTCGTGTGGAGGTGGATGGTGCACCGGGCGACGACGGGACGGCCGCCGTCGCCCGGAACTCAGTGTGCGCTCGTGGCCTGGGACGCCGTTCGGCCGTGTGCGCCCGTCTCGCCCTGCGGGACCTCGAGGAAGTGGATCATCACGAACGCGCAGGCGTAGAGGCCGACGAACGTCCACGTCACGGCTTGGCCACCGCCGCCGAGGGCGAGGACCGCTGCCACGACACCGGTGCCGAGGAACGCCGCGCCGCCGGCAGCCGTGGTGTACATCGCCATCGCGGCGCCCTTGTGCTCCGGGGCGAGGGCCGGCATGATCGCGCCCATCGGGACGAACCCGGCGAGCAGGCAGCCGAAGACGCACCCGGCGATGACGGAGAGCACGTAGCCCCACGTCGAGCCGGCCGAGACGAGCTGCGGGACGTACCACCAGGCGACGAGCCCGATCGCGGAGCCCACGATGCCGAACCACTTGACGGTGCGCTGCCAGCCGATCTTGTCGCCGACCCAGCCGAACAGGGCGTTCACGAGGATGTTCGTCGCGTAGACGCACACCGTCATGAGCAGCCACCGGCTCTGCCCCCAGCCGCGCTCGTTCGCGATGACGGCGGGCAGGACGACGAACATGCCGAACTCGGGTGCGGTGTTGATCAGTCGGACGAGGAAGCCCATCAGGATCTTCGGGCGGGTGGCCGTCAGCCGGATGCCGCTCGTCAGCACGCGCCAGGCACTCTCGCCCTCCGGTGCGATCCGGGAGAACCCGTTCGGCAGCCGGACGCCGAACAGCAGGATCAGGAACCCGATCACGACCAGGCCGATCGAGGCGACCATCGCGCCGGTCTCACCGCTCGTGCCGCCGCCGAACACCGGGATGGCGCCGATCGCGAAGAGCGAGCCGAGGGTCGGCAGGCCGCCGGTGAAGGCGACGTAGAACCAGCCGACGGCCGAGCCGTTGCGCTCCACCGGGGTGGTGATGTTCACCCACACCAGGAAGGCGAAGGCGAACAGCGGGTACCCGAAGCCGCGGATCGCGTAGGTCACGGCGGCGAAGGGCACGCTGCCGAGGCCGAGCGCGATGAGGAACAGCGCCTCGAACACCACCCAGACCGCGAACCCGATGATCATCACCTTGCGCGGTCCGATCAGGTCGGCCAGGGCGCCGGAGATGTAGCTGCCGACCAGCGCGGCGAGGCTGTAGAACGTCACGATGGTCGCGACCGTGGCCTCGGGGGAGCCGAGGACCGCGACCATGTGCGGCGTGATGAAGTTCGACTCGACACCGTTCCCGGTCATGAAGACCAGGACGGCGAGGAAGCCGAGGGCGAGCGGGCGCGGGATGCCCATCTTGTCGAGGCGGCCCTCGACGCGGGGTGCGGTGGGCGCGCCGGTGGCACGCTGTGTCGTCGTTGACAAGTGCTTCTCCTGCTGAGTTCGTTCGTTCAGGACATCGACGGGATGATCGAGACCTTGACGCTGGCGCCGGCGGAGTCGCCGACCAGGTCGAGGGCCTCCTGGAACCGCTCGAGCGGGAACTGGTGGGTGCAGATCTCCGACATCGGCAGGGTCTCGGTCTCGAGCAGCTTGATCGCGGCCGGCCAGGTGTGCGGACCGAGGTGGGCGCCGCGGACGTCGAGCTCCTTGTCGTCGGAGATGATCGACCAGTCGACGGAGACGTTGTCCTTGAAGACCGAGTACTCGACGAACGTGCCGAGCTTGCGGAGCAGGTTGAGGCCCTGCGGCACCGCGGACGGGTGGCCGGTCGCCTCGATGTAGACGTCGGCGCCGTAGCCGTCGGTGAGTTCCTTGACGCGGGCGACGGCGTCCTCATCGGCGATGTTGATCGTCA
This sequence comes from Microbacteriaceae bacterium PS02333, assembly GCA_029959665.1. Taxonomy (GTDB): domain Bacteria; phylum Actinomycetota; class Actinomycetes; order Actinomycetales; family Microbacteriaceae; genus Curtobacterium; species Curtobacterium guangdongense. The sequence goes on from JASCOI010000031.1 coordinate 26,104, forward strand.
GGTCGGCGCCGACCTTGCGGGCGAGCTCCAGCTTCGCCTCGACGACGTCGAGCGCGATGATGCGCAGCGGGTTCTTCTGGCGGGCGCCGGCGATGGCGGACAGGCCGATCGGGCCGGCGCCGGCGATCACGACGGTGTCGCCGAACTTGATGTCGCCGCGCTCGACGGCGTGGAAGGCGCAGGAGAGTGGCTCGGCGAAGGCGGCGACCTGACCGGGCAGGGCGTGCGACACCGGGTGCGTCAGGGCCTTGGCGGGGACGAGGACGTACTCGGCCATCGCGCCGTCGTAGCCCTTGAAGCCGAACATGTCGTGCACGTTGCACATCCAGTACGCGCCCTCGAGGCAGTACCGGCACTCCCAGCACGGGACGATCTGCTCGCACGCGATGCGGTCGCCGATGGAGACCTTGCGCTTGGCGAGCGTGTCGTCGTCGCCGGAGACGATCGTGCCGACGAACTCGTGCCCGGGGATGCGGTCCCGCTCGGCCCACGCGGGGCGGTTCTCGTCGCCCCAGAACTTCGCGGCGCCGTGGTAGCACTTCAGGTCGCTCGCGCAGATGCCGACCGCGTCGGTGCGGAGCAGGAGCTCCCCGGGGCCGGGTGTCGGCACGGGGCGGGTCTCGAGGCGGTAGTCGCCCGGGCCGTGGACGACGACGGCACGCATCGTCGTCGGGATGGTCGTGTCGGCCGTGGTGCTGGCCGTGTTCTGCGTCGTCGTCGACATCAGCTGCTCCTTCGTTGGGTCGCTTCGGCGTCGACTGTACACCTCTCGGAACGTTTGTCCAGAACACAATTTCTGGTACGTTCGGCGCGGCGGCACCGCAGCCGCACCGTGAACGCAAGGGAGCGCACCATGACCACCGACTTCGCCGCCGCACTCCGTCCCGGGCCGGACACCGTCGACCTGACGAACGACTTCACGGGTCGCACGGCGATCGTCACCGGCGGTGCATCGGGGATCGGCAACGCCATCGCCAGGGCGCTCGCCGAACGGGGTGCCCGCGTCGCGATCGTCGACGTCCGGGCGGACGGCGCGGCCGACGCTGCCGCTGCACTGACGGGAGACCACCACGGCGGCTTCGGGTGCGACGTCACCGACGAGACCTCCGTCGCTCGCACGATCGCCGACGTCGTCGACCACTTCGGGCGCATCGACGTCCTCGTGAACTGCGCCGGGATCGTCGCCCTCGCCCCGGCCGAGGACCTCGAGCCGGGGGCGTGGGCGAAGACCATCGACGTCAACCTCACCGGCACCTACCGAGTCGCCCAGGCTGCTGGGCGTCACATGCTCGCCGCCGGGTACGGCCGCATCGTGAACATCGCCTCGCAGGCCGCGCACGTCGGCATCGACGGGCACGCCGCGTACTGCGCGTCGAAGGCCGGCGTCATCGGCATGACCCGCGTGCTCGCGCTCGAGTGGGGCGGACGAGGTGTCACCGTGAACACCGTGTCGCCGACCGTCGTGCTGACCGACCTCGGCAAGGCTGCCTGGGCGAACGAGAACGGCATCAGGCACCAGGACGAGATCCCGACCGGACGCTTCGCGACCCCGGACGAGATCGCCGCGGCCGTGCTGTTCCTCGCCGGGGAGTCGAGCGCGATGGTGAACGGTGCCGACCTCCGTGTGGACGGCGGGTTCACGATCCGGTGACCGGCGCCGGGACTACGATCACGGTGTCCGTACGCGACGCCGCACACGTGATCGGCGTCCACCCCGAGGGAAGGTCCCGCTCCATGTCCGCCGAGTCATCTCCCACGGACGCCGGGCGCAGCCGCTTCCCGCTCGACACGGTGTACCAGGCCGCGCGGATGTACTACCTCGAGGACGCCACGCAGGTCGAGATCGCCTCGCGCCTCGGCGTCTCCCGGCCGACGGTCTCCCGACTGGTCGCCGAGGCCAGACGCGCGGGACTCGTCCGCATCGAGGTCGTCGACCCCTTCCAGGACGAGACCGTCGCGCTCGCCGAACGGCTCCAGGTGGTGCTCGGGCTCCGGGCCGTCCACCTCGCCGCGGTGACGCACACGGCGACGCTCGGTGCCGACCTCGCCGCCCCGCTCGCAGCGGCGGTCGACGGGATGGCGCTCGTCCCTGGCGACGCCGTCCTGATGTCCTCCGGCCGCACGGTCTACGACGTCGCCCATGCCGGCATGCCACCGCTCACCGGGGTGCAGCTCGTCCCGACGGTGGGAGGTCAGGCGGACCCGATGCCGTGGTTCCAGACGAACGAGATCACCCGGACGGCGGCCGAGCGCTCCGGTGCGATCCCGGCGTTCCTGTTCGCGCAGGCGCTGCCGTCCGAGGCGATGCGTGCCTCCCTCGACGAGGACCCGGCGTTCCAGCACGTCATCGGGCTGTGGAGCCGGGCGAAGGGCGCCATCCTCGGCATCGGCGCACCGACCCCGACCCGAGACGCGCTCGCCCGGGGTGTCCCGGTCGAGGACCAGGCCTTCGACCGGGCGGCGGGTGACGTCTGCCTGAACTTCTACGCGCCGGACGGGTCGGCGATCGAGTTCCCCGGGAGCGACCGGATGGTCCGGACGTCGCGCGAGGTGCTCGCCGCGGTCCCACACGCCGTGGGCATGGCGGTCGGGGAGTCGAAGGTGCCGAGCATCATCGGCGCCGTCCGCGGTGGCCTGGTCAACGAGCTGGTGACGGACGCGGCGACGGCGCGCGCCCTGCTCGACGCGCTCGCCTGAGCCACGCACCGGACGGGGGGGGGGGGGGGGGGGCCCCCCCCCCCCCCCCGCCGCCCCCGCCCTGAACGCGCGTTCGCACCCATCGCGCCCGCGCTGGGAGGCGGAAACGCGCGTAGGTGGGCGGAAAGACCGACCTCCTACGCGCGATTCGACCTCCTACGCGCGGTCGCGCCGCACGTCCCAGAGGTGGTGCACCGGGTCGTGTGCGTAGTACGTCGCGAGGCTCGCCACCGTGAACGCACTCCCGTCGGACCGGAGCCCCGTGCGGGAGAGCTGGTCGTCGCGGACGTCGTCGAACGCCCGCGCCGCGCGGTGTGCGGCCTCGCCGAGCTCCCGCGCCACGACCGTCGGGTCCTGCTCGCCGTAGCGGTCCTCCTCGGCGGTGGCGTCCTGGTCCCAGTTCGGGAAGGTCGGGGCGTCCTCGGCGAGCATGAGCTCCAGCCGTTCGGTCATCTTCCGGTGCACGTCGCGGACGTGGGCGCCGTACTCGAGCGGTGACCAGGTGTGGTCGTCCGGGCGGTCACGGACGCCGTCCCGTGCGAGTTCCGCGGGCCAGCCGGTGGCGTTCGCCTCGATGATCCCCGGCACGTCGCGGATCGTCACCGTGCTGCCGTCGTAGCCGCACTCGGGGCACGCGGCCTCGATGACCCAGGTCCAGTTCTTCGTGTCCGGTTCGATCGCCATGACGCGATGTTATGACCTCGTTACTCAGGTCTGTGGTTCCCCACGGACACGGGGAAGCGCCGTGACCCCCGTCCGGGTGACACGCCGTTGCCTGTGAATCACCGGCCAATGACATTTCGGTCGCTCGGTAACGTTCGACGCCGTTCACGACCGGTTGCCCGAACCGGTCGAGCCCGGCGAACCGGCCGGGCGATGACCCGAGGAGAAGTGCATGGGTTCCGACCCCAGTAGTACCCCCACCCGACCGCGTCGGCGGCTCCGCCAGAGCGACGTCACGGTGGTCGACAAGAGCATGATGCGCAAGGCCGTCGGCGGCATGGTCGTCGGCAACACGATGGAGTGGTACGACGTCGGTGTCTACGGCTACCTCGCCGTGACGATGGGGCGGGTCTTCCTGCCGACCGCCGAACCTGCGGTCCAGATCCTGTTCAGCCTCGGTGTCTTCGCCGCGACGTACATCGCCCGGCCGCTCGGGGGGATCGTCTTCGGACGCCTCGGCGACAAGGTCGGGCGGCAGAAGGTCCTCGCGACCACGCTGATCATGATGGCCGCGTCGACGTTCCTCATCGGAGCGCTGCCGGACTACGCACTGATCGGTGCTGCTGCGCCCGTGCTGCTCGTCGTGCTCAAGCTGCTGCAGGGCTTCTCGACCGGTGGTGAGTACGCCGGTGCCACGACCTTCATCACCGAGTACGCGCCAGATCGTCGTCGCGGGTTCTTCGCGAGCTTCCTCGACTTCGGGAGCTACATGGGCTTCGCGCTCGGTGCGGCGGTCGTCTCCGTGCTCCAGGTCTCGCTCGGTGAGGAGACCATGACCGCGTGGGGTTGGCGCCTGCCGTTCCTCCTCGCCGGTGTGATCGGCACCGTCGCCATCTACTTCCGCCTGCGCATCGAGGAGTCGCCGGTGTTCCAGGCGACCCAGGCCGCGCAGGCCGCAGCGACCGACGCGATCGCGGAAGCCCAGGGCCGACCGCGCAACGTCTTCGTGATGGTCAAGGAGCACTGGCGTCCGATCGTCATCGCCGTGATGCTCGTGGCGGCGTCGAACACCGTCGGCTACGCGCTGACCTCGTACATGCCGACGTACCTCACCGACTCGCTCGGGTACTCCGCGCTCGACGGCACGCTGCTCACGATCCCCGTGCTCGTGCTCCTCGCCGTGATGCTCCCGCTGACCGGCAAGCTCTCCGACAAGCTCGGCCGCCGCGTCGTGATGTGGATCGGTGCGGCGACGACGGTCGTGCTCGTCGTCCCGGCGTTCATGCTCATCGGGCACGGTGCGCAGTGGTCGACGCTGCTCGGGCTCGGGCTGCTCGCGCTGATGACGGCGCTCTGGGTGTCGAACCAGGCTGCGTCGCTGCCGGCACTCTTCCCGACGAACACCCGTTACGGCGGCATGGGGTTCGCGTACAACATCGCGATCGCCGTGTTCGGTGGGACGACGCCGCTCATCGTGCAGGCGCTCCTGACGTGGACCGGCGACGAGCTGGCACCGGCGTACTTCCTCATGGCGATGAGTGTCATCGGTGCGGTCGGGGTGTTCTGCATGAAGGAGTCCTCGCGGCGCCCGCTGCCCGGGTCGATGCCGGCCGTGGAGTCCGACGACGAGGCCCGCGAGCTCGTGCTCAACCAGGACACGAACCCGAACCTCGACCTCGGCGACCTGCCCTTCGCGGCCGAGGACGCCGCCCGCGAGGCGCGCGAGCCGGCCGCCGCGCGCTGAGCGCGCGCTGGCGCGCCGCGCGCGCCGGCTTGGCCGATCGCGCCCGGGTACGGACATCGCGCCCCGCGGC
>JASCOI010000320.1 GCA_029959665.1 Microbacteriaceae bacterium PS02333
GGCACGGGTTGGCGGCGGGTGCGGCGATGGGGAACCTGTTCGCCAGTCCGAGTGCGCAGCAGGTCACCGCGGTCGCCCGCGCGAGCCAGCACGGTGGTGGGGTGCTGCTGAGTTACGGCAACTACGCCGGCGACGTCCTGAACTTCGACGCAGCCGCCCGGACCCTCACCGACGCCGGGATCCCGGTCCGCACGGTGCGGGTCACGGACGACGTCGCGTCGGCTCCGGCGGGCGAGACGCACAAGCGTCGGGGGA
>JASCOI010000321.1 GCA_029959665.1 Microbacteriaceae bacterium PS02333
AACCCCGTTGCATGCCGATGCCGTGGTCGCCGTCCCCGGCGACCGCGTCGATCCGACCCAACTCGTCCGCGTGCGCGTCGAGCAGTTCGCGGATCGTCGTGAACGCCTGCGCGATCTCGGTGCCGAGCGCGCGGGATGCGTCGCTGGCCGGTCCCACCGGTGCGTCCTCGTCGGCGGTGATGGTGTCCTCGGGGAGCCGCTCCTGCAGCACCGCACCACCCTTCCGGTACGCCGGCGTGTCCGCCGGTGCTGCCC
>JASCOI010000322.1 GCA_029959665.1 Microbacteriaceae bacterium PS02333
TACTCACGTGTTACTCACCCGTTCGCCACTAATCCACCCAGCAAGCTGGGCATCATCGTTCGACTTGCATGTGTTAAGCACGCCGCCAGCGTTCGTCCTGAGCCAGGATCAAACTCTCCGTAAAAAAATTACAGACCCAACACCCGAAGGCATCAAGCCGAGTTGATCTTGACTGTTGACTGTCTACTGACAATCTTCAATCCAAAAGGAATTGTCTCCGTACCTCCACAAGTGAAGGCAACGGGGTCA
>JASCOI010000032.1 GCA_029959665.1 Microbacteriaceae bacterium PS02333
GGGGGCGGGGGGGGGGCCACGTCAGGCGGCGCGGGCGGGGGCGGCCGGGGGCCAGGGGGCCCGGGGCCTCCCGTCTGTCGTGTGCGTGCGCCGAGCGCGCCGCGGGCCGTACCGCGCAATCTCGCGGTTCCACGACTCGCCGCTCACGTTCGCCGAGATGTCACGACACACGCAAGAACCCCGCCCAGGTTCCAGAATTCTGGAACCTCGGCGGGGTTCGGTGCGCGGGGCGTGAGCGCGCCCGGGGCGCGCGCACGCGCGTCAGCGGCGGCCGACGGCCTTCCACACGAGGGGGATGATGCCCGCGGCGATGAAGGCCTTCACGAGGCCGCCGACGATGAACGGGTACAGGCCGGCGGCGAGCACCGACTGCAGGTCGTTCGGCAGGCCGAGCGCACCGAGCGCGACGGCGAGGTAAGGGAGCCCCGTCACGAACGGGATCGCGCTCGCGAGCGTGAACGCCACCGCGGCGCGCCCCACGTGGCGGTCCCAGTTCCGGCGTGCCAGCCAGCCGACGACGCCGGCGGCGGGGATGAACCCGATGACGTACCCGAAGCTCGGCAGGGTCAGCGCGTGCAGGCCGCCCTGCATGTCGGCGAAGAACGGTGCACCGGCGAGCCCGGCGATCGCGTAGACGAGCATCGAGAGCACGCCGCGGCGGGCACCGAGGGTCGCACCGACGAGCACGACCGCGAGGGTCTGCCCGGTGATCGGGACGGGCCACATCGGGACCTCGACCTGGGCCATCACCGCGGTGAAGAGCGTGCCGCCGGCGATGAGCGCGGCATCGGTGGCGAGGCCGTGCGTCCGCAGACGGTCGGCGAGGACTGCGCGGGGAGCGAACCCGGTGGCGTTCGTCATGGATTCTCCTAGAATGGACTGCTGGTCCTGTTCAGGACCATCGGTCCCGTCAGCGTAGCGGTGCACCTCATGCGCACGTCGTTGTGCAAAACCACCAACTGATTGGACTTCCACTGTGCTTGCCGTGCACGACCTCGAGATCCGAGTCGGGGCCCGCCTCCTGATGGAGAACGTGTCCTTCCGCGTGGAGAAGGGCGACAAGATCGGTCTCGTCGGCCGGAACGGCGCCGGGAAGACCACGATGACCAAGGCCCTGGCGGGGGAGACCCCGCCGACCGACGGCAAGATCGAGCGTTCCGGCGAGATCGGCTACCTGCCGCAGGACCCGCGCTCGGGCAACCCGGAGGACACCGCGCGCAAGCGCATCCTCGACGCTCGCGGTCTCGGCGAACTCGTCGAGGGCATCCGGCTCGCCACGCTCGACATGGCGAGCGACGACCCGGCCGTGGCCGAGAAGGCGATGCGCCGCTACTCGCGCCTCGACGACCAGTTCAACGCGCTCGGCGGCTACGCTGCCGAGGCCGAGGCGGCGTCGATCGCGTCGAACCTCAAGCTCCCGGACCGCATCCTCGACCAGCAGCTCAAGACGCTGTCCGGTGGGCAGCGTCGCCGCATCGAGCTCGCCCGGATCCTGTTCTCGGACGCCGAGACCATGATCCTCGACGAGCCGACGAACCACCTCGACGCCGACAGCGTCGTCTGGCTGCGCGAGCACCTGAAGACCTACCCCGGCGGCGTCATCGTGATCTCCCACGACGTCGAACTCGTCGACGAGGTCGTCAACCGGGTGTTCTACCTCGATGCGAACCGCCAGACCATCGACATCTACAACATGGGCTGGAAGCTGTACCAGCGGCAGCGGGTCGCCGACGAGGAGCGTCGCCGCAAGGAACGCGCGAACGCCGAGAAGAAGGCGGCCACGCTCAAGGACCAGGCTGCCCGCTTCGGCGCCAAGGCGTCGAAGGCGGCCGCGGCGCACCAGATGGTCGCGCGGGCCGACAAGCTGCTCGCCGGCCTCGAGGACGAGCGCGCCGTCGACCGGGTCGCGAAGCTCCGGTTCCCGACGCCGGTCGCCTGTGGTCGGACCCCGCTGATGGCCGAAGGGCTGTCGAAGTCGTACGGGTCGCTCGAGATCTTCGCCGGGGTCGACCTGGCGATCGACCGCGGATCGCGTGTCGTCATCCTCGGCTTCAACGGTGCCGGCAAGACGACCCTGCTCCGGATCCTCGCCGGGGCCGACGCGCCCGACACGGGCGAGATCCAGCCCGGGCACGGCCTGCGCATCGGCTACTACGCGCAGGAGCACGAGAACATCGACGTGAACCGCACCGTCATCGAGAACATGGTGTCAGCGTCGACGGAGCTCAACGAGACCGAGGCCCGTCGCGTCCTCGGGTCGTTTCTCTTCACGGGCGATGACGGCTACAAGAAGGCCGGCGTGCTCTCCGGTGGCGAGAAGACCCGTCTGTCGCTCGCGATGATCGTGGTCTCCGGTGCGAACGTGCTGCTCCTCGACGAGCCCACGAACAACCTGGACCCGGCGTCGCGCGAGGAGATCCTCGGCGCGCTGGCGGGCTACGAGGGCGCCGTGGTGCTCGTGTCGCACGACGCGGGTGCGGTCGAGGCACTGAACCCCGAGCGGGTGCTGCTGCTGCCCGACGGCACCGAGGACCACTGGAATAAGGACTACGCGGAACTCATCGAGCTCGCCTAGCGGTCAGCGGGAGAGGAGCTCGTCCTCGATGTCGGCGTCCGACTTGGGCTTCGCGTCCTTGCGCCGCTGCCGCTCGAGGGCACGCTCGCGCTCTTCCGGGTCGTCCTGGTTGAGGTTCCGGTACTCCTGCACCATCAGGTACGCCAGGAAGCCGAACCCGCCGGCGGCGAACATGAACCACTGGATGAAGTAGCTGAGGTGCAGGCCGGTGTCCGCGCTCGGCCGGTCCCACCCGAGCGGACGGGCCTCGGTCGGGGCGGGGGTCTCGGATGCCAGCTGGCCGTAGGCACCCGTCCAGATCGGGGCGTCGACCTTCTTCGCGACGTCGGCGAGCGTCACGGACTGCACCTGGTCGGTGTGGGCCGGATCGGTGCGCCCGGGGATGCGCGGCTCGCTCTGCTGCAGACGCGCAACCACGGTGACCTCGCCGGTGGGGGCGGCCGGGATGCTGTCGGGTGCGTCCTGCCGGTTGCCGGTCGGGACCCACCCGCGATCGACGACGAACGCGCGGCCGTCCGCGGTGACGAGCGGCGTGAGGACTTCGAAGCCCGGCTGCCCGTTGTGCACGCGGTTCCGGACGAGGAGCTGGTCGTCGGTGTCGTAGCGCCCGGTGACCTCGACCCGGAGCCAGGTCTGGTCGTCGTTCCAGCTCGAGGCCCGGGGGAGTGCCTGGTCCACGGGGACGGGGGTGTGGTCGTAGTTCGCGGCGATCTGCTGGTTCTCACGCACGGCTTCGTTCCGGCGGTCCCATTGCCACATGCCGAACAGCGCACAGACGATGGCGAACGCGACGGCGATGGCGAAGTACCCGAGCCACCGGCGGCTCCCGACGAACCGCCAGCCGACGAACGGCTCGTCCGGATCGCGTTCCGCCACGCCGGCGTCGACGGCCGCCCGGCGTTCCCGCTCGGCAGCCCGACGGAGCTTCTCGGCGTGGCGGCGGCCGTACCGGGAACCCGGGTCGAAGTCGTCGGTCATCGCTCGTTCGCCGAGCGCGCCCGCTCACCGACGTCGTTCTTCGGCTGGTCGTGCGCGTCGTGCCTGGCGTCGTCGAGCTGGTCGACGTCTTCGTCGATGCCGGTCACCCGGACCGGGAACGTCCGCGAGCGGAGGTACCCGGCGAGGAAGTCACGGTGCTCGTCGCAGGCCGCCCAGATCTTCACGCGGTCGATGGCGTGGATGCGCGGGTTACGCCAGTTCACCCGCCAGCTGGCGGCGGTCGAGCACCCGGCGCGGGAGCACACCGGGGTCGAACCGGGCTCGGTGAAGAGGTCGAACGTGGCACCCATCAGCGGTGGCCCCACACGCGGGAGCGGTCCCCGTTGCGCTGCCACTCTTCCTGCGCGTGCTGCGCGCCCTCGCGCAGGCGGTCCTGCTCGTCTCGGTAGGCCTGCGCCCGCGCGTCTTCCTGCTGTTCGCGGAGGCGCGGGTCGATGTCAGCGGCACGGACGAGCGCGCCGGCCGGAGCGACGTAGTCGGACTCGGTGTGGCTGCCGGCGTTCGCGATGACCACGGCGACCCAGGGGATGACCGCCGCGAGGACGATCGGGATGAGCGCGAGCCACGGGCTGTGCCACACGGTGTAGACGAGGACCGCCCCGACGAAGAGGATCACGCGGACGGCCATCTGCCAGATGTACCGCGACAGACGGTGTTTCCGGTCGCGCTGCGGCGTCTCCGGCAGCGCCGTGATGGCCTGCGTCGTGCGTCGCGTGATGCGTCGCGTCGTCTTCATGCGTTCGGTCTCCGTCTTCCCTCCGACAAGCCTAAGCCCGCGCACCGACACATGGACACATCACGCGCGCGATGTGCGCCCGGGTAGGCTCGTGCGGGCGTGTCGGCCGCGGGACCCGGGCCGGACGCACGAGATCGCCACCGAACGGAGCCTCCATGACCACCCCCCGTACCGTCCTCATCACCGGCGGCAACCGCGGCATCGGCCACGCGCTCGCGGCGCGCTTCGTCGCCGAGGGACACCGCGTCGCGGTGACGTCACGGAGCGGTCAGGGTGGCCCAGAGGGTGCGCTGACCGTGCAGGCGGACATCACCGACACGGCGTCGGTCGACGCGGCGTTCACGCAGGTCGAGGCGGAGCTCGGGCCGATCGAGGTCCTCGTCGCGAACGCCGGCGTCACGAACGACCAGCTCCTGCTGCGCATGTCGGAAGAGGACTTCACGAGCGTCATCGACACGAACCTGACGGGCACCTTCCGGGTCGTGAAGCGCGCGACGAAGGGCATGATGCGCGCGAAGTTCGGCCGCATCGTGCTGATGTCCAGCGTCGTCGGGGCGTACGGGCAGGTCGGCCAGGTCAACTACGCGTCGTCCAAGGCGGCGCTCGTCGGCATGGCGCGTTCGATCACGCGCGAGCTCGGGTCGCGTGGCATCACGGCGAACGTCGTCGCGCCGGGCTTCATCCAGACGGACATGACGGCAGCGCTGCCGGAGGAACTGCAGGCCGAGTTCAAGAAGCAGATCCCGGCGGCGCGCTACGGCAGCGTCGACGACGTCGCGGACGCGACGCTCTTCCTCGCCGGCGACGGCGCCGGGTACATCTCCGGCGCGGTCATCCCGGTCGACGGCGGCCTCGGGATGGGCCACTAGCGCGGCTCCGGGCCCGGCGCGGCCAGCGCTCAGCCGCGCAGGCCGAGGGCGGCGAGCACGGGGGAGAGGTCCCGGTCGACGACCGCGACGTCCGCCGACTCCCGCACGCGCGGCTTGGCGTCGAACGCCACGGACAGCGCCGCGACCCGCATCATCTCGAGGTCGTTCGCACCGTCGCCGATCGCCACGGTCCGTGCGAGGGACACGCCGTCCGTGTCGGCCCACGCCCGGAGGGCGGTTGCCTTCGCGTGCGCGTCCACGACGTCGCCGAGCACCCGCCCGGTGAGCCGTCCGTCGACGACCTCGAGCCGGTTCGCCTGACAGTGGTCGAGGCCGAGTGCCGCGGCGAACGGGTCGAGCACCTCGTGGAAGCCACCCGAGACGACGCCGACGGTCCCGCCTGCGGCGTGCACGCCGCGGACGAGTTCGTCCGCGCCGCGGGTCACTTGGACCGCTCGCTGGGCGTCGGCGAAGACGTTGGACGGGAGGCCCGCAAGGGTCGCGACACGCTCCCGGAGGCTGTCCCCGAAGTCGATCTCCCCGCGCATGGCGCGCTCCGTGATCGCGGCGACCTGTGGCCGGGTCCCGGCGGCGTCGGCCAGCAGCTCGATGACCTCGTCCTCGAGCAGGGTGGAATCGGCATCGAGGACGACGAGGAAGCGCGGCACGCCACAACGGTAGCGGTGCCGCGCCTCCTGTGACGCCGGACGCCGTCACGCCTCGACGCGGACGCCCTTGCCGACGCATGGGCGGAGTCCGGGTCGGGGCGTCATCAGGCCTCGACTCGGACGCCCTTGCCCACCACGGTGATCCCGGAATCGGTGACGGTGAAGCCCCTGGCCAGGTCGGCCTCCCGATCGACACCGACCTGCGCACCGGGCGCGAGGACGACGTCCTTGTCCAGGATCGAACGGTTCACGATCGACCCGGCGCCGATCGAAGCCCGCTCGAACACGATCGAGTCGAGCACCTTCGACCCGGAGTCGATCCCGCACCACGGCCCGATGACGCTGCGTTCGACCTGGGCTCCGGAGAGCAGGCACCCGAGCGACACGATCGAGTCGACCGTCGACCCGGTGTTGCCGTTCGCGTCCCGCACGAACTTCGCCGGCGGCAGGTTCGTCTGCTGGTTGAAGATCGGCCAGTCCTGGTTGTACAGGTTGAACACCGGGACGGGAGCGATGAGGTCCATGTGCGCGTCGAAGAACGAGTCGATCGTCCCCACGTCGCGCCAGTAGTACTTGTCGCGGTCGTTCGAACCCGGGACCTCGTTGCCCTTCAGGTCGTACACGCCGGCGTCGCCGCGCGCGACGAAGTCCGGCACGATGTCGCCGCCCATGTCGTGCGCCGACGACTCGAGCTGGCCGTCGCGCAGGACGGCGTCGACGAGCGCGTCGGCGTCGAACACGTAGTTGCCCATCGAGGCGAGGATCTCGTGGGGGGAGTCCGCGAGGCCGACGGCGTCCTTCGGCTTCTCGAGGAAGGCGTCGATCTTCGTCGGGTCGTCCTCGGCGACCTGGATCACGCCGAACTGGTCGGCGAGCCCGATCGGCTGGCGGATCGCGGCGACCGTGGCGCTGCGGCCGGAGGCGATGTGCGCCTCGACCATCTGGTGGAAGTCCATCCGGTACACGTGGTCGGCGCCGCCCCCGCCGCCGATGTCGGGGCGCTCGTCGCGGCGCAGGTTGCGCGCCGGCAGGCTTGCGTGGGGGGGGGGGGGGCCCCCCCCCCGGGGGGCCCCCCCCCCCCGGCCCCGGGGGGCCCCCCCCCCCCCCCACGACGATGTCGGGGCGCTCGTCGCGGAGCAGGTTGAGCGACTGCAGGATTGCGTCGGCGGATCCGGCGAACCACCGCTTGCCGAGACGCTGCTGCGCCGGGACCGACGCGACGTACGACCCGAGCAGCCCCTCCATGCGCCATGTCTTCGCGACGTGACGGTCGAGACTGTGGGACTTGTACTGCGTCAGGACGACGATCTTCTGCAACCCGGAGTTCACCAGGTTCGAGAGCGCGAAGTCGATGAGACGGAAGTTCCCGCCGAACGGGACAGCGGGCTTCGCCCGGTCGGCCGTCAGCGGCATGAGCCGCTTGCCCTCACCTCCCGCGAGGACGATGCCGAAGACCTTCTTTGGTGCCATGCCGTTCACAGTAGGCGTCAGCACTGGGAACCGGTTACGTTGAACAAGTGCGAGTCGATCTGCTGACCAGGGAGTATCCGCCGGAGGTCTACGGCGGTGCTGGCGTCCACGTGGCCGAGCTCACCGCAGCGTTGCGGTCGGGAACGGACACCGACGTGCGGGTGCGTGCCTTCGGGGCGTTCCGCGACGAGGAGGGCGTCTGGGCCTACCGGACGCCGGCCGGGTTGGAGAACGCGAACGGCGCGCTCCAGGCCCTCGGCACCGACGTCCAGATGGCGGCGGACGTCGAGGGTGCCGACCTCGTGCATTCGCACACCTGGTACGCGAACGCCGCCGGTCGCCTGGCGCAGCTCACCCACGGCATCCCGCACGTCGTCACGGCGCACAGCCTCGAACCGCTCCGGCCGTGGAAGGCCGAGCAGCTCGGCGGCGGGTACCGGCTGTCCAGCTGGATGGAGCGCGAGTCGTTCGAGCAGGCGGACGCGGTGGTCGCGGTGTCGAAGGCGATGCGTGCAGACATCCTGCGCTCGTACCCGTCGATCGACCCGGCCAAGGTCCACGTCGTCTACAACGGCATCGACGTCGACGAGTGGAAGCCGGACGTGGACCACGACGCCGTGCGTGCCCTCGGCATCGACCCAGAGCGCCCGAGCGTCGTCTTCGTGGGACGCATCACCCGCCAGAAGGGCCTGCCGTACCTGCTGCGCGCGGTCGCCTCGCTGCCGCCGGAGGTCCAGATCGTCCTCTGTGCCGGTGCTCCGGACACCCCGGAGATCATGGCCGAGGTCACCGGACTGGTCGAGGACCTCCGCGAACACCGCGACGGCGTCGTCTGGATCGACCGGATGCTCGCGCACGAGGAGATCGTCAAGGTCCTGTCCTCCGGCACCGTGTTCGTGTGCCCGTCGATCTACGAACCGCTCGGCATCGTGAACCTCGAGGCCATGGCCTGCGGGATCCCCGTCGTCGGCACCGGCACCGGTGGCATCCCCGAGGTCGTCGCCGACGGGCTGACCGGCCGCATCGTGCCGATCGACCAGGCCACCGACGGCACCGGCACGCCGACCGACCCCGACAAGTACGTCGCCGACCTCGCGGCCGCCCTCAACGAGGTCCTGTCCGACATCGGGCTGGCGAAGCTGATGGGTCGCGCGGGTCGGCTCCGCGTCGAGACCGAGTTCACCTGGGACGCGATCGCGACGCGCACGCGCGCCGTGTACGACCAGGTCCTGGCGGCGCGCTGACCGCACCACGGCACTGAACCGGACGGGGGGGGGCGGGGGGGGGGGGGGGGGGGGGCCCGCCCCCCCCCCCCCCCCCCCCCGCGCCTCTCCCCACGGGCTCGGCCGTCACGCCGTTCCGCTTCGCTCCACGCCGTGCCGGAACCGGCTCGCGTGGGCCCAGTCCGTTGCGCGCGGGGCGCGCCCGGCGTACCGTCGCGGTACACGAACGCGCCGATCGTCTGCGGTCCGACCCGGACCTCCGGCGGCACCGGGTCGATCGGATCACGGAGCTCCTCGCCGACGAGGATCCCGCCGATCGGCCGCACACCGATCCGTGACGGAGCCCACCGACCCCGAGGGGGACCGGCAGATGAGCACCACCATCGACGCGACGCACGACGTCGACGCGCTGACCATGACGTTCGCCGCCGAGTTCGACGCGCCGGTCGAGCGCGTCTGGCAGATCTGGGCGGACCCCAGGCAACTCGAACGGTGGTGGGGACCGCCGTCGTGGCCGGCCACGTTCGTCCGGCACACGCTCGAGCCGGGGTCCCGCAGCGACTACTTCATGACCGGTCCTGACGGCATCGAGGCGCCCGGCTACTGGACGATCGTCGCCGTGGACGAACCGCACTCCATCACGCTCGAGGACGGCTTCGCCGACGCGTCGGGACGGCCGGACACGTCGATGCCGATCACGACCATCGAGGTGACGCTCGAGGACATCGGTGGCCGTACCCGGATGACGAACACGGCGCACTTCGCGACGGCGGAGCAACTCGAGCAACTGCTCGAGATGGGCATGCGCGAGGGCATGCTCGAGGCGCTCGGACAGATCGAGTCGATCCTGGCGGAGTGACGCTCGGCGTGTGCCCCGTTTCGGATGGTCGGCTGCCGTAGGGTGATCACATGCCCTCGGTTGTGCGCTTGTCTGACGTGTCCGTGGTCCGGAACGGGGCCACCATCCTCGACGGTGTCTCGTGGGAGGTGCAGGACGACGAGCGGTGGGTCGTGCTCGGTGCGAACGGCGCCGGCAAGACCACACTGCTGCAGGTCGCGGGTGCCCAGAGCTTCCCGACCTCGGGCGAGGTCGAGGTGCTCGGGACCGAGCTCGGCGGCGCCGACCTGTTCGACCTGCGGCCCCGGATCGGATTCGCGTCGACGGCCCTCGCGCGCCGCATCCCCGTCACCGAGAAGGTGATCGACGTCGTGCTGACCGCTGCGTACTCGGTCACGGGTCGCTGGAACGAGGAGTACGAGGAGCTCGACGTCCGCCGTGCGCAGCGCGTGCTCGACGAGTGGGGCCTCGGCGCGTTCACCGACCGCACCTTCGGCGAGCTGAGCGACGGCGAGCAGAAGCGCGTCCAGATCGCCCGTGCGGTCATGACCGACCCCGAGATCCTGTTCCTCGACGAACCGGCAGCGTCGCTCGACCTCGGCGCGCGGGAGAGCCTCGTGCGCACGCTCGGCGGGTACGCGAAGAGTGGCGACTCGCCGGCGATCGTCATCGTGACGCACCACGTCGAGGAGATCCCCGAGGGATTCACCCACGCGCTGATCCTGGCCGACGGGCACGTCCAGGCGGCGGGACCGATCGACGAGGTCCTGACCGACGCCACCCTGACCGAGGCGTTCGGCATCGGGCTGACCGTGTCGAAGGACTCCGGTCGGTTCTCGGCGCGCGCAGCCTGACCCTGCTCCACATCGGCCCTGCTGTCTGGTAACGTAGACGGCTGGCGTAGGCCAACGACTTCCCGCGCGGTTCTGCGCATCTCAACACACACTGCTATCCGAGGAATCTCCATGAAGACCGACATCCACCCCGAGTACCGCGCCATCGTCTTCCGCGACCTGGCTTCCGGTGAGACGTTCCTGACGCGTTCGACCGCGAACAGCGACAAGACCATCGAGCTCGACGGTGCCACCTACCCGGTCATCGACGTCGAGATCTCGTCCGCGTCGCACCCGTTCTACACGGGCAAGCAGCGCATCCTCGACTCGGCCGGTCGCGTCGAGAAGTTCAACCAGCGTTTCAAGGGCTTCAGCAAGTAAGACTGCAGTCCAGCACGGGCGGCTCTCCTCCGGGAGGGCCGCCCGTTTCGCGTTTGTGCCGATTGCGCTCGCACAACCGAAAGCAGCTCGCACCGCGTCGTTGCGCGGTGCGAGCTGCTTTTCGTCGTGCGGCGAGCGAAGAGGAGCCGACCAGAGCGTCAGTCGGCGGTGCGGTGAGGCCAGCGGCCGTCGGCGGTGAAGGACGGGTCGCGCTTCTTCCGCATGTAGTCCTGGAACGACGCGGCCTGCTCGGCGCACCAGCCGACCTGCTTGCGGTGGAGCTCTTCGGCGGAGACGGTGAGGTCGTCCGGGTACTTCGTCGCGATGGCCTGGGCGACCCGGCCGGCAGCGATCGCGTCCGCGCCAGCGTCGTGCGCGTCGGAGAGGGTGACGCCGTACAGCTCCGCGGCGGCTTCGAGCGTGCGCTTGCCCTTGCGGTAGGTGTCGAGCGCCTTGTCGATGACGAGCGGGTCGACGACGTTGCCGATCACAGGGGAGGCGATGCCGTGCCGCTTGGCTTCCCGGTCGAGCAGCGTGAGGTCGTACGGGGCGTTGTAGATCACGAGCGGGATCCCGCGCGCGAACACGGCTTCGATCGCGGCGACGATCTCGGCGACGACCTCTCCCGCGGGACGCCCCTCGGCACGGGCGCGCTCGGTGCTGATGCCGTGCACGGCCGAGGCCTGCTCGGGGATCTCGACACCGGGGTCGGCGAGCCACGAGCCCTCGACGATGCTGCGTCCGGTCATGTCGATGAGCCCGACGTGCGCCGTGACGATCCGGGAGGTCTCGACGTCGATGCCGGTGGTCTCGAGGTCGAACACGCCGAGGGCGTGCCACCAGGGACGTGTCGAGAGGTCCTGGGGGGCCGTCGGCGTGTCGAGCTGCGATGTGGGGAACGTCACGGTGTCAGGCTAACTGCGCGCACCGACACGCCGGGTCACGCCGTCGGCGCGGCCCCGACGTGCAGCCAGTAGAACGACTGGGTGCCGAGGGTCAGGGTGACGTTGCCCTCGTCGTCGAACGACGGGAACGAGCTGCCGCCGAACAGGTCGTAGAGCGGACGGCCAGCGAACTCGGGCGCCGAGATGGTCGCCGTCGTCGCGTTGACCGCGAACGAGAACACGCAGAGCACGTCCTCGGCCGAGGCGCCGAACTGGGTGCCGGCACCCTCCCACGAGCGGACGAAGGCGAGCACGCTCTCGTTGTCGGTCTCCTGCACCGCGATCGACCCCATGCCGAACACCGGGTGGGCCTTCCGCACGTGGATGACGTTGCGCACCCAGTGCAGCAGGGACCGCGACTGCGCGAGCTGCGCCTCGACGTTGACCTGCGCGTAGTTGTAGACGAGCGACTGGACGACCGGCAGGAACAGCTTCCCGGGGTCGGCGGTCGAGAACCCCGCGTTCCGGTCCGGCGTCCACTGCATCGGCGTGCGGGACGAGTCACGGTCGGGCAGCCAGATGTTGTCGCCCATCCCGATCTCGTCGCCGTAGTACAGGAACGGCGAACCGGGCAGCGAGAACAGCAGCGCGTGGATGAGTTCGAGCTCCGCGCGGGAGTTGTCGAGCAGGGGAGCGAGGCGCCTGCGGATACCGATGTTCGACCGCATCCGCGGGTCGTAGCCATACCAGCCGTACATCGCCTGCCGGTACTCCTCGCTGACCATCTCGAGGGTGAGCTCGTCGTGGTTGCGGAGGAACACGCCCCATGCGGCACTGTCCGGCACGTCGAGCGTCTCGGAGAGGATCGCGGACAGCTCCTTGGCGTGCTGGGCGCGGAGCGAGTAGAAGATGCGGGGCATCACGGGGAAGTCGAACGCCATGTGGCACTCGGGTTCCTCGTCGGTCCCGAAGAACGCGGCGGTTTCGCGGGGCCACTGGTTCGCCTCGGCGATGAGGACGCGCCCGGGGTACTCCTCGTCGACCATCGCGCGGAGCTTCTTGATGAACTCGTGCGTCTCCGGCTCGCCCTCGCCGTTGCCCTCCTCCGACTCGAAGAGGTACGGGATCGCGTCGAGCCGCAGTCCGTCCACACCGAGGTCGAGCCAGTGTCGGACGACGTCGTACACGGCCTCGACCACTGCGGGGTTCTCGAAGTTGAGGTCGGGCTGGTGCGAGAAGAACCGGTGGAAGAAGAACTGCCGACGGACCGGGTCGAACGTCCAGTTGGACTCCTCGGTGTCGACGAAGATGATGCGGATGTTCTCGTAGTGCTCGTCGGTGTCGCGCCAGACGTAGAAGTCGCCGTAGGGGCCGTCCGGGTCCTCCCGGGACTGCTGGAACCACTCGTGCTGGTCCGACGTGTGGTTGATCACCATGTCGATGACGATGCGCATGTTCCGCTCGTGCGACTTCGTCACGAGCTCGCGGAACTCCTCGAGCGTGCCGAACTCCGGCAGGATCGCCTTGTAGTCCGCGATGTCGTAGCCGCCGTCGCGCAGCGGGGACTTGAAGAACGGCGGCAGCCAGAGCGCGTCGACGCCGAGCCACTGCAGGTAGTCGAGGCGACTGATCAGGCCCTGTAGGTCCCCGGTACCGTCGCCGTTCGAATCGACGAACGAGCGGATCATGCACTCGTAGAAGACCGACCGCTTGTACCAGAGCGGGTCGAGCGTCAGTCCGGGCAGCTGGATCGGGGCTGTGAAGGTCACCGTGCTCCTCGTCGTGGTCGACGGGCATCTCCGCCCGCCCCGGACACGATAGGCCGACGGCTCCGAGCGTGTTCCCGGGTGCACCGGAGTCGGTTTCGTAGACTGGCGCGGATGCAACCGCCCGTGCTCTCCCCGTACCAGTCGCTGATGGCCTCGACGCCCGTCGTGCACCGCGCCGTCGAGGTCGACGGCCGCACCACGCACTACTGGGAGTACGGGCCCGCCGACGCGTCCCAGACCGTGCTCGCCGTGCACGGGTTCCGTGGCGACCACCACGGGCTCGAGTCGATCGCCGCACACCTCGTCGGGGTCCGCGTGATCGTCCCGGACCTGCCCGGTTTCGGTATCTCCGACCCGCTCGCGGTCTCCGACATCGACGGGTACGTGTCGTGGCTGCGCGGGTTCCACACGGCGCTCGGCCTCGACCGCACCGCCGTCGTGCTCGGGCACTCGTTCGGGTCGATCGTGGTGTCCGCAGCGGTCGCCGCCGGGCTCGACACGCGGCTGCTCGTCCTCGTGAACCCGATCGCGGCTCCGGCGCTCCAGGGGCCCCGCGCCGTCGGCACCGGCATCGCGATCGCGTACTACCGCGCGGGAGCAGCACTGCCCCGGCCGGTCGGCCTCGGTGTCCTCCGGAACCGCGCGATCGTCCGGGCGATGAGCGTCGCGATGCTCAAGTCGAAGGACCCCGAGATGCGCCGGTGGGTGCACGACCAGCACGACCGGTACTTCTCCGCCTTCGCCAACCGGACGAGCGTGCTCGAGGCGTTCCGCACCTCGGTGACCCACGACGTCTCGGAGTACGCCGACCGCATCGAGGTCCCCGTGCTCATGATCGCCGCCGAACGCGACGACATCACCGCCGTGCCGGAACAACGTGCGCTCGCCGAGCGGCTCCGCGACGCCGAGCTCGTCGTCATCCCCGACGTCGGACACCTGGTGCACTACGAGACGCCGGCCGCCGCTGCCAGCGCGACCCTGCGCCGGATGGCCGACCCCGTCCGGAAGCCGACGCGCGCTGCCAAGGCGGGTCGGGCCTCCAGGCCGAACACCGGGCGCACGTCGTGAGCCGCCTGCGCGTCGGGATCGACTGCCGGTACGTCCGGATCGGCCGACACGACGGGATCAGCCGGTTCACGGCCGGTGTCGTCGCGCACCTCCCGGACCGCCACGACTACACGCTGCTCGTGAACGACGAACGACAGCTCGAGTCGCTGCCGGACGACCTGCCGTGGGAGCTGATCCCGGCGCCGACCGACGCGGGGGAGCCGCTCGTCGCCCGTCACGTGAACCGACTCGGACTCGACGCGGTGTTCTCGCCGATGCAGACGATGGGGTCGCGGGGGCGGCGGTACGCCCTCGTGCTGACGCTGCACGACCTGATCTACTACCGGAACCGGACGCCGCCACGGGAGTTCTCGTGGCCGATCCGGCTCGGCTGGCGGGCGTTCCACCTGTCGTGGTGGCCGCAGCGCCTGCTCCTGAACGGTGCGGACGCGGTCGTGACGGTCTCGGACACGACCGCTGGACTGATCGAGGCGCACCGACTGACGAAACGACCGGTGACGGTGGCGTACAACGCAGCGGACCCGGCCACCGTGCGATCAGCTGATGCTCCACGGGCGAAGTCGCTGGTCTACATGGGCTCCTTCATGCCGTACAAGAACGTCGAGACGCTCGTCGCGGCGCTCCCGTTGCTCGGGTCGGACTGGACGCTGCACTGCATGTCCCGTGTGTCTCCTGCCGACCGTGCCCGGCTGTCCGCGCTCGCCGGGCCGGACGCGGTCGTCTTCCACGACGGCGCATCGGACGAGGAGTACCTCGACGCGCTCCGGTCGGCGACCGCCCTGGTCACGGCGTCGTACGACGAGGGGTTCGGGATCCCGTTGGTCGAGGCGATGGGGGTCGGGACGCCGGTGGCCGTCAGTGACATCCCGATCTTCCGCGAGATCGGTGGGGACGCGGCGGAGTACTTCGACCCGTCGTCGCCTGCTGCGGTCGCTGCGGCGGTGCGCAGACTGGAGGCTCGGTGGGACTCCGCCTCGGCCGCTTCGGTTGTGCAGGCGGCCCGGTTCCGGTGGGAGGACTCCGCCGAGCAGGTCGTCCGGGCGGTCGAGCAGGCGGTCGCGGCGCGCGGCGCTTGAGACCCGGTGCGGGGGCGTGTTGCGTGCGGGTGGTGCGTGGTGCGTCCCGATCATCGAGTGCGCAGAAATGGCGACCTCGGGGCGGCCGAGGTCTCCGTTTCTGCGCACTCGATCGTGCGCAGGCGAGCATCGGGGGCCCCGCACCGTCGTTCGGGGGCTCCGGGTCACTGCTTCGCGGTGACGACCTGGACGGCGGCATCGGGGAAGACCCGGTGCACGGCGTCCGTGACCTGCGCCTGGACAGCCGGGACGTCGACACCGGTCGGCGCGGTCTCGACCTCCACGGACTGACCGGCGGGCGTGTCGGCTCGTGCCTCGCTCGCGGCCGCCCACACACACCTGACCTGCTGCACGCCCGCGACCTGCCGGATCCCTCGCGCGAGTTCCAGCCGTTCGTCGGTGCGGGCCTTCGACGGCGAGATCCCGACGTCCACATCGCCCAGGTCGGCGATCGCGTACACGTGGACGCCGCTGCCGCTCGCGTCTGCGACGGCCTCGCTCAGCTGGTCGACGAGCGCGGTCTGCTGGTCCGATGACAGCTCCGTGGACGCGGTGACCGTCGCCGTGACGTCGTAGCTGGCGAAGGACGTCTTCGTGGGTTTCGTGGCGTCGGTCGCGATCACACCGTCGAGCGCGCCGGCGTCCTGGGTGAAGCGCTGGAGGCTAACGTCCGGTCGGGGGAAGATCCCGCCGACGCCGCTCTGGACACTGCCGATGATCATCGAGAGCGCGACGATGATGACCGCGGCCACGACGACCACTCCGGCCAGGAGCAGGGACCACGCGCGGACGCGTTGCGGTGTCGTGCGCACGGGCACGGAGGACGTGTCCGTACCGAAGGCGCGACCGAGGTCGTCGTCGTCCCCGAACCGGTCGCGGTGTCGGCCGGTCGGACCCGGTCCCTCGGTCGTCATGTCATCCCCTCACACGTGTGCTCGGGCCATCGAGTGAACAGGATGCTAGTCCGCTCGCGGGAGCGGTGCAGCGCGCGGAGACAACGATCGGGCAACGTCCTCCACAGGGCGTGGTTGCCGTGAAGAGTCCACGGATCCTCCCATCGGGCAGCCGGGGGCACGCGGCGTTCGGGAGGGTGGAGCCATGTCCGCTCGTCCGCTTCCGCTGCTCCTCCGGAACACCTCGTTCACCGTGCGCGAGGCGCGCCGTCGCGGCGTCTCGAGGTCGCGGATGCGTGGGCGGGACCTCGTCCGTCCCACTCGCTCGCTCCGCGTACCGCGGGTCGTTCCGCTCGACACCGTCGAGCTGCGGGCCCGTGCGTTCAGGCCGCTGCTCGATGCAGAACAGTGGTTCAGTCACACCACCGCTGCGGCCTTGTGGGGCCTCGCCCTGCCCGCGCGCCTCCGGGACGAGCCCGTCCTGCACGTGACCGGCGCGAACGGGCGGCAGATGCGTCGGCCAGGTGTCGTCGGCCACAGGACGAGATCGGCTCCGCACGTCGGGACGGCGGCGGGGCTGCCGGCGAGCGATCCGCTCCGGACGTGGCTGGACTGCGCCGCCGTGCTGTCCGTCCGAGAGCTGACCGTGATGGGTGACCAGCTCATCGACAGCTGGTACTCACTGGCGGAGCTGCGGGTCGCTGTCAGCCGCGCCGGTGGCATCAGGGGGATCACCCGTCTGCGTGCGGCGGTCGAGTTGGTCCGGCCGGGCTCCGAGTCCCCGATGGAGAGCGAGTTGCGCCTGGTGCTCGTCGATCACGGGCTGCCCGAACCGGAGTGCAACCTCGATGTGCGCGGCGGCGATGGTCGATTCCTCGGGCGCGTCGACCTTGCCTACCCGGAGATGCGGATCGCGATCGAGTACGAGGGGCGCCACCATCAAGAAGACCGGGCGACGTACCTCCGCGACATCGTCCGACGGGAACGCTTCGAAGCCGAACGGTGGACCTTCGTCCTGGTGACCGACCGAGATCTCGTGGACGAACACCGTCTCGCGGATCGAGTACGACGGCGGCGCGCGCAGCGCTCGTCGAACGGAGCGCACGCGTGAGCATCCGCCGTTAGGCTGCACCCATGTTCATCACCCTGCTGATCGTGTTCCTGACGATCGTGGCGGTCGGTGTCGTGCTGGGGGTCCAGGCGTCACATCGTGCGCGGTCGTTGCGAGGACTCGAGGACCCGCTCGCTCCCCGGCCCGGCATCGATGCCGACCAGGAGATCCGGACGGCGAACGCCAAGGCTGCGCGTCCGGATGGGGCGACGGGCTTCACCGGCGGCCCGGGCGCCTGAGGGCCCAACCCGGTTGGGCGCTGACCGGCGTCGTCGATCGAGCGCGCAAGAGTGGCGACAGGGTGAGCGGTGCCGACGCCGCTTCTGCGCACTCGATCGGCTGCTGTGGGCCGTGAGCGACGCTACGGTTCGTGAGCGACGCTACGGTTCGTGAGCGACGTCGTGAGCGACGTCGTGAGTGATCGAGTGCGCGGCGGTGGCGATCAGGGGTTGGCTGAGGTCGCCGTTTCTGCACTCTCGGCCCAGGCCACCCACCCGGTGGTGCCGGTGCCGGCCGACGGCGGGGCGCGACGAGGTGTCCGGGTCGAGTGCGCGGTCGTGGCGACCGGACCCCGTCCGACGGCTGCATGTCTGCGCACTCGGTTGGGCTCTGCGTTTCGGGAGTGATCGAGTGCGCGGTCGTGGTGACGGATTCGGGCGGTCAGTCGGCATTGTTGCGCAGTCGATCCCGTCGCCGCCCCGGCCACCGCGACGAGCGCCGCGCCGCGCCCGGCGCCTGAACGGTCGCCCGCCCGCCTCAGCTGCGCTGCTCGAGGGGGTTCTGGTACTCGAAGGAGTACTTGCCCGGCGCGTCGGACGCGTCGTCGATGGGGTCGTCGAACCGGACGAGCTCCGCGTGGAAGCGCTCCGGGTCCCACCGGAACGAGTGGATCGACCCGTTCCGGATCGGCGTGTGGTGCCGATCGGCGGTCCCGGGAGCCGCGGCGTTCACCACGCTCCGGATCACTGCACCGTGCGTGGCCACCACGATGACGCCGCCGTCGTACCGGACCGCGATCTCGGCGAGGGTCTCGGTCGCACGGGCGAGCAGCGCAGCCCGCGACTCCCGCCCGGGGATGACGTCGTCCGGGTAGCGCGCCAGGACCTCGTCGTCGGTCAGCCCCTCGGCCTCGCCGTAGGACCGCTCGGCGAGCCCCGGGTACGTCGAGGGCGCGGGAAGAGCGAGGTGCGACGCGATGATCGACCCGGTCTCGAACGCCCGTGACAGGGGCGAGGCGACGACGGCGTCGAACGCCCTGCGCGCGAGCAGTGATGCCGAGGCGGCTGCCTGCGCCCGTCCGGTGTCGTTCAGCGGGATGTCGGTCGAGCCCTGGATGCGGCGCTGCTTGTTCCAGTCGGTCTCGCCGTGGCGCACGAGGTAGAGGAGGGTCGTCACGACTCGATCATGACAGAGCCAGTCGGGACGCCAGGGCGACCAGCGTCTCCGTGGTGCCGCCGTCGATCTTCTCCGCCGCCCGCCGATCGCTCCGCGTGGCGCCTCGGTTGACGATCACGACGGGGTGCTTCCGCCGCGCCGCGTGGTCGACGAGCCGGACGCCGGAGTTGACGGTGAGCGACGACCCGACGACGAGCAGCGCGTCGGCGTCCGCGACGATCGACACGGACTCGGCGAACTTCTCGGTCGGGACGAACTCGCCGAAGAAGACGACGTCGGGCTTGAGCATCCCGCCGCACACGGTGCAGTCGGGCACGACGAAGCGCTCGACGTCGGTGATCTCGACGTCGCCGTCCGGCTGCAGGCGCACCGAGTCGGGGTCGTCGATCCACGGGTTGAGGGTGTCGAGGACACCGGCGAGGTCCGCGCGGGCGAACACCTGCCCGCACGTCAGGCACACGGCGCGGTCCATGGAGCCGTGGATCTCGACGACCCGTCGTGACCCTGCACGGAGGTGGAGCCCGTCGACGTTCTGGGTGATGACCCCGGTGACGACGCCGGCCCGTTCGAGCGCGGCCAGGGCGTCGTGCCCGGCGTTCGGCCGTGCAGCGGCGAACGTCCTCCAGCCGAGGTGTGAACCGGCCCAGTACCGCTGGCGCTTCGCGGCGTCGGCGCGGAACTCCTGGAAGGTCATCGGCTTCCGGACGACGCGGCCGCCGCCCCGGTAGTCGGGGATCCCGGAGTCGGTGCTGAGGCCTGCGCCCGAGAGCACGGCGATCCGCTTGCCCGCGAGCAGGTCCACGACCCGGTCGAACTGGGCCGTGTCGGTCGCGTCGCTCGTCGCCATCACGTTCACGGTACCCTCAACAGCCGACCGACCCTGCCACTTCCCGAGCGACGAACAGCAGCCACACGCGGACACGAGCAGCCGCCACACGCCGACACGTACCGCCGCCACGACCCCGGAACGAGACCAGTGCACCCCGTCCGCATCGACACCATCGACGACCCCCGCCTCGACGACTTCGCCCGACTGACCGATGTCGCGCTCCGTCGGGTGTCCGAGCCGGAGGGCGGCCTGTACATCGCGGAGTCGAACACGGTCATCGAACGCGCCGTCCGTGCCGGTCACGTCCCGCGGAGCATCCTCGTGCAGGAGAAGTGGCTGGACAGCGTGCTGCCCCTCGTCGCGGACCACGACGGCCCGGTGTTCGTCGGCCCGGACGACCTGCTCGAGGACCTCACCGGGTTCCGGATGCACCGCGGCGCGATCGCGGCGATGCACCGCCCGGAGCTGCCGAGCGTCGAGGACGTCGTCCGGGACGCGAAGCTCGTCGTCGTCCTCGAGGACATCGTCGACCACACGAACGTCGGCGCCGTCTTCCGGAGCGTCGCGGGGCTCGGCGCGGACGCCGTGCTGGTGAGTCCGCGATGCGCCGACCCGCTCTACCGACGCAGCGTCCGGGTCAGCATGGGCACGGTGCTCCAGGTCCCGTGGACACGGATCGGCGACTGGCCGGAGGCGGGGGAGTCACTCCGCGCCCAGGGCTTCCACCTCGCCGCGATGGCCTTGACGGACCGCTCGGTCGACCTCGACGCCTTCGCCGCGGACGTGCCGGAGCGCGTCGCGCTCGTGATGGGTACCGAAGGACAGGGACTCACCTCGGCCGCGATCGCCGCCGCCGACACGACGGTGCGCATCCCGATGCACCACGGCGTCGACTCCCTCAACGTGGCCGCGGCGAGCGCCGTCGGCCTGTGGGCAGTGCGGGCGGCCCAGCGAGCGCGGGGATAGGCCGGGAGGCTCGACCCGCCTTCTCCACAACGCGGCGGTTCCGCAGGTGTCCGGTACCCGGCCCCGGTACCCTCGGTTGTCGTGTCACGTGTCGTCCGCCGCCCCCGTTCCGCCGTCAGGAGGCCGGTGACGATCTCGGTCGTCGCGGTGCTCGTCCTCGCGGTCGCGTACCTCGTCGCCGCAGCGGTCGTGCCGTTCTCCCCGGCGAGCGCCACGACCACCTCGTACGCGGCCCCGACCTCGTCGCTCCCGTCGTTGACGTTCCCGTCGTACGGCGCGACCGCGGTCGAGGCGCCCGGCTTCCCGGAGAGCCTCCGCACGAGCGGCGACACGAAACAGCGGTCGATCGCGAGCATCTCGAAGGTCGTGACGGCGTTGGTCGTGCTGGACGCCAAGCCCCTGTCGCAGGGGCAGGCGGGCCCCACGATCGCCTTCACGCCGGAGATGGAGGGCCTCTACGCGCAGTACCTCGCCCAGAACGGCGAGGTCGCCCCGATGCCGTCCGGACTCCGGTTGTCGGAGTACCAGACGCTGCAGGTCATGCTCATGAAGTCGGCGAACAACTACGCGGGGTCGCTCGCACTCTGGGCGTTCGGGTCGATGGACGCCTACAAGAAGGCCGCAGCGTCGTGGCTCGACGAGCACGGGCTCGACGAGACGTCCATCCAGGAGCCCACGGGCCTCGACGCGAAGAACGTCTCGACGGCGACGGACCTGGTGGACCTCGGGAAGCTCGCGCTGGCGAACCCGGTGGTGAAGGAGGTCGTCGGCACGAAGCAGGCGACGATCCCGAACGTCGGCGACATCGAGAACTCGAACAAGCTGCTCGGGGTCGACGGGGTCGAGGGCATCAAGACCGGCACGCTCGACGAAGCCGGCGCGTGCCTGCTCTTCGCGGCGACGTACCAGCGCGGCGGGGAGACGGTCACGGTGATCGGCGCGATGCTCGGCGGGAAGGACCACGACGCGCTCGACGCCGACATCCAACGACTGCTGCACTCGGTGGCGGACAACTTCCACGTGGTCACGCTGACCCATGCCGGGCAGACGTTCGGCACGTACTCGACGCCGTGGAAGGACGAGACCGACGCCGTGACGAAGTCCGCGTCGGAGGTCCTGGTGTGGGGCAAGACCACGGTGACGGCGACGACGAAGCTGGACGCCGTGACGCTCGGCACGAAGGGCGAACGGATCGGACGGGTGCGGTTCGCGATCACCGACCACGACCCGGTGACGGTGCCGCTCGTGCTGGAGCAGGCGATCCCGGACCCGGGCATCTGGTGGCGTTGGACCAACCCGTTCCAGGGCGCCTGACGCGCTAGGGCGTGTCGCTCCGGTGCTCGTCCAGGGCGCCTGACGCGCTAGGGCGTGTCGCTCCGGTGCTCGACGATCGTCTGGAGCTCCGGGCGCTTCGGGCTGACGCCGTCGCCCGACGAGGTGTGCCGGATGCGCCGCACGACCCACGGCACCAGGTACTCCTTCGCCCAGCCGAGGTCCTCGGCGCGGGCCTCGCGCCAGGGGCGGGCGGCGAGTGGCTCGGGGTTGAAGGGCTCCAGCCCGTGCTCCACCCCGAGGGTGTCGAGCACGGCAGCGGCGATCGTCGCGTGGCCCATGGGGGAGTGGTGCAGCCGATCGGGGGCCCACATGCGCGGGTCGCGGAGCACCCGGAGCGCCCACATGTCGGCGACGAGTGCACCGTGCTTGAGGGCGATGGCGTGCAGGTGCTCGTTGTAGATCGCCGCCTTGCCCCGGACGAGACCGAGCACCGGGGTCATGCCGACGTCCGGGCCGGTGAAGATGACGACGGTCGCGCCGTCGCGTCGCAGGTCGGCGACGGTCCGGTCGAAGCGCGAGGCGATCTCGTCGGGGTCCGAGCCCGGGCGGATGATGTCGTTGCCGCCGGCGGAGATCGTGATCAGGTCGGGCCCGAGCGCCAGCGCGTCCGACACCTGCTCGTCGATGATCTGCTGGAGCAGGCGTCCGCGGATCGCGAGGTTGGCGTACGCGAAGTCGTCGGTCTGGTGGGCGAGGACCTCGGCGACCCGGTCGGCCCAGCCGCGGAAACCGCCGGGGACCGTGGGGTCTGGATCTCCGAGCCCCTCGGTGAACGAGTCACCGATCGCGACGTACCTGGACCACGGATGACGATCTGACACTCCTCGGAACATAGTCTCGTGCCATGACGAAGGCAAAGCCGTGGACCGTCCCGGACGACCTCCTCGCCCGGTTGGCGGAGCGGGCACCCCGGTACGACGCCGAGAACGCGTTCTGCACCGAGGACCTCGACGAACTCCGTGCCGCCGGGTACCTGCGCATCGGTGTGCCGATCGCGGACGGCGGCAGCGGGCTCGGGCTCCGCGCGACCGCTGCGGTGCAGCGGGAGATCGCCCAGGCCGCGCCGGCGACCGCGCTGGCCCTCGGCATGCACCAGGTCTGGGTGCAGGCGGCCCGCAGCGTGTCCGCGCGTGGTGAGTCGTTCCTCCAGTCCGTCACGGACCACGCCGCGGCGGACCGGCTGCTGGCCTTCGGGGTCAGCGAACCCGGGAACGACCGTGTGCTCTTCGACTCGCTGACCGAGGCGTCGCCCGACGGGGAGGGCGGCTACCGGTTCACGGGCACGAAGGTCTCCACGTCGCTGGCGCCCGCGTGGGACGTGCTCAGCGTCTTCGGCAAGGACTCGACGGGCGACGAGCCGCGACTGGTGCACGGGTTCGCCCTGCGCGCCGACGGGGGCATCCGGCACCTCGACGACTGGGACACCCTCGGCATGCGGGCGACGCAGAGCCGGACGACGCTGCTGGAGGGCGTGCACGTGCCCGCCGACCGGATCGTGCGGTCGCTACCGGTGGGGCCGACCGCCGACCCGCTCGTGTTCGGGGTGTTCGCCGCGTTCGAGCTGCTCGTCGCGTCGGTGTACGTGGGGATCGCCACGCGGGCGCTCGACCTCGCGGTGGAGCGGGTCCGCGACCGGCGGGAGATGGACGGGCTCGCGCGTGCGGACGACCCGGACGTGCGGCGGGCGATCGCGGACATGCGGGGGGCGGTCGACGCCGTCGCGCTCCAGGTGGACGCGCTGGCGAGGGACGTGGACGAACTCGAGGACCACGGAGCGCGCTGGTTCCCGCTCCTCGTCGGCACCAAGGCACGCACGGTGGACGCCGCGCAGCACGTCGTGGACGAGGCGATGCGGGTCGTCGGCGGCGGGGCGTACCGGGCCTCGAGCGAACTCGCGCGGCTGGCCAGGGACGTCCGGGCCGGGCAGTACCACCCGTCGTCGCGGGACTCGGCCGCGCGCACGATCGCGACCGAGGTACTCGGACCCCCGTCGGTAAAGTAGTTCGCATGCGGTACTATTGGTGTTTTCCCCTCAGGAGGCGATGCGCCAGGTGACGAGCACGACGGACGCGACGATCGAACGGACCGACCGCGGCCGCCCCGCACCCACGCACCGGACACCACCGCGGCGTCGCACCCGCCGCCAGCGCCTGTGGGACCGCCTGCTCGTCCTCGACCCCGGCTTCGTCAAGAGCGAGGGCGCCCTCCGCACCCTCCTGTGCGTCCCGGCCGGCATGGCCGTCGGGTACGCGGTCGCCCTCGTGTTCGGGCTGCCCGCGATCCTCGGGCTGATGATCGGCGCGATGCCGGCGTTCATCACGTGTCTGGTCATCGTCGACCCGAGCGCCGGCCGCGTCGCCGGACGCACCGGTGCCGTCATCGTCCCGTTCGTCGTCGCCCTGGCCGGCAGCATCGCGCTGCACCCGTTCCGCATCGTCGAACTCGTGCTCATCGTCGTGTTGCTCTTCGTGCAATTCCTGGCGTTCCAGTGGGGGAAGTGGGCGTCCGACGCCGCCATCGTCGCCTTCTCCGGGTACCTGTGCGGGCTGCTGCTCCCGCTCCCGGAGACCGCTGTGCTACCGCTGTCCGTCGTCGTCGCCGGGTCCCTCGCCGCGACGATCGTGATCCGGACCGTGTTCCTCCGCCCGAACCCGTACCGCTCCCTGGTGCGCACCCGGCGCGGCTTCGTGGCGCGCGGGTCGGACGTGCTCGAGGCGGCGACCGCTGCCCTCGCGACCGCCGACGAGCCGCGCAGTCGTACCAGGGCGCTCCGTCGGCTCCGGCACCGGCGTGCGCAGTACCACGAGATCGCGTTGACGGTCGACGGCATGCTCGCCGCGAGCGGCATCGACGGCACGGCCGACGAGCTGCACCGCCTCGTGTTCGACACCCACTTCGCGATCGACGAGCTCGGTCGTGCCGCAGCGGCCCTCGTCGAGCAGGGCGCGCCGGAGGACGTCCGGCACGCAGCGCTCCGGGCGTTCACCACGGTGCTCCGGCACGGCGGCAGCGCGGGGGACGACGCCGGCAAGACGCTCGCAGCCCGGTTCGCGATCACGGCGACCGCTGCCGACCAGGGTTCGCGCACCACCGTGCTCGTGCAGCGGATGGGCCGGGAGTTCACGGACCTCCGGACGGCCGGGCTCCGCTGGCGGGAGCTGCGCGACGAGCTGCCGCGCGCGGGTGACGGCGTACCGTTCGCGTCCCCGGTGATCCTCGCCGGGGGCCGCCCGGTCGGCGCCGTGCCGGTCGTCGCGGACGAGATCGCGGAGGGGCCGTGGCGTCGGTTCCACATGACGGCGTCGCTCCGGACCGCGGTGCACGCGGCGATCGCCGTCGCGATCACGGAGCCGCTCGCCCTGCTCCTCGACGGCAGCCGCTTCTACTGGGGCGTCATCGGCGTGATGATCGTCCTCGCCGGCACGAACACCACCCCGGAGCGCGTCCGCAAGGGCATCCACCGCGGTGTGGGGACGATCGTCGGCGGTGTGGTCGGCATCGGGCTGGTGCACCTCCTCGGCACCGACCACCCGTGGGTCACGATGGTCCTCGTCTGCGTGCTCCTCGCCGTCGGCACCTACGGGTTCGGCGGCCTGTACGCGGTCTGGGCGGCGTGCCTCGTCGTCGTGCTCTGCCAGGTCTACGACTACTCGGGCACCTTCACCGACGCGCTCATCCCGATGCGCCTCGCCGAGAACCTGCTCGGCGCGACCATCGCGATCCTGGTCAGCGTGGTGGTGCTGCCGCTCGCGACGCGCAGCGTCGTCCGTCGTGCCGTCCGCCGGCAGCTCGTGGCGGTGCGGGCCTTCGTGCTGGCGACCGTGGGGGTGGACGCGGACGAGACCGAGGACGGCGACGAGGCGGACGCGCCCACGGCCTCCCGGTCGGACCGGCTCGACCTGCGCACCCGCTCCCGCGCCGTCGACAACGCGACCTACCAGCTCGAGAGCGTCCTGAATCCGATGGTGCGGTTCCCGACGGGTGGACCGGCGCCCGCCGACGCGCGGATGCGTGCGTCCCTGCAGGCGGCTGCGGCGTTCGCGCGGGAGCTGGCCGGGAGGCCCGGTGCGGCCCCAGCGGTCGTCCCCGACACCCTGCGTGGTGCGGCCGAGGCCCTCGCCGCGTCCGTCGACACGCTGTCGGACCGCGTCGTGGCCGGTCCCGCTGCCGCGGTCGACGGGGTCTGGACCCGGATCACCGACCGACTCGAGGACGTCGCGCAGTCGCTTCCCGACGGTCCGGAGGGCCACGCACTGCGGGACCGCGTGCACGCCCTCGGTCGCATCGACGAGTCGCTCGCGCTGCTGGCCGAGCGAGTCGGCATGACGGTCGTCGGCGACGCCTCGACGCGGATGTCGGCGGTCGGTGGCACCATCTCCGTGTGAGCAAGCAGGACGGACGCAACCGCCTCGTCTCCGACCAACCGGTCGCGGACCTGACGGCGACGGTCCTGCACGTCGACATGGACGCGTTCTTCGCGTCGGTCGAACTGCTCGACCGACCGGACCTCCGCGGACTGCCGGTGATCGTCGGGCACGACTCCGACCGTTCGGTGGTCACGGCCGCCACGTACGAAGCCCGCAAGTACGGCGTGAACTCGGCGATGCCGATGGCCGTCGCGAAGCGCCGCTGCCCGAACGCCATCATCGTCGAACCCCACTTCGAGAAGTACCGGGCGAACTCCGCCGCGGTGATGGACGTCTTCGACCGGTTCACCCCGCGCGTGGAGCGGCTCGGCATCGACGAGGCGTTCCTCGACGTCGCCGGGGCCGTTCGGATGTACGGCACGCCGTGGGAGATCGGCACCGCGATCCGCCGCGCCGTGTTCGAGGCGACCGGGCTGCACTGCTCGGTCGGTGCCGCGTCGACGAAGTTCGTCGCGAAGCTCGCCTCCAGTCGAGCAAAGCCCGCGGGGCTCCTCGTGGTGCCCGCGGCCGACACCGTGGCGTTCCTCCACCCGCAGCCGGTGTCCGCGCTCTGGGGTGTCGGCGGCAAGACGCAGGAGGTCCTCGAGCGCCGCGGCATCCGCACCGTCGGCGACCTGGCGACCACGCCGCTCGGCTCGCTCGTGTCCGCGCTCGGCCCCGCCGGTGGGCAGCGTCTGCACGACCTGTCGTGGGGGCGCGACCCCCGCGTGGTCGACACCGCCGTCGGCGAGAAGTCGATCGGGCACGAAGTCACCTTCGGCACCGACCTCACCGACCGCGACGCGGTCGCGCGCGAACTCCTGCGCCTGGCGGAGAAGGTCGCCGTCCGGATGCGCCGTGCCGACGTCCAGGCCCGCACGATCGCCCTCAAGGTCCGCTACACCGACTTCACCACGCTGACCCGCTCGCGCACCCTCGCCGAGCCGACCGACGTCGCGCGCCGGATCCACCGCGAAGCCGTCGAGCTGTACGACGTGCTGCACAAGCCCGGTAACCGCATCCGACTCATCGGGGTCCGTGGCGAGAACCTCGTCCCGACCGCGGCGAGCAACGCGTTGTGGGACGACGACGCGCCGTGGCGTGAGACCGAGACCACCGTCGACGCGGTCACGGCACGCTTCGGCGCCGGCGTGCTCCGACCGGCGTCGCTGGTCCGCGGCACGCCCGAGCAACGACCCCCGCACGCCCGACAGGACATCGGGTGACGGTAGAATCGGGGACAGTGAGCGCAGCGGAGTACGAACACCAGCAGCACGCCGCGGCCGACGGACTCGACACCGAGCGGGCCACGGCGCCGTCGGAGGAACTCGCACAGGCCGAACAGGCTCCGGCCGGATCGGCGCCGGCCGAACTCGCCCCGGCCGAACTGGCCGAGATCGCGGGCAACGCCGCGGCGGAGCACCTCTCGCCGGCCTTCCCGGACCGTGCGGCATGGGGCACCGCGTCGAAGCTCCGCGCCTGGCAGGTCGAAGCGCTCACGAAGTACTTCGAGACCGAGCCGCGCGACTTCCTCGCCGCGGCGACGCCCGGCGCCGGCAAGACCACGTTCGCGCTCCGGCTCGCGACCGAGCTGCTCGCGCGGGGCACCGTCGACCGCATCGTGGTCGTCGCACCGACGGAACACCTGAAGCGCCAGTGGGCGGACGCCGCCGACCGCGTGAACATCCGCATCGACCCGATGTTCAAGAACGGCGACGGCATGTTCGGCCGGCACTACCAGGGCGTCGCGATCACGTACGCCCAGGTCGGCATGAACCCCGAGGTCCACAAGAAGATCACCGAGGGCGGGCGCACGCTCGTGATCCTCGACGAGGTCCACCACGGCGGCGACGCGCTCACCTGGGGTGACGGCATCCGGGAGGCGTTCAGCGGTGCCGCGCGGCGCCTGTCGCTCTCCGGGACGCCGTTCCGCTCGGACACCGCACCGATCCCGTTCGTGCAGTACGCCCCCGACGAGCAGGGCATCCGCACGTCGATCTCCGACTACAACTACGGCTACGGACGCGCCCTGCAGGACGGCGTCGTCCGCCCCGTGCTGTTCATGGCCTACGCCGGCCAGATGCGCTGGAAGACGCGCATGGGCGACGAGATGTCGGCGTCCCTCGGCGAGCAGGTCACGAAGGACATCACGGCGCAGGCATGGCGCACGGCCCTCTC
Source organism: Microbacteriaceae bacterium PS02333 (assembly GCA_029959665.1). GTDB lineage: Bacteria > Actinomycetota > Actinomycetes > Actinomycetales > Microbacteriaceae > Curtobacterium > Curtobacterium guangdongense. The sequence goes on from JASCOI010000032.1 coordinate 28,503, forward strand.
CCCGGAAGGCGAGTGGATGCCGGCGGTGCTGTCGGCGGCCGACAAGCGCCTGACCGAGGTCCGCCGCGGTGTGCCGGACGCCGGTGGCCTGGTCATCGCGACCGACACGACGACCGCTCGTGCGTACGCCAGGATCCTGCAGCAGATCACGGGGGAGCGGCCCACCGTCGTCCTCTCCGACGAAGCTGCGGGGTCGAGCCGGATCGGCGCGTTCGCCGCGGACACCTCACGGTGGATGGTCGCGGTCCGCATGGTGTCCGAAGGTGTCGACGTCCCGCGGCTCTGCGTCGGCGTGTACGCGACCAGCGCGAGCACGCCGCTCTTCTTCGCGCAGGTGATCGGCCGCTTCGTGCGTGCTCGTCGCCGTGGGGAGACGGCGTCGGTGTTCCTGCCGAGCGTCCCCGGGCTGATGGCCCTGGCGGCGACCCTCGAGCTCGAGCGCGACCACGCACTCGACCGCCCGAAGGACGCCGACGACGGGATGTACAACCCCGAAGACGCGATGGTCGCCGAGGCCAACAAGGAGGAACGCGCTTCGGAGAGCCTCCTCGACGTGCAGCCGTTCGAGGCCCTCGACTCGCAGGCGTCGTTCGACCGTGTCCTCTACGACGGCGGCGAGTTCGGCACCGGCGGCGAGATCGGCTCGTTGGAAGAACTCGACTTCATCGGGATCCCGGGGCTCCTCGAACCGGACCAGGTGCGCGACCTGCTGCGTGCGCGGCAGGCCACCCAAGCGAAGCGTTCGAAGGGTCGCGCCGTGAAGGACGGCCAGCCGAAGGCCGCGGCGCCCGAGAACCGGCCGATGTACATGACCCTCAAGGAGCAACGCTCCGAGCTCCAGCGGCTCGTGTCCATCTGGTCCAGGCACTCGAACGAGCCGCACGGCGCCATCCACGCCGAACTCCGGCGGATCAGCGGGGGGCCGGCCGTCGCACAGGCGAGCATCGAGCAGATCCAGAAGCGCATCGACTTGCTGCGCTCCCGCATCGGCGGGCGACGGTGAGCCCGGTGCGCGCGTGATCGTCGCCGTCGACGACCGGACCTGGCTCGTGAAGCGCACGGCCGAGTCCTCTCCCGAGGCGATCATCGACCGGTTCGGCGGCGGGTACCGTCTCCGTCGCTTCAGCCTGACCGAGTCGCGGCGGACCGCCCACGGGGTGTACCTCGGTGTGGACCTCGCCGAGACGGCGTGGTGGCGGTTGCGCGACGGTCGTCGTTGATCTCGACCGGATCTCGGCATTCTGCGCGGCGTACATGACGCAGCAAGGTCAGATCGAGTAGACCGGAGGAATGGCAGACTCCATCCCTCACGTCCTCGTCCTCGGTGGCGGCTCAGCCGGCTACACGACCGTCAAGCAGCTCCAGAAGCACGCCGCGACGGTCCCGATGCGAATCACCCTCGTCGACCAGAACACGTACTACACGTACCTGCCGTTCCTGCCAGAGGTCGCCGGTGGTCACATCGCACCGAAGGACGTCACGGTCGAGCTCCGTCGTGCGCTCCGCAAGACCCGGGTCATCCAGGGCAAGGTGACCGGGATCTCGTCCGCCGACAAGACCGTCTCGATCGCCACGGCCGGTGGTGACGACCGCACGCTCGGCTACGACCAGCTCGTCGTCGCGCTCGGCTCCGTCACCAGGACCTTCCCGACGCCTGGTCTCGAAGAGGTCGGCGTCGGCTTCAAGAGCGTGGAAGAGGCGGCGTACGTCCGGGCGAAGCTGCTCGACAACATCGCGAAGGCCGCGGCGACCCGGGACGAGGACGAGCGTCGCCGACTCCTGACCAGCATCTTCATCGGCGGCGGCTACACCGGCGTCGAGGCGATCGGTGAGCTGTTCGACGTCTCGCAGGCCGCGATCAAGACCTATCCGTCGCTCGCGGGGGAGCAGCCGCGCTGGGTGCTCATCGACGCGCTGGACCGCGTGGCACCGGAGGTCGGCCCCGAGCTGTCGAAGTGGACCCTCGAGTCCCTCCGCGCCCGCGGCATCGACGTCCGCCTGAAGACCACGATGCCGAGTTGCGAGGGTGGCGTCGTGAAACTCTCCGACGGCGACGAGTTCGCGACCGGGCTGCTCGTCTGGACCGCGGGCGTGAAGCCGAACCCGCTCCTCGACGCCTCCGACCTGCCGCGCGGGCCGAAGGGGCACCTCGCCGCCAACGCGAAGCTCCAGGTCGAGAACGAGGAGACCCACGAGGTCGTCCCGGGTGTCTGGGGCCTCGGCGACGTCGCGCAGGTCCCCGACCTCACCGCGGACAAGCAGCCGGCGTACTACCCGCCGAACGCGCAGAACGCCGTGCGTCAGGCCGTCGTGGCGGCGGACAACGTGGTCGCGACGATCACGGGCAAGCCGCTCGAGGAGTACCGCCACCCGTCGATCGGGACCGTCGCCTCGTACGGCGTCGGGAAGGGTGCCGCGAACATCAAGGGCATCAAGATGACGAACCTCCTCGCGTGGCTCGCGCACCGGGCGTACCACGTGTACGCGATGCCGACGCTGAACCGCAAGGCGCGCATCGTCATCGGCTGGGTGACCGGTGCGGTCTCCGGTCGCGACGCGACCTCGCTGATCAAGGAGACGGACCCGCGCCGCGCCTTCGTGGACGCGACGAAGTAGGAGACCGAACTCGGCTTCAGGCCGCGCCTTCGTGGACGCGACGAAGTAGCAGGCGACTGCCTGACCGACGGGAGGGGCCGGGGGCCGGGGGCCCCGGGCGCGCCCGGCGCGGGGGGGGGGGGGGC
>JASCOI010000033.1 GCA_029959665.1 Microbacteriaceae bacterium PS02333
GCTCGGTGCCAGCTGGCACCGAGCCTCCAGTCCGGTGCTGGACGCACCTACCGCTGCCAGACCGACTCCGGCGGAAGCACCGCTTCGACGACGTCCCACACCGTCTGTGGCACTTCGACTTCGAGGAGCTCGCTCGTGGCGTCCCAGTCCTCCGGTTCGAGTACTCCGACGATCGTGGAGTGGATGCGTTCGTCGCGCGCGGAGAACTGGAGTGCCACGGCTGCGAGAGGGATGTCCAGCTCTGCACACACACGGCCGATCGAGTCTGCCGCTGCGGCGACATCGGGCGCGGCCTCGCCGTAGGCGTATCGCGACGTGACCGGCGGGTACTGGGCGAGGAGCCCGCCTCCGTACGGAGCAGCGTTCATGATGCCCATTCCGCGCTCCTGCGCCGCGGAGAACAGCGCGTCCGCGGACCGATCGACGAGCGTCCAGCGCATGTGGCTGATCACCGCTTCGAAGTGGCCCGTTCGCACGTAGCGCTCCATCACGTCGACCGTTCCGCCGGACAGGCCCAGGTGGCCGATGATCCCTGCATCCCGCGCCTCGATGAGCGCGGCCACCGGCCCATCGGTCGCCATGGCTTCGTCCCACGACGTGTTCTCCGGGTCGTGGATGTAGACCATGGGCAGCGTCGGCAGCTGGAGTCGATCGCAGCTCTCCTGGAGCGACCGCCGCATTCGGGCGCCACTGAAGTCTCCGGTGGTGAAGTCTCGATCCGCCTTGGTCTGGATGAGGACGTGATCTGGCACGCCGCCACGCGACGCGTAGAAGTCGCCGATGCGCTGCTCGCTGTTCCCGTAGCTGTTCGCGGTGTCCAGCACGATCGGCTGGTCTGCGTCGCTCAGTCTCGACAGCATCGCATCCGTGAGATCTGCACCGGCGACCCGTGCTGCCCCGTCCCGCCATCGAGCGGTACCGATGCTGATCGGTGGAACGACCAGTCCGGTGCGGCCGAAGGACCTGCTGCGTGCGGTCTGCTCCATCACTCCTTCACCGCCCCCGTCAGCATCCCGTGCGCGAAGTGACGCTGCAGGAAGGGGTAGACGATGAGGATGGGCAGCGTTGCGAGGACCACGACCGCCATCTGGACCGACTGCGACGGCGGAGTGACGATGTTGCTCCCCTGCAGGTTCGCGAGGAGCGACCCCTGGATGACGTACTGGTTCAGGACGACTTGGATCGGCCACTTCGCGGTGTCGCTGATGTAGAGCAGCGCATTGAAGTAGCTGTTCCAGTAGCCGACTGCGGAGAACAGGCCGATGACGGCGAGTACCGGCTTCGACAAGGGCAGGATGATGCGTCGGAAGATGGTCCAGTTCGACGCTCCATCGATGCGCGCAGCTTCGAGGAGGCTTGCGGGGATGCCCATGAAGAAGTTGCGGACGACGACCACGTTGAATGCCGACACCATCACCGGCAGGATGAGCGACCACAGCGAGTCGATGAGTCCGAGCGATTTCACCACGAGGAAGTTCGGGATGATGCCGGCGCCGAAGAACATGGTGGCGAGGACCAGGAGCAGGATCGCTCGCGCGAAGGGCACCTCACGGGTTCGTGTGAGTCCGTACGCCAACGACGTCGTGAGTGCGAGCGAGCAGAAGGTCCCGACGATCGTCACGAAGGCGCTGACCATCAGCGCTCGAGTGACCACACCGCCGCCGAGGATGGACTGGTACGCATCGAACGAGAAGGCAGTCGGCCAGAAGCCGCTCAGGTCGGAGTCGGCGGATGCGAAGCTCATGGCGATGATGTAGACGAACGGGTACAGCATGACGAGCACGATGATCGCGATGACGACGATCTTCGCAACTCGGATCGCGACGGACGGTACTTCGACCCATGGCGGTCTGGTGTCCCGAGCACGTTGTGTTCGTCGGGTTCGCGTGTGACGGGCTTCGATGGCGACCATCAGAAGATCCCTCCTGTTCCGATCTTCTTGGCGACCTTGTTGGCCCCGAGGACGAGAAGTGTGCCGATGGCGCCCTTGACCAAGCCCGCTGCGGCGGCGAGGCCCCAGTCGCCTCCGACGACGCCGCGGAAGTACACGAACGTGTCGATGACCTGCGAGGCATCTGCTCCGACGATGGGCTGCTGGAGGAGCAACTGCTCGAAGCCGACCGACAGGACGTTGCCGACGGTGAGGACGAGGAGGAGCGAGGTGACGGGGATCAGCCCGGGCAGCGTGACGTGCCAGGTGCGCCGCCATGAGCTCGCTCCGTCGCACGCCGCTGCTTCGTACAGTTCGCGGGGGATGCCGGAGATGGCGGCGAAGAAGATGATCGTGCCCCACCCCATGTCCTTCCAGATGACCTGAGACGTGGCCAGGATCTTGAACGTGTCGGGGTTCGCCATGACGTTGACGTGCTCCAACCCGATGCTCGCGAACAAGCCGGCGACCGGTCCGGCGCCTCCGAGGATCTGCTGCCAGATCGCGATCACGATCACCCATGAGATGAAGTGGGGCAGGTAGACCACCGACTGCACGAATCGGCGCAGACGATCGGACAGGAGACTGTTCAGGAGCAGCGCGAGCAGGATCGGCGCAGGGAACGAGAACACGATCTGCAGGAACGAGATCTCGATCGTGTTGATGATCGCGCGGACGAGTTCCGGGTCGGTGAACATGTTCGCGAAGTTCTGCAACCCGATCCATGGGGATCGTGCGATGCCGAGGAAGGGCGAGAAGTTCTGGAACGCGATGACGTTCCCGAGGAGCGGGACATAGCAGAAGATCAGGAAGAATGCCAGGCCGGGGAGGATGAACAGGTACATCGACCGTTCGCGCTTCATCCTGAAGAGAATCGATCGCTTTTCCCGAGCCTGATCCGACCCGCGGCTCAGGGGCGGCGGGTTCCGGGCGACGATCGCTTCTTCGATCGCGGACTCGACCGGTGGGTTGACGGTGCTCGCATCACTTCGCATTGCGCATTGCTTTCTCGAATTCGTGCCGGACCTGGTCGCCGCCGTTGGAGCGCCACTGCTGGCGCCACGTTGCGATCGCTGAGAGCGGTGCGCGGCCGGAAACCACCTTGTTGCGCCAGTCCTCGTTGAGCGCGGTGAGCTGCGCGGAGGTGCTGACCTGGGTCGGCGAGTACAAGCCGACGGTCGGGTCGGCGTGCGCTGCGGTCGTCAGCAGCTCCAGCTCGTGGAGGAGGCCGTCCTTCCGCTTCGCGTTCTTGGCGTCGAGGGCGATGTAGGACGGGGCGTTCGCGCCGAGCCATCTGAGACCCTGCAGGTTGGTGGTGGCGTCGGCGTTGTCGATGGGCTCGACAGCGTGGCCGGGTCCGAATCGGAAGTTGTAGCCCTCGATGCCGCTGCCGAGGAACAGCGCTTCGGTCGAACCGTACGGTGCGGCGAAGTAGTTGCAGATTCCGAGGAGTTCCCGCATCCGCCGCGGGTCCTTCTCGGCGCCCGCGGCGATGGCGACGATTCCCCAGTACCCAGGGTCTTGCGCGACGGCGAGCGATCGGCCGGGGGCCACCGGCGGGACGAGGAAGTCGACCGCAGCCCCCTTGGTTCCTTCTTCGACCTGTTCCATCCCCTGCTGCGCCAGCCATGGTGGGGCGTCGTGCTCGAAGGCGAAGTGCCCCTCGGTCCAGAGCTGCTTCTCCTTGCTGCGCTGCACGTCGGTGCCGAGTGCGAGAGCGTCCGGGTGGAAGGCCCCGCGCTGCCAGAGCTGCCGGAGGTAGCCGACGGCCTCTTCGAACTCATCAGTTTCGAGGAAGTAGGTGAGTTTCCCACGGTCGTCGACCCTCCAGTCTGCGCCGACGCCGAACATCCATCGAGCGAGCGTCTGGATCTGGCCGGTACCGAGTCCGCCGATGGCCCACACGCGTTTGCCTTGGTGAGAACCGATCTTCCCGATCGCGGTGAACATGTCCAGCAGACCGGCGGTCGACGTCGGCTGCTGATCGAAGCCGGCGAGTCGCATCAAGTCGGTCCGGATCGTCGGAGCAGAGGTGACCGCTGGGTTGACGTGCGGGATGCCCGCGATGCGCCCGTTCTTCAGCGCCGCCTTCCATGCGTACGTCGGGATGTTCGCGAGGTTCGGGTAGTCGAGGATCTTGTCGCCGGAGAGGTAGTGGCTGAGGTCGGCGAACGCACCTGCGGTGAACGCTTGGGCGCCGACCGGCACCTGGTCTTGGACGAACATGAGGTCCGGGAGCTTCCCGCCGGCGAGGATGGTCGCGAGCTTGCTGTTGTAGTTGTCCGCGCTGGCGAGCAGTGGGTCGAAGCGTGCACGCAGATCCCGGTTGAGCCGCTTCCACACCGGGTTCTGGTCCTCCGGAGCGGGTGGAGAGAACCACAACATCTGCAGTGTGCGCACCGTGGAGCCCGCCGCCGGGGGCGCATCGACACTCGTGAAGTACCGCATCGGAGACGACGTGTAGATGTCCGGGAGCCCTTCGACAGAGCTGGTCAAGCGGTCGGCGCCGATGGCGGCTCGAGCCTTCCGGTACGTCGGCAACCGGACCGCGCCGCCCGAGAGGAGGCTCTGGGAGATGACGGCACCGCCACCGGTGCAGGCAGTGAGTGCGAGCCCGGCAGCGCTCGCGACTCCGATCGCGAGGGCACTCCGGCGGGAGAAGAGGGTTCGGGTCGGGCGTTCGGGCATGTCACTTCTCCTTCGAAGTGTCAATGGCGGTGCGAGGTGGGTGAACGGAGGACGATCGCTCAGGCGTTGTGCCGAGCGACGAGACGCCGGATGGAGCCGCGAGGGTCTGACTCGACGCGGGAACGCTCATCGAAGACGGCGGTGCGACGCCCGTCACCGTAGATCGGCCAGTCGGGGAGGTCGTCGCCGCGAACCAACGCGCCCCAGGCGGAACTCAACCGGTCCCGGAGCTGACGCGGCGGTTCCAGCCCCACCTCGGCCTCCGCGTCTGCGCTGTCGTCGACGTGGCGGAAGATGAACGGAAGCTCGAGCGAGTGCCCCGCACGCCTGATCCAATCGGCGTCCGGGCGTTCCCACGCGAAGAGGTAGGAGCGAGTCCAGGCTCGCGCATCACGACGCGCGTCGAGGAGACGGTGGGAGGGTTGCCGGTACACGAGGTCTGCCATGCAGGCTTCGAGGACCTCGGCGAGGCTGTTCGAGCGAGTGGTGTCCGCGTCGAGCGCCGAGCGGTACGTCGCGACCGGATCGATGGTCGATCCGGCCAGGAGGTGCGCAACCTGCGCTTCCAGCACAGCGGCACCAGGATCGGCCCGGAGATCGACGAAGCCGGATGCTTCGTTGACGTTGGTGCCGACGACGAGCTCGATGTCCGCCGAGGCGCCTTCGCGGATCAGGTCGACTGGTCGCGCTGCCAGCGTCCGTCCGTCGACGAGCGGCGCGAAGGCGAGCTCGAGGTTCGGGCGACCAGCGGAGCGCTTCCGGACGAGCGCCTCCTGGCCGGCGACCAACGCATCCGCGGGCATCGTGAGCAGATCGCTCGGCGTTGCAGCGAGCTCGGCGAGGAGATCTGCGGTCAGACGTTCGCCGTACTCCGCATCCCGCGCCCGCTCTCCACTGCCGCTCTCGAGGAGCGCCCGAGTGAAGAGTCCGCCTGCCGAAGGCATCGCGAGAAGACTTGCCACCATCACAGCGCCGGCGGACTGACCCATGATGGTGACCGAGTCAGGGTCCCCGCCGAACTCGCTGATGCTCGTCCGGACCCAGCGCAGCGCGGCGACCGCGTCGAGCAGAGCCACGTTCGCGCTGTCGGCGTACTCGGGCCCCAACGTCCTCGCGAGGCTCAGGTAACCGAGAGCGCCGAGACGGTAGTTGATCGCCACGACGATGATGCCCTCTGCAGCAGCGAGCCGCGCGCCGTCACACAGCGCATTCGCGTTCGACCCGTACAGATGCCCGCCTCCATGGATCCAGACGAGGACGGGAAGCGGTGACGTCCCGGTGTCTGCCGGCACCCAGACGTTGGCGTTCAGACAGTCCGTCTCGTCCGTGTGGTGAGCGCGGGCCGGATCCTGTGGAGCCGCGGGTCCGAAGGCCACACAGGAGCGCTCCCCTGTCCACGACCCCGCAGTGCGCGGAGCCTTGAAACGCTGAGCTTGCGCGTAGGGGACGCCGAGGAAGGCGACGGCACTGCCGTCGGGGGTGGAGACGGGCCGTCCGACGACGGTCCCCTGTGGGAGACGCCTCGTCAAGCGGGTGTTCGTGCGCGTCATCGCGGCCTCCTTCGACGTGTGTGGCGAGCATACATATGTTCACGCCCCGGACAAAGAAAAATCTGGCAACAGCCATCTCGCGATCGTCTGGACGAGTCGGATGTGCTCGGCGGACTCGTAGGAGCGGAGGTCGTGCCCGAGCCCGTCGTAGGCAGCCCGGGTCCCGCGGAGTTCGCGCGTCCAGACGAGCGGATGCATCCCGCCGTCGTGCTCGTGTTCGGCGAGGATCCGCGTCCCAGGAGACAGCCGGAGGCCGGTGTACCGCTCGTCGTGGAGCGAGAACGACTTCGCCGGAGCGCCGAGTTCCCGCCCCGCAGCTGTCGGCTGGACACGGGCCGGTCCGATCGGTGGATGCCAGGTCTGCCCGGCGACCCATCGCCCTCCGAGGAGCCGTTCCCATGCGGGAACCTCTGCGAACGCGGTCGCTGACACGTGGAACGCGAACAGCGGTGTCCCCGAACCGGAGATGTCCGCGATACGGGCGTTGACCAGCGCATCGGACTCTCCCGACGACGGCCGCCGCTTTGCCGTGTTCACCAGGATCAGATCGGCCTGTGGCTTGGAGGCGATCGCATGGTCGATGGGTTCGATGTGCACCTCGACGCCGATGGCCTCCAGGATCGCCCCGATGCGCGCGGACGTTGCTTGGAAGTCGTGGTACTCATCCTGGAAGGCACCGCTCCCAGTCCAGAGGAGCGCTTGCGGTCGGCGGCCTCTTGTTCGGGATGTGAACATATGGCTACTATGGCACCATTCGGTGTTCGGAGGAACCATGTCGCTCATCCCGCCAGTCGGTCGAAGCATCGATGCTGTTCGACGCCAGAACCTGTCATCGGTTGTGACCGTCCTGCATCGCGACGGCGCCACGACGCGGTCCGAGATCACTCGGGCAACCGGCCTCGCACGCTCCAGCGTTGCTTCGCTGGTCGAGGAGTTGGAGTCGGCTGGCATCGTCGCCCAGCGCTTCGACGATCACCGCGGGGCGAAGGGGCGTCCGTCGGCGTCGGTGGCCGCGACGGACCGGTACCTCGGCGTCGGTGTCAACACCGACGTGGACGGCGTCCACGTCGCGCTGATCTCCCTCGATGGCAGAGTGGTCGACGAGGCCCACGCAGCGTCCTCTGGTGTTCCGACTCCTGAGGAGGCAGCTGCCTTCGTCGGGGAACTCGTGGAGCGACTTCGACAGCGACATCGTGACGTGGTCCTCGTGGGCTTGTGCGCGGCGATCCCGGGGCGTGTGACGAAGGACAAGTCCGTCGTGCTCAATGCCCCACATCTGCGGTGGCGGAACGCCCCGTTCGCCCGGCTGCTGCAGGATGCCACCGACCTGCCGGCCGTCTTGGCGTTCGACTCGCAGGTCGGCCTCCACGCGGAAACACTCTGGGGCGCGGCGCGAGGCGCTGACGACATCGTCTCCTTCTACGGCGGGCCCGGCGGGATCGGTGCCGCCGCCATGGTCGACGGTCGCATCCTCGACGGCCGCTCGGGAGCCGCCGCACGGCTCGGCCACGTCACGGTCGCGAACGACGGTCCGACATGTATCTGCGGAAGCGTCGGCTGCCTCACGACGGTTGTCTCGCAGCACCAGCTGGCATCCGTCTTCGGAGCGCGCGACGGGAGTCTTCCGCGCATCCGCGACGCCATCCACGCTGACTCCAGTGCCGCGTTCGACCGGTTCCTCCTCCGCCAGGCCGACTACCTCGGAGTGGCACTGCGGGCTGCGACGTTCGCCTACGATCCGCAGCTGATCTTGCTCGGTGGCTTCTTCGGCGTCCTGCTCGATCACGGCCGCGAGCACCTCGAACGCGCGGTGAGTGCGAACTTGATGTCATCCGTCGAACCGCCGACGTTGGCTGCACCCGCGCTCGGTGCACAGCAGTTGGTGATCGGTGCCGGAGCGGTGGCCTTCGACGGGTTCATCAGTGACCCCATGCGGCAGGAGCGGGTCGGCGCGACGTTGTGATGCGTTCAGAGCCTCGCCCGGCGGTCCTGGCGGTCACCCTGGGTTTCCTGCAGACCCTCAGTACGCTCACGATCGACATCTACCTTCCCGCCTTCCCACGGATTGCTGCGGAACTCGCAGTGCCGGAGTCGTCGATCCAGTTCACCTTCACCGGCGCGATGATCGGGATGGTCGTCGGGCAGCTGCTCGCCGGCGCCTGGAGCGACGTGGTCGGACGCCGCACGCCGCTGACGGTGGCGACAGCCGTGCACGTGGTTGCGTCCCTGGCCTGCGCAGTGGCGCCGGACGTGACCGTCCTGACCGTCGCGCACGTCCTCCAAGGGGCGGCCTCGGCCTCGGTGGGCGTCCTCGCGATCGCGATGGTCCGGGATCGGTTCAGCGGCGTTCGCATGCTGCGGACCATTGCATCGATGACGCTCGTCTCGGGCGTCGCGATCGCGATCGGTCCGCTCTTGGGGTCGTTCCTGCTGACCGTCGTGACGTGGCGGGGAGTGTTCGTCCTGCTGGCCGCGTACGGGCTCGTCCTCGGGATCGTGACGAGGTCGATCGCAGGCGAGACCATGCTCCGGCCCGCGCTCCGGGTCAACGTCGTGCGAGCGCGGATCAGCGGTGTCGCGTCGCTGCTTCGTGATCGACGGTTCGTCGGTCTGGTCGCGGTGACGGCGGCGTCGTGGGGCGGCATGTACGGGTACCTGTCGGCGTCGTCGGTGATCTTCCAACGGCACTTCGGCTTGACGGCGACCGCATACGGTGTGGCGTTCGCCTCACACGCACTGTGCATGATGGTCGGTTCACAGCTCGGTGCGCGGCTCGCATCGCATGTGGAGTTGCGACGGCTGGTCGTCCTGTCCACCTCGGGGCTCCTCCTCTCGGCGATCGGGCTCGCGACGATCCTTGCGACCGGAACCGCGAGCTTCTGGGGTGTGTTGGCGTTCCTCTGGTGCTTCACGCTCTTCCTCGGGCTCAACACCCCGACCGTGCAGACTTGGGCGTTGTCACGTCGCGGCAGCGACATCGGTACCGCCGCCAGCTGGCTCAACGCCAGCCGCCAAGGTCTCGGGGTGCTGTCGACCGCAGCCATCGGAGGTTCGCTGCTTCCTCCGCTGGCAGCCACGGTCGGCGTCATCCTCGTCGCGCAGGTCGTCGTGGTCCTGGTTCTCTGGTTGGTCGTTCGACCGTTCGGCACGCAGGACGACGTCTTGGACGTCGTCCGGTGAGACCTCCTCCCACCTCCCGCGGTCGCCGAGCATCGGGCAGGTCTGGGGAGGGAGAGCAGCGCCGCGCTGGCGGCGCTGCTCTCCCGTTCACGACGAGCGCATCACGGGATGGCGAGGTCGCCCTGGTGCAGCACACGCGGGTTGTAGTACGTGTCCTTGATCGCCTGCGCGGTGTTGCTGCCCTCGAGCTGCTCGGACCACTCCATGAACCAGGTCCACTCGGGCTGTGCAGCGAGGTTCGCGGCCGTCGGCATCGTACCGACCTCCGCGAGCGCGATCGGCTTGCCAGCCGCGATCGACCGGAGCGACTGGTACTCGCTGGCACTCGGGAACGCCTTGTACCAGGCGTCGAGCGTCACCACGTCCACGGAGCTGCTTCCCGGGTAGTAGCTCGAGAAGCCTCCAGCAGGATTGTCCTGCACGTTCCAGGCCCAGACCAGGTTCGACAGTCCCTTCGTGTTCGCGAGGTAGTCGTGCGTGATCTGGTACAGCTTCGCGGATCCGTTGCCTCCGGGCCGGCCACCCCACCATGCCCACTGCTCGTTCATCTCGTGGAGCGGGCGGAAGATCGCGGGTACGCCAGCGTCCTTCAGCTGCTGCAGGTACGGGACGATCTCGTCGAGTCGCTTCTTCCACGCGGTGTTCAGCGAGGTGCCGTTGGTGATCAGTTGCGACCACTGCGCATCGGTGAGGTCCGACTTGACGTCGTCGAACGAGCAGGAGGACCCGACCGTGGGCGGGCAGACGTGCCAGGTGAGACTGACGAGCGCACCGTTCTTCCACTCCGTCTTCGCTTGGTCGACGATGCGTTGCCTGTTCGCGACATCGGCCGAGTTGAAGAGGAAGTCGCCACCCCAGAGCCCTGGGTAGACGCCGGTGATGTCCTTCACACGCTGCGTGTACTGATTCGGCTGCGATGCGGGTTCCTTGTTGTGCTGCCCGCTGACGATCTTCTGCCCCTTGATGGAGGCCAGGTAGTTCAGGACGGTCGCCTTGTTCGCCGCACTGAACGCTTCTGCGTTCGGGGCGGTCGGAGCGGCCACTGCCATGGTGGCGCCGAGCGCGACCACCAGGCCGGTGGTCAGGAGTGCACGTGTTGCTGACTTCATCGTCTTGCTTTCCCCTCGTCGTGTTTCTTCTGCACCGCTGCGGTCGACTGTTGCCGCAGCGACGTCTTCTCTCGTCCGGCCGTCAGCGGATGCTGACCAGGTCGCTGGCGGGCGGATCGGTGACGGCCATCTCCGACCGGTGGATCAGCGCGGCTGCACCGAGGAGCGGGGCGTCGGCGCCGAGGTGCGCGGGTTCGACACGAACCGTCCTGGCGTAGTCGAAGACAGTCGCGTCGAGCGCCGCAGCACGGACGAGATCGACGTAGCCGGGTACGACCAGGGAGAAGCCACCGCCGATCGCGACGACCTCGAGGTCGAGCAGGGTCGTCGCACTGGCGATGGCTTGGCCGACTGCTGCGGCGGAGCGACGCACGGCCTTCCAGGCGGTCGCGTCGCCCGCTGCGCAGGAGTCGGCGAGGTCTTCTCCTGAGCGTCCCGTCCAGCCGACGCGCCGAGCCCATGCGACCGCGCTGGTGCCGGACGCGATCGCTTCGAGGGTGGTCGAGTCGGCGCTGCTCGACGCCTCGCCGAAGCCAGCGACGTGGATCTGTCCGATGTGGCCGGCGTTCCCGCTTCGACCCGAGACGAGCTTGTCGCCGATGACGAGGCCGCCGCCGACTCCGGTGGACACGACCATCGACATCGAGTTCGCGGCTCCGACAGCCGCGCCCAGCCAGTGTTCGGCGAGCGCGATGCAGGTGCCGTCGAGGCGGAGCTGCACCGGCAGGCCCGGCACTGCTCGGGCGACCGCGCCGCGGAGTTCGAAGCCTGCCAACGCGGGGAGGTTCTTCGGGCTGACCGCGCCTCGCGAGAGGTCGATCGGTCCGGCCGACCCGACACCTGCACCGATGAGCGTCGAGTCGGCAGGGACGACGGCGAGCGTCTGCCGGATCGAACGCGACAGGGCCCCAGCGAACTCGTCGGGCTGGGCGTCCCGTCCGGTCGGCAGACGATGCCGGCTCCCGCCCACGATCGCGCCGGACGCATCGACGAGTGCGGTCTCGACCTTCGTCCCGCCGAGGTCGACGGCCAGTGCGAGATCGGCCACGGTCACACCCATTCGGTGACGAGCTGGTTCGACGTCCGCAGCACGCTTGCCGACGTCAGTTCTTCCGGGGTCAGCGTCTTCGCGGTCGTCACTCGGAAGGTGACGTCGTCCCCGGGAAGGAGTGTGACGATCATGTCGTCGACCGTCGCGTCGACGTCGACCTTGTCGACCAGGAGCGCGAGGTCACGCACCAGCGATGATGCCGTCACCGTGACGTCGTAGCCCCCGTCGACCGCGACGACCTCGGTGCGCAGGTTCGCTGGCGGAAGCTGGGAGTCGCGCTGTTCCACCGGGAACCAGAACCCACGCTCGCCGTCGAGCTCCGCGACCAGCAACTCGACGGAGTCGTCGCCGAACGCCGCGACGTCAGCGGGCACGTCGACGGTCTGCGTGCTCCGTGACGGCAGTGAAACGGTCACGGTCTCCGCCGCGAGCTCGACACCGTCGTAGGAGCGCCGCGTGATCACGACGTCACCGGTCCACGGTGTCGCTGCGTCGTTGACGATGGCGACGATCAGACCGTGTTCGCGTGGCTGCACGGTGACGAGCCGGTCGGCGTAGACGTGCTTGAGGGCGTACAGCAGCGGCTTCGCGCGCCCGTACCCGTCGACAGCCGCCCACGACGTGACCGGCCAGCAGTCGTTGAGCTGCCAGACGATCGAACCCGTGTTCTTCGGCGACCAGGACCGCCAGTGCTCGATGGCGAACGCCACCGCGTTGGCCTGGTTCAGGGACATCGCCCAGTGCCAGTCCTCGGTGTCGTCCGGCAGCGGGAGGTGCGCCACGAGGCCGTCCGTGAGCTTGTCGTTGCCGT
The DNA here is from genome assembly GCA_029959665.1 of Microbacteriaceae bacterium PS02333. Lineage (GTDB taxonomy): Bacteria > Actinomycetota > Actinomycetes > Actinomycetales > Microbacteriaceae > Curtobacterium > Curtobacterium guangdongense. The sequence goes on from JASCOI010000033.1 coordinate 12,320, forward strand.
CCTGCGCTTTCTGGTGCCAGATCATTCCCGGCGATTCCGGGGTCAGCGGAGCGTCCGAGATCGACTGGCTGATCGTCGACCATGTGGCAGGGCCCTGCCAGCCGAACTCCGCGACGAAGCGCGGCACGGTGTCGCGGTAGTGCGGGTAGTCGACACGGTTCCACAGCTCCCAGAGGTGCACGGAGCCGTGGTCGATCTCGTTCGCCGGCCGGTCGATGTCGCCGGACCACGGGCTCGCCGGGGTGTAGGAGCGCTGGGGGTCGAGTTCCGCGACCAGGCGCGGCAGGAGGTCGAGGTAGTAGCCCAGTCCCCAGGTGCGTCCCTGGAGGCGCTTCTCCCAGCCCCACTCCTCGAAGCCCCAGATGTTCTCGTTGTTCCCGTTCCAGAGCACCAGGCTCGGGTGGGACATGATCCGGGTGACGTTGTCGCGTACCTCGGCTTCGACTTCACTGCGGAGCGGTTCCTCTTCGGCGTAGGAGGCGCAGGCGAAGAGGAAGTCCTGCCAGGTGAGGATGCCGCGTTCGTCGCAGAGGTCGTAGAAGTCCTCGGACTCGTAGTAGCCGCCGCCCCAGACGCGGATGAGGTTCATGTTCGCGAACTCGGCCTGGTCCAACCGGGCTGCCACACGTTCGCGAGTGACGCGGGTGACGAAGGCGTCATCGGGGATCCAGTTCGCACCGCGGACCCAGACCGTCTCACCGTTCACGACGACACGGAAGCTCGTTCCCTCACTGTCCGGCGTGAGTTCCACGACTGCGTTCCGGAACCCGATGCGCTTCGCCCACGCGGCGAGGACGACGCCGTCGTCCTCGATCGCGACCTCGAGGTCGTACAGGACGGCGTCGCCGTACCCGCGAGGCCACCACAGCGCCACGCTGTCGACGTCGAGGGCGAGCGTGCCGTCCGAGCCGTCGAGGACCGTATCGACGGTGTGCTGCACGCCGTCGGGTGCGGTCAGCGTCGCGATTGCCCTGACGGGCACCGCGTCCTCGGCACGCTGCAGCGCGATGGCGACGTCGACGTGTCCGGAGACGCCGTCGGTCGTCACTGTCGGACGGACGGACTCGATGCGGACAGTCGACCATGCGTGCAGGGTGACCGGTTTGAAGATGCCGGAGGACGCCGCGTCCAGGCCCCAGTCCCATCCGAAGTTGCAGGCGGCCTTCCGGATGGCGTTGAAGGGATGGAAGTAGGTGTGGGGACGGTAGCCGAGGTCGAGGCTCGCCTGGTCTGCGTACGCGACGGGGGAAGTGAAGTGCACGACGAGTTCGTTCGACCCGTCCACCAGCACCTCATCCGCCGTGATCCGATAGGTGCGGTGCTGGTTGAAGGTGCGGGCGAGTTCGCGTCCGTTGAGAGTGATCGTGGCGACCGTGTCCAGGCCCTCGAAGACGAGGTCGTGACGGTCGTGTGCGTCCGGGGCCCACGTGAAGCTGGTCCGGTACTCCCAGTCGGTCTCCCCGATCCAGGTGACCTGCTGCTCGTTCCGGTCCAGGTACGGGTCGGGGATCACGCCGGCTGCGAGCAAGTCGGTGTGGACGAGTCCGGGGACCGTGGCCGGGATCGCGCGGAGTGCGACATCGACGGGGGTGTCGCCGCTGGTCGCGCGGAGCGTCCACCCGTCGTGGAGGGTCCGGTGCGACTCGGTCGTTGCTGCGGTGGGGGCGGTGCTGCTCACTTGGTTGCTCCTGCCGTGAGGCCGTTGTAGATGTGTCGCTGGAGGAAGAGGAAGACGATCAGCGTCGGGATGATGACCAGCAGCGTGCCGGCGGCGATGACCTCCCACTGGGCGCCGAACGGCCCCATGAACCGGAACAGCGACGTCGAGATGACGCCGAGGTCCTGCGACGGCATGTAGAGGAAGGGGATGTAGAACTCGTTGTAGACGGCGATGCCCTTGATGATGATCACGGTTGCGATCGCAGGCCGGAGCAGGGGCAGGATGATGCGCCAGTAGACGGTGAACCGGTTCGCGCCGTCGAGCATCGCGGCCTCGTCGAGCGACACCGGGATGGACTGCATGAACTGCAGGAAGATGTAGATCGCGACGATGTCGGTCCCCATGAAGAGCACGATGGCCGCGCCCCGGGTGTTGAACAGGTCGAGCGCGTTGATCACCTGGAACGTCGCGACCTGGGTCGTCACCGACGGCACGAGGGTGGCCAGCAGGAACCCGCCGAACACGAGTCGCCTTCCGCGGAACCGGAACCGGTCGATCGCGTACGCGGCCATCGTCCCGATCAGGATCGTGCCCGTCACGGACACGACCAGGATGATGCCGGTGTTGAGGAACCCCTGCACCATCCCGCCCTGCGTGAAGGCGGTGACGAAGTTGCTGACGTTGAACCAGTTCGACGGCGGGGTCAGCGGGCTGGTCGTCCGGTACTCGCGATCCGTCTTGAAGGCCAGCATGACGATGGTCACGAGCGGGACGACCGCGAAGAGCGAGGCGATGACGAGGCTGAGGTACTTCGCCGTCGTGCCGGCTCGGCGGCTGACCCGCGCTCGGAGTGGGGTGGTGGCGCTCATGCGCTCTGCTCCTTCTTCTCGTCGGGGAACAGCCATCGCTGGATGCCGGTGATGACGAGGACGATCGCCAACAGGACGACCGCCATCGCCGAGGCCAGCCCCACCTGGGAGAACTTGAACGCCGTGTTGACGGTCTGGATGACGAACGTCTCGGACCCGTTCGCGCCGCCGGTCATGATGTAGGGCATCTCGAACGAGGACAGGGCGCCGGCGATCGCGAGGATGAACGAGAGCCCGAGGATCCGCCGGATGCTCGGCACGATGATGAAGCGGAACTTGTCGAAGGAGGTCGCGCCGTCGAGGTCCGCGGCTTCGTACTGCTCGGACGGGACGGACTGGATCGCGCCGAGGAACAGCACGAAGTTCAATCCCATGTACCGCCAGACGCTCGATGCCGCGAGGGAGACGTTCACGACGGACGGGTCGCCCAGCCACTGCGGTGTGTGTTGGATGCCGATCAGTCCGAGGACCGCGTCGAGCGTGCCGCCGGGGCGGAAGAAGTACAGGAACACCAGACCGATGGCGACACCGTTGATGAGGTAGGGGAAGAAGATGATCCCCTTGAAGAGGTTCCCGAGCCGCGTCCTGAAGCTCAGCAGCGTCGCCAGGTACAGCGCGATGATCAGCTGCGCTGCGGCGCCGACGAGGTAGTAGAGGCTGACGAAGAAGACCTGGAAGATCGCCGGCTTGGTGAAGATCTGGACGTAGTTGCCGAGGCCGACGAAGTCCTTCTCCGGCGAGAGGCCGTCCCAGTCGGTGACGCTGTACCAGAACATGTTCGCCACGGGCACGTAGGTCAGGACGATCAGGAACGCGAGCGGGACGATGAGGAACAGCCAGGGTGTGCTCCGCCATCCGCGGCTGGTGCGTCGCGTCGTCCGGCGGGTGCGGGTCCGCCCCTCGGCGGGGGGGGGCGCCGCGGGGCCCCCCCCCCCCCCGGGGGGGGGCGGGCGGGGGGGGGGCCGCCCGGGGGGGGGGCCGGCGCGGGCGCCCCCCCCCGAGGACGGTGTCGGTGCCAGACCGGTCACTTCGACACCTGACTCCGGGCCGCAGCCCATTCCTTGTTGAGGTTCGCGAAGAACGACTCCTCGTCACCGGACGCCGCGCCTCGGGCGGTGTCGATGAGCTTCTGTCGGTAGACGTTGCCGAAGATGTCGACCTGGGCGGTGTTGGCGATGTCGGTCAGGAGCGCCTCCTTGCCCTTCGGGTCCGGGTTCAGCTCCTGGTACTGGACGCCGAACGCCTTGAAATCGGAGAGCGTGTCCGGCGTCGGGTCTGCCTTGACCGGGCTGATCGCACCCTGGCTCTTCGCGTAGCCAGAGTCGTTGATGAACCAGTTCACCCACGCGCGGGCGGTCGCCTTGTTGTCCGAGTTCTTGCTGACCGCGAGGAGCTTGTCCGTCGCGGTGACGGACGTGAACTTGCCATCCGTCTGCCAGGGCATCGGCCAGAAGCCGATCTCGTCCGCCGACTTGCCCGCCTTCTTCGCCGCGTCCTGCATCTGCGTCACGGCCCACGAGCCGAGGATCATCGAGCCGATCTTGCCCTGCGCCAGCAGGTCCTTCGACTCCTCCCAGTTCGTGGTCGTCGGGTCCGGCTCGCTGAGCTTCTTCTCGACCGTCTGGTACAGCAGGTCATCGATCTTGTACTGGTCGGTGCCGGGCTTCCACGGGCTGTTCTCCGAGGCGAGCTTCATCCGGACATCAGGGCCCTGCGTGGTGCCGAGGTTGCCCTCGAGCGTCGCCAGCGGCCACCCGTCCTTGTAGTTCGTGTAGTACGGGATCGCGGATGTCTTGTCCTTGATCGCCTGCAGGTCCTGGAAGTACTCCTCCTCGGTCTTCGGTGGAGTGGTGATCCCGGCGTCCTTCCAGACCGTCTTGTTGATGACCATGCCCATCGCGGAGCCGAAGGTCGACAGGCCGTAGACCTCACCGTCGTACGAGCCGTCGCCGACGAAGTTGTACTGCTTCTCGAGGTCGGTGCTCTTCCCGAGCGGCTCGAAGTACGCCGAGTACTTGTCCTTCGTGACCGTCGAGGTCGGGATGAGCAGCGCGTCGCCGTAGTCCTTCGAGTTGAGGCGGATCTTCGCGTCACCCTCGTAGTCCGTCAGTGCCTCGAACTTGACGGACGTACCGGGGTACTTCTTCTCGAACTGCTTCGCGTAGTCCTTGAAGGTCGTGTTGACGAGGTCGGTGCGGTTCGTCAAGACGGTGATGGTCCCAGACGGCTTCCCGCTGTCGTTGGAGGATCCAGCCGAGCAGCCGGAGAGCGCCAACGCCGCAACGACGATGCCTCCCGTGGCGGCGAGCAGGGTCTTCTTCATGGCGAACTCCTTCGTTCATCGGCGCTGCCGCGAGCTGATCGCTGGCCTGAGCGCTTCGGGTTGCACCAGCGTGCAGTCCTCCGGTCCAGAAGTCAAGACTTAGATTATTAATCGATGTTAATTGAGAAGACGGGCTCCGCCGGTCAATGCGGTGCCTCGGCGACGCTGTCACGCTGGACGAAGCGGATGGCCGGTGCCTCCACGACGGGCGGCTTCTTCCCCTCGAGGATCGCCGACATCGCCTCCCCGACGAGCCGACCGATGCGCTGCACGTCATGACTGAGCGCTGCGAGGGGCGGATCCGAGAGCTGGCAGAGCGCGGAATCATCCCAGGCGACGAGCGACACGTCCTCCGGGACGCGGAGCCCGGCCCGACGAGCAGCAGCGAGGCCGCCGAGCGCCATCAGGTCGTTGTCGAACACCACCGCGGTCGGCGACGCCTCCTCGTCGACGAAGAGACTCTCGAAGGCGCGACCGCCAGACTCCGATGAGTAGTCTCCCGAGGCGGAATGCGCGGCGATCTCCAGTTCCGAACACGCGTCAGCGAACGCTGCGGCCCGCGTGACGGTGTGCGCGAGCTCCTCCGGCCCGCTGACCAGACCGATCGAACGGTGCCCGAAGCCAGCGAGGGCGTGCACGGCAGTCCGCATCGCCGCATCGTCGTTCGTCCAGACCGTCGGGAGCCCGTTGGAGACCGCTGGGGACGAAACGGCGATCGCGGGCAAGCCGACGTCGGTGACGAGCTGCACACGGGGGTCATCCTCGACCAGGTCGACGAGCACGACTCCGGCAACTGCCCGATCAGTCTGCCAACGTCGCAGCCATTCGAGTTCATCCGCCCGCGAACCGAGCACACGGAGCAGCACCGAGTGCCCGATCGGTCGGACGACCTGGTCGATGCCTGCCGTGAACTCGTGGAACCACGGCTCCGCACCGTAGATCTCGGAGGCGCGCACCAGTGTGAGACCGATGGGCAGCCCCAAGTCGTCGGCACGGGGAGTGCCTGCGTCGGTCTGCATCTGGTCGTCCTCCGGTCAGCGCGGGTTCCTGGCACAGCTAGTGTGACATCGCCGGACTCTCCGAGCCGGCCCGGGTGTCGAGATGCGGGGAGGTCGACGGAATGGCGAGATCCGAGACGATCGCTTCTGGTCCGGGCAGCCGTGCGCTCATCGTCGACATCATCCGTTCGTCCGGACCGATCAGTCGCGTCGAGCTCGTCCAGGCGACGAACCTGACGCAGCCGACGATCTCGAACATCGTCCGCCAGCTCCTCGGGTCCGGTGTGATCCGCGAGAGTGGACGCGTACCGTCGTCTGGCGGGAAGCCCCGCACGCTCCTCGAGATCAATCCCACGGCGCTCTACGCGGTGGGCGTGCAGCTGGGCTTCGAAGCGATGACCTTCGTGGCGGCCGGGGTCGGCGGCGGCACCGTCGCCCGGCAGCTGGTCGATGGAGCGTCACTGAGCGACCCACAGCGGGTCGTCGAGCGTCTCGCGGGGCAGTTCCAGGTCTTCGTGGACACGGCGGGCATCCCGGTGGACAGCATCGCCGGTGTGGCCGTCGTCGTGCCCGGACCACTCTCGCCCACCCTCGGCACGATGTTCCGGTCGCCGACGCTCCGTCAGTGGGAAGGCTTCCCGCTCGCGGTTGCGCTCGGTGAACTCCTCCCGGTACCCGTCCTCCTCGACAACGACGCCGCCGCGGCCGCCATCGGAGAGTTCTGGACGCGTCGCGTGCCGCGTACGGACACGTTCGCCACCGTCTACATGGGCACGGGCATCGGCGCCGGCGTCGTCCTCGACGGCGCGCTCTACCGCGGCGCGAGCTCCAACGCGGCAGAGCTCGGACACATGTCCATCGACGCAGAAGGAATCCCCTGCAGCTGCGGAAACGCCGGCTGCGTCGAGCGCTACGCCGCCCCCGCCGCAGTCCTCGACGAAGCTCGTCGGGCGCAGCCGGACTTCCGCGGCCTGGATCTCCGCTTCACCGAGGAGAGTACGGGCCAGGACTTCGACCGGCTCGCCCGTGCAGCCGTCGGCGGGCACGAAGCCGCGACGAAGCTCATCGGGCGATCCGCTGACCTCCTCGCGGCCGCGGTCGTCTCGTTCAGCAACGCCTTCGACCTCGACAGCATCGTGCTCGCGGGGCCGAGCTTCGCCATCGCGGGCTCGCTCTACGCAAAGGCCATCCGGACCCGCGCGGAGCGATCCTCCTTCGCCCGCCAGGCGCACGGGATCACGATCGAGATCGCCGCGAACCCGCGCGATTCGGCAGCGATCGGAGCAGCAGCACTCGTTCTGCAGAGTTCTGTGGCGCCCGGCCACGGTCCGGTGCTTTCCGCGTGAACCGTGGTACTCGATGACAGGCATGCCGTACAACGAGCTCCGCCTCCAGGATTCGAACCCGGACCTAACGGCACCAAAGGCCGTCGTGCTGCCATTACACCAAGGCGGAACGCCCACGGAGGGCCCGTCCATCCTCCCATGACCGGAACGGTGGCCGTGCGCGCGGGGTTCGGCCAAGATGGAGGGATGCCGCATGAGGACGAGGTCGACCGGATCGTCGCGGCGTGGGGACGGCAGCGCGACGACCTCGACTTCGCCCCGCTGCAGGTGCTGTCGCGGGTGGACCGGCTCGCCAGGCACCTCGACCGTGCACGTCGGGCGGCGTTCGACGCGAGCGGCATGGAGCCGTGGGAGTTCGACGTGCTGTCGGCGTTGCGGCGTGCGGGTGCGCCCTACGAACTGAGCCCGAAGACGCTCCTGCAGCAGACCCTGGTGTCGAGCGGCACGATGACGAACCGGGTGGACCGGCTGACGGCACGCGGGCTCGTGGCACGACGGACCGACCCGAAGGACGGCCGCGGCATCCTGGTGTCGCTGACCGATGTCGGTCGGAGTGCGGTGGACTCGGCGATCGCGGACCTGCTCGGCGCGGAGCGGGACATCCTGGCCGGGGTGTCCGACGACGAGCAGGACCAGCTGGCTGGTCTCCTCCGGCGGCTCATCCTGGGGCTCGGCGACTAGACCAGACGCACCGGAGGCTCGGGCCATTCGCGGGCGAGCGCGGACATCACGATCTCGTCGTGGAAGCGACCGTCGTGGAAGGTGGCGTCTCGTCGCACGCCCTCCTGCTGGTACCCGGACCGCGCGTACACGGCTCGCGCACGATCGTTGAAGGCGTGGACGCGGATCTCGATGCGGTTGAGGCCCATCTCGCGGAACCCGTAGGCCGTGATCAGTCGGACCACCTCCGTCCCGTAGCCCTGGTCGACGTGCTCGCTCCCGATCATCACGGCGAGGGTGGCGGCACGGAGGGGGAGGGTCGCGCCGAAGAGCGTCACGTGGCCGACGAGGCTCCGGGACGAGCGGTCGACCACGCTGAACCCGACGGATCCGCCGCTGCCGTTACCGCTCCAGCCGCGGAACTGCTCGGCGATCGGTTCGGTCGGCCGTGGTCGCACGATGACCTGCTGCAGCACGGCCCACTCGGGGTCCTGCCACCAGCGGACCAGGTCGGGCAGGTCGCCGTCCTCGAGTGCGCGGAGCCGGACCCGGTCCCCCTCGAGCAGCGTCGCTCCGTACCGTTGCGCATCGGCCCCGTTCCACGTCATGCCTCGACTCTGCCAGAGCGACGGACCGTCCGGACCGGCGACGCACGAGCACCGCGACTAGTCTCCGGCGCATGCACGCCATCACCCTCGCCGTCGCCGACCTCGAGCGATCGGCCGCGTTCTACACCGCGCTCTTCGGCTCCGAGGGCAGCGGCATCATCGGCACCGAGTACGCCCCGACCGACACCGCCGCGGGTGGTGCGACGGCGATGTTCACGCTCGACGACGGCCTGATCGTGTCCGTCTACGGCCGGGACGACATGCGGAAGGACTCGAGCGTGGCGCTCGGGACCGACCCGAGCGCCACGATCGGGCACTTCGTGGAGTCACGAGCCGAGGCCGACGCGTTCCTCGAGCGGGCGCGGGCAGCCGGCGCGACGATGCTCGAGCCGCCGTACACACGCCCGTGGGGCATGTACTCCGGCTTCTTCCAGGACCCGGACGGTCACCTGTGGGAGGTCGTCGCGAACCCGGGCATGGGTGCGCCGTCCGACGCCACGCCCCGGTGAGACGCCGTTCGACCAACCGAAAGCACGTCGAACCATGTCGTTGCGCGGTTCGGACTGCTTTCGGTTGGTCGAACAAGACCGCACCGCACCGCACCGCCCGCGACCCGGACCGCTAGACCCCGAGCTGCTCGGCGACCTCGAGCCAGCGCTCCTCGAGCTGCTCGATCTCGGCCTCGAGCGTCGCGAGTTTCGTCTGCAGCTCCCCCAGCCCGGCGTAGTCGGACTGGTCGTGCGCCGCGAACAGGTCGAGCACGGTCTGGCGGTCGGCACCCACGCGGGCGATACGGCGATCGAGCGCCGACATCTCCTTCTCCGCGGCGCGACGATCAGCGCCGGACAAGCCGGACGCACCCGACGCACCCGACGCACTGGACCCGGCCCCGGGAGCAGGCGACGAGCCCGCCCCGGCCGTGTCGGGCCTCCCGGCCGTCGCGGCGGCAGCCGCTGACGCCGTGGACCCACCGGTGCCGGACGCCCGGAGCCGCATGTACTCGTCGACGCCGCCCGGGAGGTGCCGGAGGTGGCCGCCGAGCACGGCGTACTGCTGGTCGGTGACCCGCTCGAGGAGGTACCGGTCGTGGCTCACGACCAACAGCGTGCCCGGCCAGGTGTCGAGGAGGTCCTCCATCGCGGCGAGCATGTCGGTGTCGAGGTCGTTGGTCGGCTCGTCGAGGATCAGCACGTTCGGCTCGTCGAGCAGGATGAGCATGAGCTGCAGACGACGCTTCTGCCCACCGCTGAGGTCGCGGACGGGTGTGGAGAGCTGCTCGGACGTGAAGCCGAGGCGCTCCAGGAGCTGTGACGGCGTCATCTCCTTGCCGTCGGCGACGTAGCTGGTCTTCTTGCGGGCGACGACCTCGCGGACGCGGTCGTCCGCGTACTGCTGCAGGTCGGCGAGCTGCTGGTCGAGGACCGCGACCTGCACGGTCTTGCCCGTCTTCACGCGGCCGCTGGTGGGCTGGATGCGCCCCGAGACCAGGCCGAGGAGCGTCGACTTCCCGGCGCCGTTCGGTCCGAGGATGCCGGTCCGCTCCCCCGGTGCGATGCGCCACTCGATGCTCCGGATCGTGGGCTCCGGCGCGTCGGGGAAGGTCACGCCGGCGTCGATCAGGTCGACGACGTCCTTACCGAGACGCGCGGTCGCCATCTGCGACAGGGCGACGGCGTCGCGGATCGGGGGGACGTCGTCGATGAGGGCGTTCGCCGCGTCGATGCGGAACTTCGGCTTGCTCGTGCGGGCCGGGGCGCCGCGGCGGAGCCACGCGAGCTCCTTGCGCGCCAGGTTCTGACGGCGCTGCTCGCTCGCCGCTGCCTGCCGGTCACGCTCGACGCGCTGCAGGATGTACGCCGCGTAGCCGCCCTCGAAGGGCTCGACGATGCCGTCGTGGACCTCCCACGTGTCGGTCGACACGGCGTCGAGGAACCACCGGTCGTGCGTCACGACGACGAGCCCGCCCTGGCTCGGCGACCAGCGACGGTTGATGTGCTCGGCGAGCCACTGGATGCCCTCGACGTCGAGGTGGTTCGTGGGCTCGTCGAGGAACAGCACGTCCCAGTCGCCGACGAGCAGGCGCGCGAGGGCGACACGGCGGCGCTGTCCACCGCTGAGGTCGTCGACGGGGACGTCCCACGGGATGTCGGAGACGAGCCCGCCGATGACGTCGCGGATCTTCGGGTCGCCGGCCCACTCGTGCTCCTCGCGGTCGCCGACGACGACGGCACCGACGGTCTGGCCCTCCGGCAGGGCGTCGCGCTGGTCCAGGACGCCGACGGTCACGCCGCCGCGGTGCGTCACCCGGCCGGTGTCGGGTTCGAGGCGCTTCGCGAGCAGGCTGAGGAGCGTCGACTTGCCGTCGCCGTTCCGGCCGACGACGCCGATGCGGTCACCCTCGTCGATACCGATGGTGACGCTGTCGAAGACGGTGCGGGTGGGGAACTCGAGATGCAGGTTCTCGGCGCCGAGGAGATGTGCCACGCGTCCAGGGTAGGTGGCGCGGGTGGGTGGGCGGTGCGACGGGCACCGGACGGGAGGCTCGGGTCAGCTCCCCGGGGTCGGCTCGCCCTCGCCGGCGGCCTCCTTGGCACGCTTCAGGCGCGCCTTCGCCTCCCAGTACTCGATCTCGCGATCGAGGTCCGCCAGTTCCTGCTCGGTGGTGGTCACCCGCCGGTCGCCGTGCGCTGCCCGGGCGTGCCCGAGGGAGGCGTACTGGTCCTCGTGGCGGGTGGGCTCGATGTACCGGCCGTGGTTCCGGGAGCCCGGGGCCCAGTCGTGCCCGATCGCGAACCACACGATGCTGCCGACCACGGGGACCAGCACGACGAGGATCACCCACGCGATCTTCGGCAGCCCGCGGATCTGGTCGTCGGTCTTCGTCAGGATGTCGATCAGGGCGAACACCAGCAGGACGATCGTCAGCCCGGGCAACAGCACGCTCATGTCCCGGATTCTATGGAACGCCTTGGAGCCAGCGCTACGCCCGCGTCAGAGGGACGCCACCCACTCGTCGGAGCCGTCCGTGAAGCGCTGGTGCTTCCAGATCGGCACGCGTTCCTTGACGAGGTCGATGAGCGCCCCGCACGCGGCGAACGCATGCCCGCGGTGCGCGGAGGACACGGCCGCGGCGAGCGCGACGTCCCCGACGCCGAGGGATCCGACCCGGTGCAGGACGGCGATCCGGACCTCGGGGTGCTCGGTGGCGATCGTGGCCGCGACCTCGGCGATGACGTCACCGGCGCTCGGGTGTCGTTCGTAGTGCAGCGCGGTGACGCCCTTGCCGTCGTCGTGGTCTCGCACGACGCCGGCGAAGGTCACCACGGCGCCGTCCTGGTCGGTGGCGACGACGGCAGACACCTCGTCGACGGAGATCGGCCGGTCGACGACGTCCGCGAGGACGACACGATCCGTGCCGCCGGTCACGAGGCGCTCCGCGGTGCGTGTCCCTCGCCGTGCACCTGGGCCAGGACGTGGTCGAGCAGCCCGTCGAGCACGGCGAGCCCGTCAGCGACCCCGCCACGCGAACCCGGCAGCGTGACGACGAACGCTCCCCCGGTGGCGATGCCGGCGACCCCGCGGCTGAGGAGCGCCGTCGGCCCGGCCCCCGCCAGTCCTCTGCGGCGGATCTCCTCGATGACGCCGGGGAGCTCGAGGTCGAGCAGGGGCGCAACTGCCTCCGGGGTGCGGTCGGTCGGGGTGACCCCGGTGCCGCCGGTGGTGATGACGACGCGCGCATCGGCGAGGAGCTCACTGGTCACGGTCTCGGCGACGGGGCCGCCGTCCGCGACGATGACCGGCTCCGGCACGGTGAACTCGCGCTCGCGGAGCCACCCGGCGATGACGGGACCGGTGCGGTCGAGGGCGGGATCGGCGGCGGCCTGGGTCGAGACGACGACCACGACCGCGCGGCCCTTCGTCGGTTGCGAGGTCATCGTGCGCTCCAGTCCCCTGATCGTCCGCCGTGCTTCTCGAGCACCCGGACGTCCGTGATGGTGGCCGCTCGGTCGACGGCCTTCACCATGTCGTACACGGTCAGTACGCCGACGCTCGCCCCGGTCAGTGCTTCCATCTCGACGCCCGTCCGCGAGGTGGTGCGCACCGAGACCTCGACCACGACGCGGTCGTCCGCCCCGGTGATGTCGACCTGGACGCCGGCGATGGGCAGCGGATGGCAGAGCGGGATCAGGTCGGAGGTCTTCTTCACGGCCATGATCGCCGCGATCCGGGCGGTGCCGATGACCTCGCCCTTGGGCAGCGACCCGTCGAGGATCCTGGTCACGACGTCGGGTCGGGTGACGAGGGTCGCGGTCGCGGTGGCCGAGCGGTCGGTGACGTCCTTCGCGGAGACGTCGACCATGTGCGCGCTGCCGTCCGCCCGGACGTGGGAGAGGTCGGACGAGTCGGACGGGTCGGTCATCGGATGCTCCAGACGGTGAGGGGGTCGCCGGGTTCGACGGCCGAGGTGCCGACGGGCACGTGCACCAGGTGCGTTGCGTCGGCGTAGTGGGCGAGGAGGTGCGAACTCGGGCCGCCGACGAAGTGCACGGCACCGTCGACCACGGTGCCGCGACGGACCTGGTGCTTGCCGTCCGGGGAAACGGCGGACGACGCCGCGGGGAGCACCTGCGTCGGGCGCGCGTCCGGCATCCGTGCGGCACGGGCGAGGACGGGCCGCAGGAAGACCTCGAACGAGACGAGCGCCGACACCGGGTTGCCCGGGAACGAGACCACCGGCACCGGTCGCCCGGCGATCGTGACGGTGCCGAAGGCCTGCGGACCACCGGGCTGCATCGCGACCGGGGTCACGGCGAGGCCACGGGGCTCGAGTGCCTGCCGGACGACCTCGTACGCACCGGCGCTGATCCCGCCCGTCGTCAGGACGAGGTCGGCCCAGTCCCCCACGGCGTCGTCGAGCGCGGCGAGGAACCGGGCTTCGTCGTCGGGGACACGCACCACGCGGGACTCGACTCCGACCTCGGCGAGGGCGGCCCGCAGCGCGATGCCGTTCGCGTCGTTGATCGCAGCCCCGCCGGCGCCACCGAGTTCCGACCCCGTGGACACGACGAGCACCCGGGGGCGTCTGACGAGGTCGACCTGGTCGACCCCGGCGGCGGCGAGCGCCCCGAGCACCGCCGGCGTGAGTGGCGCTCCGGCGTCGACGACGACCGCACCCGCGGCGAGGTCGGAGCCGACGGTCCGGACGAAGGTACCGGCGGTGATGTCCGCCGGGACCGCGACCTCGGTGAGCGCGAGTGCCGCGGGGAAGGACCCGGGCGGCGTGGCTTCGACCGGGAACACCGCGTCGGCGCCGTCCGGGATCCGCGCCCCGGTCATGATCGGGGCGGCTTCCCCGGCGAGCAGCGGCGCCGGGACGACCCCGGCGGCGATGGGCGACACGACGCGGAGCGTCGTCCCCGCGTCTCCGGACCGCACCGCGAACCCGTCCATCTGGCTGTTGTCGAACGCCGGGAGCGGACCAGGCGAGACGACGGCACGACCGAGCACGCGGTACCCGTGCCCCGCGCCGGTGTCGGCGGCGAGGTCGTCGACGCGCAGTGCCTCCAGCCCGGGCGACAGGACCGGCGCGACCAACGCTTCCACGTCGTCGCGGTGCTGACCGATCGTTCGCACAGGGGCCTCCGAATGAGTTCGATGCGGGCCCGGACGGGCACGTGTCAGTAGCGTAACGAGCGCGCATCGCGCGCCATCGACGATTCGGAGGACCTGTGGAGAACGACGTGACCGCGACCATCGGTGTGATCGGCGGCTCCGGCCTGTACGAGCTGTTCGCACCGGGAACCGCCGACGAGATCGACGTGGAGACGCCCTTCGGGCCCACCTCCTCCCCCGTCACCGTGGGGACGATGGCGGGCAAGCGCGTCGCGTTCCTCACCCGGCACGGCCGCGAGCACTCCGTGGCACCGCACCTGATCAACCACCGCGCGAACGTCTGGGCGCTCCGGTCCCTCGGCGTCCGCGCGATCGTGTCGTCGAGCGCCGTCGGCGGCCTGCACCCCGACTACGCCCCCGGGACCTTCGTGGTCACCGACCAGCTCATCGACCGGACCTGGGGCCGCGCCGACACGTTCTTCGAGGACCAGGTCCAGCACCTCTCGTTCGCCGACCCGTTCGACCCCGTGCTCCGTGGCGTGGCGATCGACGCCCTCGCCGACCGCGACGTGCCGTTCCGCCCGACCGGCACGTGTGTCGTCATCCAGGGGCCGCGGTTCTCGACCCGTGCCGAGTCGGTGTGGATGCGCGAGGCCGGCGGGCACACGATCAACATGACCATGACGCCGGAGGTCCCGCTCGCCGCCGAGCTCGGGATCGGCACGGTGAACCTGTCGTTCGTGACCGACGCCGACGCGGGCCTGGCGCCGAGCGAAGCCGACGCAGCAGCGAGCACGGAGACCCCCGTCACCCATGGCCTCGTGATGGAGCGCCTCGCCCGTGCGAACGAGGTCATCGTCGGCGCGATCGGGAGCATCGTCGGTTCGATCCCCGACGACTTCACGCCACGGGGACTCGTCCCGGCAGCGGCGAGCGCCACGATCATCGCGAGGACGGCATGACCCGCCTGCTCGTCACCGGCGGCGCGGGCTTCATCGGCTCCGCGATCGTCCGCCGCGCCCTGGCCCACGGCTACGAGGTGCGGGTGCTCGACTCCCTCCGCGCCGACGTGCACGGGGACCCCGCCGACGTCATCGCCGAGCACGAGCGCCGCGGCATCGCGTTCGTGCACGGCGACGTCCGCGAGCGGGTCGCCCTCGACGCCGCACTCGACGGCGTCGACGTCGTGTGCCACCAGGCCGCGAAGGTCGGCCTCGGGGTCGACTTCCAGGACGCCCCGGACTACGTCTCGAGCAACGACGCCGGCACCGCCCACGTGCTCGCCGGCATGGACCGGTCCGGCATCGATCGGCTCGTCGTCGCGAGCTCGATGGTCGTCTACGGCGAGGGCGCGTACACGACCTCCGACGGCACGCCGATGCGTCCGCCTGCTCGTCGCCGCGAGGACCTCGACGCCGGCCGCTTCGACCCGATCGGTCCCGACGGCGAGCCGCTCGTCCCCGGGCTCATCGACGAGTCCGCGGCGCTCGACCCCCGCAACGTGTACGCGCAGACGAAGGTCGCGCAGGAGCACCTCGCGTCGTCGTGGGCCCGCGCCACCGGAGGCAGCGCGGTCGCGCTCCGGTACCACAACGTCTACGGACCGGGCATGCCCGCGAACACCCCGTACGCCGGCGTCGCCTCGCTGTTCCGGAGTGCGATCGCCCGTGGCGAGGCGCCCCGCGTCTTCGAGGACGGCGCACAGCGACGGGACTTCGTGCACGTGGACGACGTCGCCGGCGCGAACCTGGCGTCCATCGCCGCGACCGACTCCATGGACCCGGACTCGTTCCGCGCGTACAACGTCGGGTCGGGCACCGTGCACACGATCGGCGACATGGCCGCGGCGATCGCGGGGACGGCCGGGCTCACGCCCGTCGTCACCGGCGAGTACCGGCTCGGTGACGTCCGGCACGTCACGGCGTCGTCCGCGCGGATCGCGGACGAACTCGGCTGGCGCGCGGAGGTCGACTTCGAGCGCGGGATGCGCGAGTTCGCGGACGCGCCGCTCCGCGCAGCCGTGCGCTGAGGCGCCGTCCCGGCCACGCACCGGACACGGGGTACGAAGGACCTGCACATCCCCAGCGACTCGCCGGTTGAGTGGTGCGTATGGCAACGTCCTCCAGTCGCAACGGCCGACCGCACCGAATGGTGGGCATGAAGGTCGACGTCATCCTCCCCTGTCTCGACGAGGCCGATGCCCTGCCCACGGTCATCGGTCGTCTGCCGGACGGCTACCGCGCCATCGTCGTGGACAACGGCTCGACCGACGGCTCCGCGGACATCGCGCGCGCGCTCGGGGCCCTCGTGGTCACCGAGTCCCGCCGCGGCTTCGGCAGCGCCTGCGCCGCCGGCGTGGAGGCCGCCACCGCCGAGTACGTCGCCTTCTGCGACGCCGACGCCTCGATGGACCCGGCAGAGCTCCCGCCGCTGGTCCGCCGCGTCGCGGAGGGCCGCACCGACCTGGCGCTCGGCCGCCGCGTGCCGACCACCCCCGGCGCCTGGGCCCCGCACGCACGCTTCGCGAACCGCGTCCTCGCCGTCCTCATGCACCGGGCGACCGGGTACCGCCTCCGCGACCTCGGCCCGATGCGCGTGATGCGCCGCGAGGACCTCGTCGCGCTCGACCTGCAGGACCGCCGGAGCGGCTACCCGCTCGAGATGGTCCTCGCCGCCCACGCCGCTGGCTGGCGTGTCGACGAGTCGGACATCGGCTACGCCCAGCGCGTCGGCGACAGCAAGGTCACCGGAACGCTCCGCGGCACGATCAACGCGGTGCGCGACATGTCGCGCCTGCTGCGCGCGTACCGCCAGGAGGCCCGGACCCGCACCGTCGCACCGGGTCCAGTCCGCCGCACGGCCGGCTCCACCGCCCCCATCGCCTCCGACGTCGAGGAGGTGCGCTCTTGAGCGTCACCGCAACCACACCGATCACGGTCGTCGTGATCGCCAAGGAGTGCCTGCCCGGTCGGGTGAAGACCCGACTGACCCCGGCGCTCTCCCCCGAGGCGGCCGCCCGGGTCGCGAGCGCGAGCCTCGACGACACGCTCCGCACCGTCGCCGCGCTGCCCGTCGAGCGCCGCGTGCTGTTCTTCGACGGCTCGGTCGTCCCGGGAGCGGCTGCCGGATTCGACGTCCTGCACCAGCCGGGCGGCGGACTCGACGAGCGCCTCGGCTTCCTGTTCGACACGCTGACCGGCCCCACGCTGCTGGTCGGCATGGACACCCCGCAGGTCTCCGCCACCGACGTCGCACCCGTGCTCGACGCCCCCGACCGCGACGCTTGGTTCGGCCCGGCCGAGGACGGCGGCTTCTGGTCCCTGTACCTCCGCGAACCGACGGGCGACCTGCTGCGCGGGGTCCCGATGTCCCAGGACGACACGGGTGCCGTGCAGCTGGCACGCCTGACGGCTGCCGGGCTCGACGTCGGGCTCCTCGCCGAGCTGCTCGACGTGGACACGATCGACGATGCCGGTGTCGTGGCCGGACTCGCGCCGGACTCCGGGTTCGCCGCTGCCCTGCGCGCCGAGGACGGCGCACTCACCGCCGGAGGCACCCGATGAGCGACATCACCCAGACCGCCGTCACCTTCGGCACCGGCGGCGACGAACCCTACGCGCGGGCGCTCCGGAGCGACGGCCGCCTCCGGCTCACCGATCCCGACCGCCCGGGCGTCGGGATCACAATGGACGTCGGACGGTGGAGTGCTGCCGCCGACCGGGTCGACCGCTCCCTGCTGGACGACGTCGACGGCCCCGTGATCGACATCGGCTGCGGCCCCGGGCGGATGCTCGTCGCGGCGCGCACGCTCGGCATCCCCGCACTCGGGGTCGACGTCTCCGCCGAGGCCGTCGCGATCGCGAAGCGCTCCGGCGGCCGGGCGATCCAGGGCTCCGTGTTCGATCCCGTCCCCGACGAGGGACGCTGGGACACCGCGCTCGTCCTCGACGGCAACATCGGCATCGGCGGCGACCCCGCCGCTCTCCTCGCGCGCTGTCGCGACATCGTCAGGGCAGGCGGTCGCGTCGTCGTCGAGACGCACACGGACCCGACCGCCGACCGCACCTACCGAGCCCGCGTGGTGGACACCGACGGGCACGAGAGCGCCGAGTTCCCCTGGGCCGAGGTCGGCCTCGACGCCCTGCACCGACACGCCGCCGACGCTGGGCTCGTCGCCCGACAGAGCTGGACGGTCGCCGGTCGGAGCTTCTGCGAGCTCGTTGCCTGAGGTCGACTCTTCTTTTGCATTCTGCAAGAAAAGGGCGTAATGTCATCCTCGTAAGCCGACGGCGTCAGGTTCGTCGGTAGCGGCGTTCCCGATGCTGCCAACCACACATCGAGGAGACCACCATGACGAACAGCACCTTCCCGTTCGGCGGCACCTTCGTGTCCGGACTCGGCGAGCGCGACGAGCTCGGCAGCTACACGGGCACGACCGCCCGCACCCACCAGACGGTGGGCACCTACACGGGCGTGCCGACCGGCAGCCGACTCGGGCGCTTCGTGGACGCGCAGTCCGCGCGCCCCGGTACGTCGACGTCCTCGAACCGCACCGTCACCGGCTCGTTCCGCACCGCGACGGGCTCCTTCCGGACGGCATGACCGCGCACGGCGCACACTGACCGCGAGCGGTCGTCCCTCTCCCGGGTTTCCCCCCTTTCACCCGGGCCGGGGCGGCCGCTCGCTCACGTCGTGGGGGGGGGGGGGGGGGGGGGGGGGGGGGGCCCCCCCCCCCCCCCCCCCCCCCCCCCCCCCCCCCCCCCCCCCCCCCCCCCCCCCCCCCCCCGCCC
>JASCOI010000034.1 GCA_029959665.1 Microbacteriaceae bacterium PS02333
CCCCCCCCACCGCCCCCCCCGCGCCCCCCCACAACCCCCCGCCCGCCAGGGGGCGGGGGGTGCGGCGTCAGCGCCACATGCGCATGCCGACACCGAGCATCAGCCACTCGGCTTCGCGCTCGGCGCGTTCGCGCTCGAGCTGCACACGCAGTGCGGGGTCGATCGAGGGCCGGACGCGACGGGTGCGGCGGCTCCAGATGATGAGTGCCATCCCGATGCGCAGCGCGACCCGATCGGTCAGCGAGACCGTGCGGGGCGCGTCGAGCGCTTCGGGGGGACGGAGGACGGACTTCGTTGACATCGTGGTCACCGTTCGATGAAGAAATGTTGAACAAGAAGCGGGCATGGCGAATCACCCCATGCCGGGCGTGGGGAATGGACCGGACCCGGGGTCGATGCATTTGCACCGAATGACCCGGAATCGGTCAGGAGAACGTCGTGACACGGAAATCGTCGCAGCCACCACCGACATTTCCGACGGCATTTCCGGTCGTCGCCGTGCGCCCGAACGCGACCGCGATGCAGCGGTCCGGCGAGCACCGACGGCGGCCGGTCAGCTCCGGACGATCCCTGCGCGAGCGGTGCTCAGCGCAAGCACCGAACGGGTGCGGAGATCAGGTGAGTGGAGGACGTTCCGCGTCAGCGGGACCCGGCGAACGGGGCGCCGGCGATCCCACGGACTGCACGGAACGGCGTCTGCGTGGTGATGGTGTTGGTGAACATGTCGGCCCCCTTTCGGCACGAGGTCTGCTTGCAGCGAGCGGATCGTTCGCTGCGTGAGAACACTATCCACATTCCCGGCAGGAGTGCAAGCGGAAATCGGAAGAACGGAGAATTGCATTCGGCGAACACGACGAACGCCCCGGAACCGATGTGGTTCCGGGGCGTTCATGGCCGGGCTCGACTAGACGCCGACCGACGCCTGCGCGCGGACGACCAGGCCGTCCTCGCCGACGGTCACACGGACCGTGTCACCGGCCTGCACGGCACCGTCGACCACGAGGGTCGCGATGCGGTCGTCGACCTCGCGCTGGATCAGCCGGCGGAGCGGGCGGGCGCCGTACTCCGGCTCGTACCCGTGCTCGGCGAGCCAGTCGACCGCCTCGTCGGACACCGACAGCACCATGTCCTGCGCGATGAGTCGCATCGCGGTCTCCGAGACGAGCAGGGAGACGATCGCGTGCAGCTGCGCACGGTCGAGCTTGCGGAACAGCACGATGTCGTCGATCCGGTTGATGAACTCGGGCCGCATGGCCTCGCGGAGCTTGCCCATCACCCGGTTGCGGAGGTCGTCGTCCGAGTAGCCGCCGTCCGCGGACGCCGAGAACCCGAGCGCACCGGAGCGCGACGCGAGGAACTCCGAGCCGATGTTCGACGTCATGATGACCACCGTGTTCCGGAAGTCGACCGTACGACCCTGTCCGTCCGTCAGTCGACCGTCGTCGAGCACCTGCAGGAGCAGGTTGAACACGTCCGGGTGCGCCTTCTCGACCTCGTCGAGCAGGACGACCGAGTACGGGTTCCGACGGACGCGCTCGGTGAGCTGCCCGGCCTCGTCGTAGCCGACGTACCCGGGAGGGGCGCCGACCAGTCGGGAGACGGTGTGCCGCTCGCCGAACTCGCTCATGTCGAAGCGGAGCATCGCTGACTCGTCGCCGAACAGCGAGGCCGCGAGCGACTTCGCCAGCTCGGTCTTGCCGACGCCGGTCGGTCCGAGGAACAGGAAGCTGCCCACCGGTCGGCGCGGGTCGCCCATGCCGGTCCGGTTGCGGCGGACCGCCGTGGCGATCGCGCGGACGGCGTCGTCCTGGCCGACGACGCGTTCGTGCAGCTCGGACTCGAGCGCGGCGAGCCGCGTCCGGTCACCCTGCGTCAGCCGGGTGGCCGGGATCCCGGTTGCGCGGCTCACCACCGCAGCGATGTCGGCTTCCGTGATCTCGCTGGTCACCCCGTCCTGTCCGTCGACTGTCGGACGGGAGGCACGGCTGACGTCCGCCGACGAGGCGGCGGTGATCCGGGCCTCCAGTTCGACCGTCTGGTCGCGCAGGCGCGACGCCTCCTCGTACAGCTCCTCGGCGACCGCGCGGTCCTTGTCCGCCAGCAGCTCGGCGAGCTGGTCGCGGAGGGCCTCGACGTCGACGTCGCCGGAACGGGCGAGCCGACGGCGTGCGCCGGCCTGGTCGATGAGGTCGATGGCCTTGTCGGGGAGGTGCCGGTCGGTGACGTAGCGGTGCGACAGCTCGACCGCGGCGCGGAGGGCGTCGTCCGTGTACGTGACACCGTGGTGCTCGGCGTAGCGCGGGGCGAGGCCGGTCAGGATCGCGACGGCGTCCTCGACGCTCGGCTCCCCCACGGTGACGGGCTGGAAGCGACGCTCGAGTGCGGCGTCCTTCTCGATCCGCCGGTACTCGTTCAACGTCGTCGCGCCGACCATGTGCAGGTCACCGCGGGCGAGCCGGGGCTTGAGGATGTTGCCAGCGTCCATCGAGCCGCCCTCGCCACCGCCACCGGCGCCGACGACGGTGTGGAGCTCGTCGACGAAGACGATCAGCTCGTCGGCGTGCGCCGCGATCTCGTCCATCGCCTTCGTGAGGCGCTCCTCGAAGTCGCCGCGGTAGCGGGTGCCGGAGAGCATGCCCGCGAGGTCGAGTGCCACGACACGCTTGCCGTGGAGCAGCGCCGGCACGTCGCCGTCGGCGATGCGCTGTGCGAGTCCCTCGACGATGGCGGTCTTGCCGACGCCGGGCTCGCCGATCAGCACGGGGTTGTTCTTGGTGCGACGGAGCAGGATCTCGACGGTCTGCTCGATCTCCTCCGCACGACCGATCACGGGGTCGATGCGTCCGTCACGAGCGCGCTCGGTCAGGTCGGTGCCGAACTGGTCGAGCGTCGGGGTGTCCGACTGCTCCTGCTGGTCCGCCTCGGTCGTTCCCGGCATGGGACGCCCCTCTCGAGCCGCCTCTGCGGCCTGTTGTGCGTAGGACTGCATGACCTGGGGGGTCACGCCGGCGCTCGCGAGGAGCTGGCCGGTGACGGTCTCCTGGTCCATCACGAGCGCGAAGAAGACGTGCTCGGGGTCGGTGTAGGTGCTGCCGAACCCGCGCGCGGCCTGCGTCGCCTCGACGAGGATGCGCTGCGCGGACGGGGTCAGCGCCGGGCGGCCGTCGACGCGGACGTCGGACGGGGCGGGGAGCCGCTGTTCGATCTCCTCGGCCAGGCGCTCGGGGTCGACGCCACCGGAGCGGATCACGGCGTCGAAGGGCTGGGTGCGGACGAGCACGTGCAGGATGTGCAGTGCGTCGATCTCGCGCTGCCCCTGCGCCAACGCGAACTCGGCGGTGTGCTGGAGCAGCTCGTGGGTGCGACGGCTGAGCAGTCGCGTGATGTCGACGGGGCGTCCCAGCGAACGGTAGCGCTGGGTGTCACCGTCGGTCTGCGCCGCGAGCAGGCGGGCGAGGAACTCGTCGAACGAGTCACTGCCGCCGGTCGGGCCGAACGTCTCTGGCAACGGGACCTCCTGGGAACTTGAGTGCCTTCGACTCAATGCAACGCAGGAGAGGCCGGGTCATTCCCGGTCGTGCGAGAAACTTGCGGCGACCCGACTCAGGTCCGAGGTCAGGCCTGGGCTCAGGTCCGGGCGATCGCCGCGGTGGTGGCCTCGGTGACCGCGAGCAGGTCGCTCGGGGCGATCTCGATGTCGAAGCCCCGACGGCCGCCGGACACGAAGATCGTCGGGTACTCGGATGCCGATTCGTCGAGCACGGTGCGGATCCGGGAGCGCTGGCCGACGGGGCTGATCCCGCCGACGACGTAGCCGGTGCGCTTCTCGGCGAGGGCGGGGTCGGCGAGCGTGGCCTTCTTGCCGCCGACCGCCGCGGCGATGGCCTTGAGGTCGAGGCGGTTCGCGACCGGGACGATCGCGACGGCGAGGGTGCCGTCCACCGACACGACCAAGGTCTTGAAGACCTGTTCCTCGCGGAGGCCGAGCGCGGCGGCCGCTTCCTCGCCGAAGTTCGTCGCGGTCTCGTGGTGCTCGTACACGTGCGGGGTGAACGGGACGCCTGCCCGCTCCAGCGCGAGCGTCGCAGGGGTGCTCGGGGATCCAACGCTCATGCCGTGATCCTCCCCCGTCCGGGACGCATGCCGTCGGCGGCACGCGGGCGTTACGCTGAACGGACCATGGCCGTGATCGAGGTGCTCCTGCGCGCAGTCGCCGCGCTGCTCCTCATCGACCCCGCGTCCGGCACGCCGCCGATGCTCGCGCTGGCCGCCCTGGGGATCGCAGCCGTCGCGGCGGCCGTGCTCGTCGCGCAGGTACTCGCGCTCGTGCTCGGTGTCCCGCTCGGTGCCGGCCCGCTCGCGCAGCGTCGACACGAGGACGTCGTCACACGCATCGGGTGGAGCCACCCCGACGCCGACGGACACGCACGCCCGAGGGCACCGGGGGTCGTCGCCGCGACCTGACACCGATCGACGGTGCCGGGTCGTCCGCCGACCCCACGTCACACCACTCGATCGGAATCGTCATGGATCTCTCCACCCTGCCCGTCGTCGGCCCACTGCTGCACCTCGGTGCCGACCTGCTTGCCTCGCTCTCCGCAGAGCTCGCTCCCGTCGCCGGACCGCTCGCCGCCGCACTGGCCGTCGTGCTCCTCACGCTGGCCGTCCGCGCGGTGCTCGTCCCGCTGTCCGTCTTGCAGGTCAGGGCCGAGCGCGACCGTCGTCGGCTCGCCCCGCAGATCGCCGCGCTGCGCAAGCGCCACGGGAAGGACGCCGAGCGGCTCCGGCGCGCGATGCAGGAGCTCTACACGTCCGAGAAGGTCTCGCCGTTGGCGGGGTGCCTGCCGGTGCTCGCGCAGGCTCCGGTCCTGTCGATGGTCTACGCGCTGTTCACGCACGCGAGCATCGCCGGCGCGACGAACACCCTGCTCGAGGCGACGCTCGCCGGGGTCCCGCTCGGGCACTCGCTGTTCGTGGTCATCTCGTCCCCGCTGTGGGCGCACGCCTGGGTGATCCTGTTGCTCCTCGCCGTCCTCGCGGCGGTGGTGGAGCTCACCCGTCGGGCGAACCTGCGGTGGAACCCTGCTGCCGTCTCGTCCGAGGACGGCCCCGGCGCCGCGGCGACCACGGCGATCGGACGGTTCGCGCCCTTCGTCACGGTGGTCTTCGCGGCGATCGCACCGCTCGCCGCCGCGCTCTACGTCGTGACGAGTGCAGGGTGGACGCTTGCCGAGCGCGCGGTGCTTCGCCGGGTCCTGGCGTAGCGGATCGGGGCCCGTGGCGGCGGGGCCGGGGGTCAGCCCTCGTGCTGGGGGCCCTGGTCGACGGGGTCGTACTCGGTGCCGCGGCCCTGCTCTTCTTCGGGGAGCGGCACGTGGCGTTCGGTGCCGCTGCCGCCCGGGTTCGTCGCCACGTAGTCGGCCTCGCCGGACTGCGTGTCGCGGCTGACGGGTTCGACGATCTCGGGGTCGGGTTCACGCGATGAGGTCATGCGCCAGGACTACTCCCCCGAACTGGGCGGGCGCGGCGGGCCCGGGAGTGCAACGATGAGCGGGAGAGCAGCGGTCGGACTCCGGGAGCACGCATGGCCGACGACGGCGACGACACCACGGACGCCCGAGCGCGCCTGGAACGCGTGGCGTGGGGTGCCGGGTCGACCGAGGCGGAGGCCGCCAAGGCGCGGATCGCCCTCGCGGACCTCGATCGACGGGCGCAGCGACGCTCGAGCGCCGTCCGCCGCGAACCTGCGGCAGCGGAGGCCGCCCCCGCACCTGCCGCAGCGCCTCTGCCGGAACCGGCCCCGATGCCGAGACCCGACCCCGTGCCGGAGCGGAGGCCGACCGATCAGGGTGAGCCGAGCCTCCAGGCCGAGGCAGACGGAACTGCCGAGCCGGACCGACCTGCCGGTGCGGACGACGACGCAACGCGACCTTCCTCGGTCTGGGCGCGTGTGCGGTGGGTGTTCGCCGGGCGGCGGGCGCGACCGTGGATCGCCGGCGGCGTCGCCGCGGCGGTCGTCGTCGCGTTCGGGACCGGACTCGTGGTGGGGACCGCGCGTCCGGACATGCCGGCGTCCCCGTCGGTGACCCCGTCCGCGGGCACGGTGACCCTCGAGCAGCTCCTCGATGCACCGCAGACGTACGCGGACCAGCTGCCGGGGTCGTTCGAGGTGCCGGTGAGCCTGCACACGACCCGACTCGTGTTCACGAACCGGTCGCTGAGCGGCGACGACTCGGCGACGCCCTGGAACGTCTGGGCCGGCGTCGGCTCTGACCGGTCCACGATCTGCCTGGTGGCGACGGCGGACCGGCTGCAGGCCACGACCGCGTGCTACCCGAGGGAGGACGCGCTGCACGGGTCGGTGTCGCTCTCGGCGTCGTCGCTCAGCGGGACGCTCACGGTCAACCTCTCGGGTGGCGGCGTCCAGGGCCTCGTGACGAACGAGTACTGATCGGGAATGTCCGCACGCCTCCTGCGTTGGAGCGCTCCTAGGACATTCTCGGCAAGGGCCCTCGCCAGGTCCGGTCCATCGTGCAACACTGGATGGATCGCACTCGCCGTGGAGTGACCAACCAACACACCCACAACCCGCGAGCGCGCACTGCCCGACCGACCCGGTCGTGGTGTCGCCGACGTGACATCCCCGTCGCGCGCTCCGCCACGCCTTGAGGAGGTCAGCACCGTGTCCACCAGCACAGCGTCCATCAGCACGACCACGTCCACGGTCTCGACGTCCGTCCTGACCTCGAAGGCCGTCGTCGGCATCGCCGTCCTCGGCCTCGCCACGTTCTTCGCGATCACGACCGAGCTCATGCCCGTCGGGCTGCTCGGCACCATGAGCAAGGACCTCGGTGTCACCGAGTCCACCATGGGCATCGTCATCACCGTCTACGCGACCGCGGTGGCGCTGCTGGCACTCCCGCTGACGTCGCTCACCGCGCGGATGCCCAGGAAGACCGTGCTCGTGTCGACCCTCGTCGGGTACACCGTCTCGAACCTGATGATCGCGCTCGCGCCGTCCTTCGCGATCGTCTGCGCCGGCCGCGTCGTCGGTGGCATCGCGCACGCGCTGTTCTTCTCGGTCGCGTCGGCGTACGCCACGCGCATCGTGCCGCCACGGCTCGCCGGCCGTGCCATCGCGTTCGTCTACTCCGGGAGCTCGCTGGGCTTCGTCATCGGCGTGCCCCTCGCAACCGGGGTCGGGCAGTCGATCGGATGGCGCCCGGCAGTCGGTGCCGTCGCGGTCTGCGCGGCGATCCTGGCCGTCGTGGCCCTGGCGTTCCTGCCCGGCGTCCGCGGCACGTCCTCGCCGCACATCGGGTCGCCGAAGGCATGGGCGCGCAGCGGACTCCTCGCCGTCGTCGTGGCCGACCTGCTGCTCTTCGCGGGGCACTACATCGTCTACACGTACATCGGGCCGTACGCGATCGACGCCGGGCTCGCCTCCGGCCTGGTGAGCGGGGCGCTGCTCGTCCTCGGCGGCACCGGGGTGATCGGGCTCTGGCTCGCCGGCATGTTCGTCGACAAGGCACCCCGTCAGACCCTCATCGCCGCGGTCGCCACGATGGCAGCCGCCTTCGTCGCACTGCCGTTCGTCCACGGTTCGCTCCTCGGCACGATGATCGTCGCCGGGGTCTGGATGGCCGCGAACGGCACGACGGGGACGCTCTTCATGGCGGCGGCGATCCGGACGGGGGGCGTCTCCCCCGACATCGCGGGTGCGCTCGTCAACGGGGCGTCGAACATCGGCATCGCCGGCGGTGCGGCCATCGGCGGCCAGGTGCTCGGGCTCACGGGCATGCAGACGCTGCCCTTCGCCGGGGCCGTCGTGTTGCTCGGGTCGCTCGGGGTGGTCGTCGCTGCCCGTCGGGGCTTCCCGCTGCGGACGACGCACCAGGAGCACCTGTCGACGTCGTCCATCGAGGCGATCACGTCGTCGCTCGGGGTGGTCACCACCTCGATGCCGACGATCAGCCGGGCGATCCAGACGATGACGGGGTCCGTCGCGACGATCACCGGGACGACGCGGACGCAGCGCTCGCGCTGACGCGTCGGCGCGGCGCGGCGCGGCGCGGGGCGGCGCGGTTCGCTCTCGCACAACCGAACGCGATCCGCGCCACGAGAAGTCGTGGCGCGGATCGCTTTCGGTTGTTCGGGGTGTCGTGCTCGTGCCGGCCGGACGACGAACCCCGGGGTCAGTCCTGCAGGTGCTCCGAGCGGCGGCGGTTGCGAGCGGCTCGGAAGGTGAGCAGCCCGGCTCCGAGGAGCACGAGCACGCCGGCTGCGATCAGCCCCGGGGTGAGGTCGGCACCCGTGTAGGCGAGGGCACCGGTGGACGACGAGCCTCCCGTCGAGGACACCGGCGTCGTGCCGCTGCCACCACCGGAGGTCGGGGGCACGGTCGGGGTCGGGGTCGGGGTCGGCGTGGGCGTGGCGGCCGCCGGCACGACGAACACCAGCGGGGTTCCCGCGCCGGTCGCCGGGGTGGTGATCGTCTGCGGGTCGCCGCCGTCGACCACGATCGTGTACTCGGTCTCCGGCTGCAGCCCGGGCAGCGTGAACCCGCCGTCCGCGCCGGTCGTCGTCGTGACCGGGGCGCCGGCCTCGGGGTCGGTCGGGGTCGCGACGACGTCGACGCCGCTGACCGGGGCGCCGTTCGTGTCGGTCACGGTGCCCGGCTGGTCGACGGTCTGCGGCACCGGGGCGACCGGCGTCGCGAAGGCGAAGTCCGCCGTCGCGGGACCCGAGGTGGTGTCGACAGTGACCGGCTCGCCACCCGTGGCACCGCCGGGCGGCACCGCAACGCGCACGGTGTACGCGCCGGGAACGGTCTCGATCCGGTAGGTCCCGCCTGCCGCCGTGGTGGTCGACACGAGGACGTTGCCGTCGGCGTCGAGCAGGTCCACGACCGTGCCGGCGGGGACCGCCGCACCGTCGAGGGTGACGGTCCCGGTGATGGCCACGACCGCGTCGGCCGGTACCGTGATCGGCTCCGGCTCGACCGGGGCCGCCCCCTCGGCGCCCGTGCGGATGACGACGGGATCGGCTCCGTCGACGGTCACGGACACATCGGTGTCGGGCGTGAGACCGGAACCGGTGTAGACACCGTCGCTGTTGGTCGTCGTCGACAGTGGGTCGTCCGGGTTGTTCGGATCGGTGATCACGACGGGCACGTTGGCCGCGGGGTTCCCGGCGTCGTCGACGACGGTGCCGATGACCGACACGGTGCCCGTCGGCGCGGTGAAGGCACGATCGGCCGTGCCGTCAGCGCCGATGAGCGAGACCGTCGCCGATTGGTCGAGTGGCGCAGCGCCGGCGGGTGGTGTGACCTCGACCGTGTACCCGTTGATCTGGGGCAGGTTCGGGAACGCGTAGTTGCCCTCGGCGTCCGTCGTCGTCGTGTAGGTCGTGCCGCGCGGAGCGGTGACCGTGACCGTGGACCCGGGCAGCGGCGTGCCGTCGAGCGTTGCGGTGCCGGCGATCGCGGCCGTCCGCGAGGCGAACCAGGTCTGGTACACGGGGAACCCGCTGCGCTGCTGGTAGGTGATCGTCAGGGACGTGAGCGGTGTCGTCGGGGTGAACCAGGCCGTCGCGCCAGCCGTGTCGTTCGCAGCGGCGTTACCGGTCAGGGTCCTTGTGGCCGCGTCCCATGTCGGGACATCCTTGCCGGTGCTGCCGTCCGGGTCGGGCGGGCAGGTCCATCCGCCGGCGACTGCAGCTGAGCAGGAGTTGTAGGCCCCCTGGAAGCCGAGTTGCGCGGCGGTGGCTGCGCCGGGCTGGCCGCCCTGCACCGTCGCCGAGATCGTGGCCTGGTCGGCATCGACGTCGCCGAGCACGAACGACCAGCTGCCGGCCGGCGTCGGGTCGGCAAAGGTGTACGTGGTCACGGAGGCGGACGAGGCGTTCGGGGAATCCGCGTTCGGACGCTGGTTCATGTACGTGTTGCCACGGCTCGACCCGTACAGCGCACCGGGCCCGGTCGCAGCCGACTGCCACGTGGACGCGCCGCTGATCACGGTCGACTGGCGCGAGTTCGAGGTGAACGTCGTGGCCGGGAATCCGGGCATCGACATGGTGCCCGTGTAGGCCTTGCCGGTGCCGCTCAGGGTGAACGCCCCCCAGTGCCCGGCCGGCGCAGCCGAGGCACTCGTCGCGCCCCCGAGGGCCAACCCCGTCGCGAGGACGATCCCGGTCAACCCGGCTGTCACCATCTGCCAACGGCGCATGCGTACTCCCCTGTTCGCGCACCGACCTGCCTCGATGCCCGCTCAGGCTATCCAGCAACCCCCCGTTCGGGCCAGATCGAGATCCGGTCGTGACACCTCACCCGTCACTCCCGCACCACGTCCTCGAGCGTCGAGAGCGCCGCGACCTGTCCTGCGACGAGCATGGAGCGAGCGGCCTCGATCGGCACCCAGCGGGCGTCGTCGACCTCGGGCACCTCGACGAACCGCCCCGATCCACGCGGGAGTTCGAGTCGCACCGTGTTCGAGTGCACCGCTTCCACGGAGAAGGACGGGGCGTGCCCGGCGAACACCGTCACGCGCTTCCCGGACGCCTGCCGGAACTCGCCGAGGTCGACGAGGTCCTCCGTCGGCGCCGCCACCCCGATCTCCTCCGCGAACTCCCGGAGCGCGGCATCGCGCGGCGCCTCGTCGTCGCCGTACTCGCCCTTCGGGATCGACCACGCACGCTCGCGCCGACGCCAGAACGGGCCGCCCATGTGCGCGACGAACACCTCGAGCACCCCGGACGCACCCGTCCGGTACAGCAGCAGTCCCGCACTCCGCACCACGCTGCGAGGCTACGCTCGCGCCATGCAGCGAAGCACCCAGCAGGGAGACGGCCTGCGCCCGGTCCGACTCGACGACGACCGGACCGTCCTGGTCGACGACACCGCGGACGGCACCGATGCGCGCCCAGACGCTCCGACCGTCGTCTGGCACCACGAGACGCCGCACACCGGCGCCCACCTCGAACCGGTCCGCCGCGCGGCAACGGAACGCGGCATCCGGCTGGTCGCCGTCACCCGCCCCGGCTTCGGCGGCGCCGACCCGCTGCCGGGCCGGTCGGTCGCCGACGGCGCCCGGGACCTCGAACAGGTGCTCGACGCGCTCGGCATCGGCCGTGTCACGGTCGTGGGCGGTTCCGGCGGCGGCCCGCACGCCCTCGCCGCAGCCGCGCTGCTCTCCGACCGCGTCACCGCCGTCGCGACGTTCGCCTCACCAGCCCCCTTCGTCGACGAGGCCGCCTGGTGGGACGGCATGGCCGACGACGGCGGCCTGCGCAGCGCGCAGGCCGGACGGGAGGCTCGGCTCGCCTGGGCGGAGACGGCCGGGTTCGACCCCGCGCAGTTCACCGACGCCGACTGGGCGGCCCTGGACGGGGACTGGGCCGCGCTGGGTCAGGACGCACAGGCGGCGGGCCCCACGAGCCTCCAGGGCGGTGCCGACGACGACGTGGCGTTCGTGACGGACTGGGGCTTCGCCCTCGCCGACGTGCGGGTGCCGGCGCTCGTCGAACAGGGCGTCGACGACCGGGTCGTCCCGGTCGCGCACGGACGGATGCTCGCGGCGGCCCTGCCGGACGCGACCCTGCACGAACGGTCGGGTCTCGGGCACGTGTCCGTCCTCACGGCACTCCCGCAGGCGATGGACTGGTTGCTCCGCGACGGCCGGGAGTAGTTTCAGCGCCAGGAGCGCCGACCGACGCCCCGCGCTGGCCCCGATGAGGAGGTCGATCGGGATGGACGAGCAGTGGACGAGCGTCACCCTCGCGGCGGATGCGGCACATCCGCACGAGGAAGCCGTCAGGTGGATCGCGGCGCGATCGGGGACCGGGATCCGGCACGTCCGGGTCGTCGGCGTCGACCCGGCGCTCGAGGGTCGCGTCGGTTCGGACGGCAAACGGGTCGCGGAGCACGTCGCGGACGAGACCAGGAGCGCGTTGCCCGGTGTCGAGGTCGCCGTCGTCCGGCACGCGGGCCCCGCTGTCGCAGCACTCCTCACCGAGTCGGACACGACGGACCTCCTGGTGATCGGGACGTTCCGGAGCCGACGCGGATCCACCGTCGGGGGCGAGGCCGCGCGCGTCGCCGGACGCGCAGCGGTCCCCACCGTGGTCGTGCCGGACGGGCCGCACCCGATCGACGGGGACGTCGTCCTCGCGGTGGAGGACCCGCTCGACGAACGCGCCGTCGCGATCGCCGTCGACGAGGCCCGCCGCACGAACCGCCGACTGACGCTGCTGCGCGCGTGGGAGATGCCCGTGCTCACCAGGACCGGCCTGACCGACTTCGCCGAGGACCCCGACCGCTGGCGGCAGCAGAACAAGGCGTTGCTCGCGCGGGCGTCGACGGAGATCGCGGGCCGGTACCCGGATGTCCGGCTGCGCTCGCTCCTGGTCGAGGGTCGGCCGGGGCGGGCGATCGCCGCGCACACCCAGCACGCGTCGCTCGTCGTGCTCGGGCGCGGGCACGTCCGGGTGCTGTCGGGGTCGGTGCTGCGCGACGTGCTGCACGGGACGGTGTCGCCGGTGTGCGTCGTCCCGCCGTCGGCGCACGAGGCCGCGGGAGGTGTCGCAGCGGCGGAAGGTGCTGCTGACGACGCCGAGGCGATCGGCTGACCGCTCAGCCGACGAGGTCGCGGATCGCCGCCTCTGCCCGACGGGCCAGGTACGCGACGCCCGCCGTGTTCGGGTGCAGCGCGCCGGGTTCCAGGTCGATTCGCCGGAGCCCGTTGGTGGAGTCGAGGGTGACCCCTGAGACGTACGGCCGCTTCGTCGCGCATGCCGAGCGCGCCTGGGTCGAGGCGAACACGTCGACGTAGCGGACACCCGCCGCGGCAGCAGCCGACCGGGCGACGTCGTTCAGTTCCTCCTGGATACCGTGCAGGTAGCGGACGTCGGTGTTCGTGAACGGGTACGAGTTCGTCGGGAAGGACCCGGTGAGCGTCCCGATGTCGAGCGCCGACCGGAAGCACCCCTTCGCCGGGGTGTGGTCGGCGTCGGGGAAGATCGCCGGGTAGCCCAGGAAGACGATCTCGGCGTTCGGTGCCGCGTTCTTGATCGCCGCGAGGGTGTTCGCGATGCCCAGGGACACCCGCGCCTGGATCTTCGTGCCGAGCTGGTCGACGCCGTCGCGGACCAGGGTGCTGCGGCAGGACGGGGCGTCACGTCCGGAGAAGACCGGCCCCTTCGCCGAGAGCGCCAGGCACGACGCCGCGGTGCCGAAGAGGTCGGCGTCGTTCCCGCCGATGGTCAGCGTCACGAGCCGCGTGTCCGACGACAGCGCCTCGATCTGCGGGGGCACACCCCGGAACTGGTGTCCGCCGAGGATGTCCGCGCTCGTGGCACCGCCGCACGTGACGTCGTGCAGCGCGAGGCCGAACCGGGCGGCGATCCGGTGCGGGTAGTCCTGGGCGGACTGCCCGCACGCGGTCGTCGGCAGCCTGGTCGGGTCGCCGAGCCCGTAGCCCGCCGAGTACGAGTCCCCCAGTGCGACGTACTCGCTGCCGACCGGCAGGTTCACGAGGCGCTCCGGCGGCTCGGACGTCGAACGGTACGGCTGCGGCACCGGCCAGAGCGGCGCCGCCGACGCGGACGGAACGGTGATCGAGCCGGCTGCGAGCACGACGAACGCCGCCAGTGCGGCGACCAGCGTCGAACGGACGGAACGGAGCAGGGCGGGTCCCTCGGGTGTTCGCGGGGTCGGACAGAGAGAACCAGGCTAGCCCCGCGTCCTCAGCGTCGGCCGAGTCGCCGTTCGCCGTTGCTGCCCGTGCGGTGCTCGAGTCCGTAGTGCGAGTACAGCTCCGGCTCGGTCGCCGCGTCGAGCTCGCCGTCGGTGGGGATCGACGGCGCGTCCTTGATGAGCTTCTTCGCAAACGTGACGTGGAGGTGCTTCGGGGTGACGGTCGCACCGGTGAGCGGGACGAAGACGAGCTTCTGGAACCCGACGAGGCCGGTCTGCACGGCGCCGAACGCGGGCTCCGAGGTCGCGGTGTCGTAGTAGATGCTCTCGAGCGTCCCGACGCGGTCGTCGCCCTCGTCGACGACCGGCAGGCCGATCCAGTCCCGGATGTTGGCCGCTTCGAACACGGTGCTCCCTCCGCGGTCGCCGGTCGATCCGGCACCGCTCCTCGACGCTACCGGTCGGTACCTGCGTCCGCCCGGCCCGGGACGCCGAGCCCGTCCACCGCTGTGAGCACGTCGATCGCGTGCACGGCGAGGATCGCCGGATCGGGTTCCTCGGAGAAGACCTCGCCGCGACGGACCGACGCGTCCGTCAGCACGACGTGCGGCCCGGATGCCGGCGGCCCCCAACTCTCGGGCGGTGCCGGTCCGAAGAGCACGACCGAGGGGATGCCGTACGCGGATGCCAGGTGGGCCGCCCCCGTGTCCACCGTGACGACGACGCGCGCCGCGGCGACCACCGCGGCGAACGCGCGGAGGTCGAGGACGCCGGCCAGCACCGCCCCCGGCGGCAGGCCGCTCCCCTCCGCGACCGCGGTGGCGCGCTCGACGTCAGCCGGGCCTCCCGTCAGGACGACGTCGTGTCCGCGCTGGCGCAGTCCGCGCACCACCTCGGCGAAGCGGTCGACCGGCCAGTGCCGGGCGCCGTGGAACGCACCGACGTGCACCACGGCGGCCCCGTCGACCACCGGGGGTTCGTCCGGGCGGTCGATCCCGACGTCGTCGGCGTCCCCCTCGATGTCGTACGCACGGAGGAGTGCGGTCCACCGCTCGCGTTCGTTGACGGTGCCGGTGTCCCACGTCGGTCCGCCGGTGCCGTGGTGGAGGACCCGGCGCGCGCCGAGCGCGGCGACGAGGTCCTCGGACTCCGGACCGGCGCCGTGCAGGTTGACGGCCACGTCGGTCACGCCGGTCGGCACCCCGATCGGGTGGTCGAACCCCTGCTGCGCGAGGTGCACGTCGACGGACGGGATCAGTTCCACGAGCGGCGCGAGCCACGCCGTCGTCGCCAGGCTGATCCGGTGGTCGGGGAACGCGCGGCGCAGGGCGTGGAGGGCCGGGACGGCGACGAGCAGGTCGCCGAGCTTGATCGCGCGGAGCACGACGAGTTCCGGGCGGCCGTCGGACGGGGGCAGGCGATCGAGAGCGGTCACGTGCGGGACGGTAGCCGGACGTGGCCGACGGGTTCCCCAGGACGCGCTCCGCGGCCTTCCTGCCCGCGCACCCGGCACCCGGTGCGTAGAACTCGGGGCATGGCCCTCTCCGCGGACCGCCCCGTCGGCGGGATCCTGTTCGACCGGGACGACACCCTCGTCATCGACGTGCCGTACAACGCCGACCCGCACCGCGTCGTCCCCGTCCCGGGTGCGCGGCTCGCCGTGCAGCGCGCCCGCGAGGCCGGTCTCCCCGTCGGCGTCGTGACGAACCAGTCCGTGATCGCCAGGGGTGGGGCCACCCGCGCCGAGGTCGACGCCACGAACGCCCGCGTCGACGAGCTCGTCGGACCCTTCGCGGTGTGGTGCGTCTGCCCGCACGGCCCCGACGACGACTGCGCGTGTCGGAAACCCCGCCCGGGGCTGGTCCTGCGGGCGTCCGAGGTGCTCGGGGTCCCGGCGGAGGAGCTGGTCGTCATCGGTGACATCGGTGCGGATGTCGGTGCCGCTGCCGCGGCCGGTGCGCAGTCGATCCTCGTCCCGACGCGCTCGACCGGTCCGGAGGAGATCGCAGCGGCACCGACCGTCGCCGTCGACCTCGCCGAGGCGGTGGCGCTCGTGCTCGCGCACGTGGTGGGGCGCCCGTGACCCGCGCGTGTGGTGCGGCGCCAGCGACCCGCGCGGTTGCTGTCGCGGCGGTGCCCCGCGTCCTGGTGGCGCGGCTCGACTCGTTCGGCGACGTGCTCGTCGCGGGACCCGCCGTCCGCGCCGTCGCCGCGGGGGCGTCGCACGTCACGATGCTCTGCGGGCCCCAGGGCGCACCGGCTGCCGAACTGCTACCGGGGATCGACGCTGTCCGGGTCTGGGCAGCGCCCTGGGTCACCGAGACCCCCGGTGCCCTCGACGACGCAGCACTCGCGTCCTTCCGCAGGCTCGTCACCGAGGCCGACGTCGACGAGGCCGTCGTGCTCACCTCGTTCCACCAGTCGCCGCTCCCCCTCGCCGTCCTGCTCCGACTGGCCGGCGTCGCCAAGGTCACCGGCGCGTCGGTCGACCACCCCGGCACCCTGCTCGACGTGCGACTGCGGCCGGGTGAGGACCTGCCGGAGGCCCTCCCCGAGCCCGAGCGCGCCCTGCGGATCGCGGCGGCGGCCGGGTTCCGGCTCCCGCCGGACGACGACGGGAGGCTCGTGGTGCGGCAGGACGCCGCCGCACCTCCGGACGTGGTCGGCTTGGGCAGTTACGTCGTCGTCCACCCGGGAGCCAGCGTCCCGGCGCGTTCCTGGCCCGTCGGTCACCACCGCGCGCTCGTCGCCGCGTACGCGGCACGCGGGACCCCGGTGGTCGTGACCGGGTCGCCGGGTGAGCGGGCGCTCACGGCGGAGGTCGCCGCCGGCGGAGCAGGGTACGACTCCCCCGTCCTGGACCTCGGCGGACGGACGAGCCCCGGCGAGCTCGCCGCGGTGCTGGCAGGGGCAGAGGTGGTGGTCGTGGGCAACACCGGGCCGGCGCACCTGGCGGCTGCGGTGGGGGTGCCGATCGTCAGCCTGTTCTCGCCGGTGGTGCCCGCGGTGAAGTGGGCGCCGGCCGGGCCGCACGTCGAGCTGCTCGGGGACCAGACGGCGGCGTGCCGGCTGAGCCGTGCGCGGGAGTGTCCGGTGCCGGGGCACCCGTGCCTGGCCTCGGTGACGGTGTCGGACGTGCTGGCGGCGCACGACCGGCTGCTCGCTGCGCTGGGCTGACCAGGCGCTGGGCTGACCGGGCGCTGGGCTGACGGGGCTGCGGGCGCTTCGCTGCGCTCCGTGGATGATCCGGGGGCAGTCTGCGAAGCACGCCATCTGCCGCTGCGTAGCGTCCTGCTCCTGTTCCACTCCTCGCCACACGACCGCATCGAAGGGATCGCATGCGCATCCTGCTCTGGCACGTGCACGGCGGCTGGATGGACGCCTTCGTCCGCGGCCGACACGAGTACCTCGTGCCGACCACCCACGCTCACGACGCCTGGGGTCTCGGCACCGGTGGCCGTGACTGGCCGAACGTGACCGAGGTCGACCCCGCCGCGCTCCGCGAGACCGACATCGACGTCGTCGTGCTGCAGCGGACCGAGGAAGCGGCCGCCGTCGCCGAGCTCCTGCCCGGACGCGCCCTGCCGACCGTCTTCGTCGAGCACAACGCCCCGAGGACGGACGTGCCGAACTCACTGCACCCATTCCGGGACCGCGACGACCTGACCATCGCCCACGTCACACACTGGAACGCGCTGATGTGGGACTGCGGCAGCACCAGGACGACCGTCGTCGAGCACGGCGTCGTCGACCCCGGGCCGCTGTGGACCGGCCGACGGGAGCGGTTCGGTGCCGTCATCAACGAGCCCGTCCGCCGTGGCCGTGTCGTCGGGACCGACCTGCTCGCGACGTTCGGTGCGGTCGCGCCGGTCGACGTCTGGGGCATGGGCACCGAACACCTCGTGGGCCTCGATGCCGTCTCCGGGCTCGGAGACGTCCAGCCGGACCCGATGCACGCCGCGCTCGCGGAACGACGCGCCTACCTGCACCCGAACCGGTGGACGTCGCTCGGGCTCTCGCTGATCGAGGCGATGCACATGGCCATGCCCGTGCTGGTCCTCGCGACGACCGACGCCGCGCGCACGGTCCCGCCGGAGGCCGGCGCGATCTCCACCGACGTCTCGGAGTTGACGCGCGCTGCCCGGCTGCTCGTCGACGACCCGGACGAGGCACGGCGACGGGGGCTCGTCGCCCGCGAAGCCGCGCTCGCACGCCACTCGCTCAGCAGGTACCTGCGGGACTGGGACGACCTGCTCGACGACACCGTCGCGCGCCACCGCCGTGCTCGTCCCACGCCGGCTGGTCTCGCCGGTCACACAGTCGGAGGGAACGCTCGATGAGGATCGCCATGGTCTCCGAACACGCCAGCCCGCTCGCGGTGCTCGGCGGCGTCGATGCCGGCGGGCAGAACGTGCACGTCGCCGCCCTGTCCGGTGCGCTCGCCGACCGCGGCCACGAGGTCACGGTCTACACCAGGCGGGACGACCCGACGCTGCCCCCGCGGGTCGCGCTGCGCCCGGGTGTCGAGGTCGTGCACGTCGACGCCGGACCGCCCGAGCACGTCCCGAAGGACGACCTGTTCCCCTGCATGGCGGTGTTCGCCCAGGTGCTCGCCGCCGAGTGGTTCGTCGACCGGCCGGACGTCGTGCACGGGCACTTCTGGATGTCCGGGCACGCCGCGCTCGAGGCCGTCACGCAGGTGCAGGCCCGCACGGGCGGCGTCCGCATCCCGATCGTGCAGACGTTCCACGCGCTCGGCGTGGTCAAGCGTCGACACCAGGGTGCCGCTGACACGAGCCCGGCGGAACGGGACTGGATCGAGCCCTCCGTCGGACGCGGCGTCGACCAGGTCGTCGCGACCTGCTCCGACGAGGCGTTCGAGCTCAAGGCGCTCGGCGTCCCGCTCCGCGCGATCTCCGTCGTCCCGTGCGGGGTCGACGTCGACCGGTTCCGACCGACGGGCGCGGTCGAGGAACGGGGAAGGACCTCCAGGGTCCTGACCGCGTCGCGCCTCGTCCGACGCAAGGGCGTCGGGACCACGATCGCCGCGCTGGCACGGCTCGTCGCCGCTGGGCGGGACGTCGAACTCGTCGTCGTCGGTGGGGCCGGTACGGCCGGTGCCGACCTGCCGGACGACCCCGAGTACCAGCGACTCGACACGCTCGCACGGCAGCTCGGCGTCCGTGACCACGTGCACTTCCGCGGTCAGCTCGGGCAGGACGAGATGCCGTCCGTGTACCGGAGCGCCGACGTCGTCGTGTGTGCGCCGTGGTACGAGCCGTTCGGCATCGTGCCGCTCGAGGCGATGGCGTGCGGCCGGCCGGTCGTCGCATCGCGCGTCGGCGGTCTCATCGACACGGTCGTCGAGGAGTCCACGGGCATGCACGTCCCGACCCGTGACGAGGACGCCGTCGCCGCAGCGGTCGCCGCGCTGCTCGACGACCCCGGGAAAGCGGACGCGTACGGCGCCGCCGGCCGTGCACGCGTCGAGAACCGGTACTCGTGGACGCGGGTCGCGGCGGACACCGAGCGCGTCTACGAACGGCTCATCGGCCGCTCGGTCAGCACGGTCAGCACCCCAGAGCACGCTCCGCGGACGGCCCGAGCCGCCCGCGACACCGAGAGGACGGCACGATGACCATCGACCGGCACGGCATCGAGACGACCGAGCGGACGAGCAGCAGCGCCCGTGCGGTGTTCGACCACGTCGCCGCCTCCGTCCCCGTCATCGCATCGCTCGTGGAGCACGGCGACCACATCGCGGCCTGGGCGGACGACGTCGCCGCTCGGCTCGTGTCCGGACGTCGACTGCTCGCAGCGGGCAACGGCGGATCGGCAGCGGAGGCGCAGCACCTGACGTCGGAGCTCACGGGTCGGTTCGACGGCGACCGCCCCGCGTACTCGGCGATCTCCCTGCACGCCGAGACCTCGGCGATCACGGCCATCGGGAACGACTACGGGTTCGACGAGGTCTTCGCCCGTCAGGTCCGTGCACATGCCAGGGCGGGCGACGTGGTCGTGCTGCTGAGCACCAGCGGGAGGAGCCCGAACCTCCTGACCGCCGCAGCCGCAGCCAGAGCCGTCGGTGCCCGGTCGCTCGCCCTGACCGGTCCGCGGCCGAACCCGCTCGCGGACGCCGTGGACGACGCGATCTGCATCGACGGTCCGTCCGCCAACGTCCAGGAGGCGCAGCTGGTGCTCGTGCACGCGCTCTGCACCGCGATGGAACCGGTACTCCGCCGTGGGAGCCGAGCATGACGGGCACCAACCCCGGTGCGGCGCGCGAGCCGTCGTCGGCGCCGCTCCGGATCGTCGTCGTCGGGGACACCCTGCTCGACGTCGACGTCTCCGGCACGAGCGACCGCCTGAGTCCCGACGCACCGGTCCCCGTCGTCGACGTCCACACGGACGACCGACGTGCGGGCGGTGCCGGCCTCGTCGCGACGATGCTCGCGCGGGACGGGCACGAGGTGACGCTCGTCACCGTCCTCGGCGACGATGCCCACGCCGCGGAGATCACCGCGCTGCTGCCCGACGTACGGATCGTCGCCGGTCCGTCCGGTGCCCCGACGCCCGTGAAGACCCGCGTGCGCGTCGGCGACCATGCCCTGGTGCGCATCGACGAGGGATGCGAGACCCCGCCCGTGCCGGAGGCGACCCCGGCGATGACCGATGCGCTGCTGGACGCAGACGCCGTCGTCGTCGCCGACTACGGTCGCGGTGTCGCTGCTTCCCCCGCCGTCCGGGACGCGATCGCGGCGGCTGCGCGATCGACGCCGGTCGTGTGGGACCCGCACCCGAAGGGAGCGACGCCGGTCGCGGGCATCACCGTCGCGACGCCGAACGCCGCAGAGGCCCGGCGGTTCACCGGACTGGGTGGCACCGGCGTGCCGTTCGCGACCGACGCGGCCGAGACGCTGGTCCGCGAGTGGGACGTGCGGGCCGTCGCCGTGACGCTCGGCGACCGCGGCGCTCTGGTCGGTCGCTTGGGCGGCAGCGGGCTCGACAGCCGGTTCGTGCCGGCGCCGTCCGTCACCCCCGGAGACCCGTGCGGTGCCGGAGACCGACTCGCGGCAGGAGTCGCCGTCGCACTGGCGTCCGGTGCGGACGTCGCCGACGCCGTCGCCGCCGGGGTCGCGGATGCCTCCGCCTACCTCGCCGCCGGCGGGGTGACATCGCTCCTCGCCGACACCGGCCGTCCACCGGTGGACGTGCCGGGAACCGATCGCGACGCCATGCGGGTCGTGCACCGCACCAGGAGTGCCGGCGGCGTCGTCGTCGCGACCGGCGGCTGCTTCGACCTGCTGCACGCCGGACACGCCAGGACCCTCTCGGCCGCACGGGCGCTCGGCGACTGCCTCGTCGTCTGCCTGAACTCCGACGACTCCGTCCGACAGCTCAAGGGACCTGAGCGGCCGATCATGAACCAGGACGACCGCGTCGAACTCCTGCTCGCACTCGACTGCGTCGACGCCGTCGTGGTGTTCGACGAGACCACCCCGGACGAGGCGCTCCGACGCTTCCGCCCCGACGTCTGGGCCAAGGGCGGGGACTACACCGCAGACGCGCTCCCCGAGTCCGTCACCCTCGCCGAGTGGGGCGGTCGGGTCGTCACCGTCCCGTTCCACCCCGGTCGCTCCACCACCCGTCTCGCCGCGGCGCTCGCGCACGTCGGCTGAGTCCCACCGAAAGGAACCACATGCCCGTCCCCACCACCCCCATCGGCCGCGTCCTCGTCACCGGCGGTGCCTCCGGACTCGGAGCGGCCGTCGTCGACGCCGTCCTCGAGGCGGGCGGTACCCCGATCGTCCTCGACCTCCGCGTCGACGGCGTCACCGACGGGGTCGACGCCGTGGCGGTCGACGTCACCGACACGGCGGCGACCGAGCAGGCCGTCCGGGACGCGGCCGAACGGCACGGTGGCCTCGACGCCGTCGTCACGGCCGCCGGCATCGACAAGCCGGCGCCGATCGGTGGCCTGTCCGCAGCCGACTGGGAACGGATCGTCGGCGTGAACCTGCTGGGCACCGCCGCCGTCGTCCGAGCGGCACTCCCCGCGTTGGAGCAGAGTCACGGACGGGTCGTCACCGTGTCCTCGTCGCTCGCACTGCGCGGCGTGGGCGACGGCACCGCGTACTCCGCGTCGAAGTTCGGCGTCCGCGGGTTCTCCCAGGCGCTCGCCGCAGAAGCAGCGGGCAGCGTCGGCGTGACGAACGTGATCCCGGCCGGCATGCGGACCAACTTCTTCGCGGACCGCACCGAGCAGTACAAGCCGGGGCCGGACGCGCAGCTCATCGAGCCGTCGTACGTCGCCAACGCGATCCTGTTCGCACTCGCCCAGCCAGCCGGGTGTGAGATCCGGGAGCTCTCGATCATGCCGGCCACGGAGCCGAGCTGGCCGTGACACCCAGGCCGTAGGCCGCAGGCCCTCAGCGTGTCCGGAGCAGGTCCTCCACCTCGGTGAGGACCTGCTCCGGTGTGACCTCGTCGACGTAGGACGGATCGTGCTCGCACCGCTCGGCGGTCCAGCCCACCTGGGTCACGTCGATCCCGCAGACCGGGCAGCGGGTGACGAACGCCATCAGCACCCGGTGTCGCCCACGGTCGAACGGCCCGGCGTTGACGACGTTGCCGAACCAGAACACGCCCACCGTCCGTGTGCCGACCGCCACGGCGAGGTGCCGGGGACCGGAGTCGTCGCCCACCATGACGTCGGCAGCAGCCAGCACGGCGGGCAGTTCCCGGAGCGGCAGCGCGCCGACGAGGTCGTGCAGTCGGGACGCACGGTCCGTGCCCACCGCCGCCACGATCGCAGCGGCCGCGGCACGGTCGGAGTGGTCCCCGACGAGGACCACGTCGTCGCCGGCGTCGATCCGCGCCGAGGCGACGGCGGCGAACCGATCGGGGCTCCAGCGGCGCCGCGGGTCCGTCGCGCCGGGGTGCATCGCCACGAGCGTCCCGGACACCCCGAGCCGCGACCGGACCGCGTGCCGCTCGTCCTCGGACGCCGTCAGGCGCGGATCGAGCGTGACCGGTTCGGCCCCGGCGAGTGCGACCACCTCGAGTCCCCTGAGCACTTCGTGCTGGTAGTACACGTACCGGACCCAGCGCTCAAGGACCTCGGCGTCCTCGGTCGCGGTGCCGATGGTGTGCCGTGCCCCGAGCCGGAGCAGGAACGGGTTCGAGTTGCGGCCGCCACCGTGCAGCTGCACGGCGAGGTCGAACCTGCCGCGGAGCCGGTGCTCGAAGTCCGCGAGGGACGGTGCGTCCACGCCGCTGTCACGCACGCCCGGCGAAACGGGGAGCTCCTCGAACGCGTGCACCGAGGCGGTCCGGCCGACGAGCAGCTCCGCGGCGGCCGGCGTGCCGAGCAGTGTCACCCGCGCATCGGGGTACGCGGCCGCCAGCGCATCGATCGCGGGCATCGCGAACATCAGGTCGCCGAGTCCCCCGCCACGGAGCACCGCGATCTCGCGGACCCCCTCGAACCGTCTTCCACCGTCTCCGATGCGCACCGAGTGCTCCCCTTTCGTCGATGCCCTGTCTACCGACGGCAGTCCGAGAGCACGTCCGGTCAGCCGCGGAACGCGTTGCCGTGACCGCGCCCAGCAACGGGGGCGGACCGTCGGAGACCCGCACCGTCCGCGTCCCTGGAAGGACCCGCATGACGCTCGAAGCCCCCACCACGACCGACCGGATCGTCGTCCTCGACCCCGTCACCGGATCGGTCGCGTCGACGACCACCGCGGCGACCGCCGACGAGATCCGGGACGCGGTTGCCAGGGCACGCGCCGCGTTCCCGGCCTGGGCGAGGACGGCCCCGGCGGACCGTGGTGCGCTGCTCCGCGATGCCGCCGAGCACCTCCGCGCGCACGCCGTCGAGCTCGCCGACCTGAACACCCGCGAGACGGGCAAGGTCCCCGGCGACGCGCTCGGCGGTGTGGAGGCCGGCATCGGCACGCTCCTGCAGTACACGGAGCTCGGTCCGCTGCACCGCGGCGAGTCCCTGCGAGGACTGCACGGAGCCGCGGACTGGACCGTGCCGCACCCGCGCGGCGTCGTCCTCGCCCTCACCCCGTGGAACGACCCGGTCGCCGTCGCGCTCGGCATCGTCGGCGCCGCGGTCGTCACCGGCAACACCGTCGTGCACAAGGGCAGCGAGCGGTGCCCGGCCACGATCCAGCGCCTCAACGCGCTCCTCGCCGAGGTCCTGCCGGAGGGCGTCCTCATCGGGGTCGACGGCGACGCGGCGACCGGCGAGGCGCTGCTCGCCGAGGACGGCATCGCGGTCTACGCGCACGTCGGCTCCACCGCGACCGGGGACCGGCTCACCGCGGTCGCCGCCACCACGCGCGCGCACGTGATCCGCGAGAACGGCGGCAACGACGCGCTCGTCGTCGACGCCGACGTCGACCCGACGTGGGCCGCTGCGCAGGCAGCGCTCGGCGCCTTCGCGAACACCGGTCAGATCTGCACGAGCGTGGAACGCATCTACGTCCACCGGGACGTCGCCGAAGCGTTCGTCGCCGCGCTCGTCGCCGAGGCGGACGCCCGCACGGCCGCCCCGGCGTCCGAGTTCGGTCCCCTGGTCGACGAGCGGCTCCGGGTGCTCGTCCAGCAGCACGTCGACGATGCGGTCCGTCGTGGAGCGACCGTCCGGACCGGCGGCACGGTGCCGGACGGTGCCGGCTCCTCCTACCCGGCGACCGTGCTCACCGACGTGCCGGACGACGCGCTCGCCATGACCGAGGAGACCTTCGGCCCGATCGCACCGGTGCGCGTCGTCGACAGCTTCGACGAGGGCCTCCGCCTCGCCGCCGCCGACCGGTACGGCCTCGCGGCGACCGTGCTCACCCCCGACACCGGCAACGCCCTGCTCGCCGCCGCGACACTGCCCGTCGGGACCGTGAAGGTGAACGCGGTCTTCGGCGGAGCACCCGGTGGCAGTGCCGAACCCCGCGGCGCGTCCGGATCCGGGTTCGGCTACGGCCCGCACCTGCTGGACGAGATGACCACGACGACGGTGGTCCACCTCGAACCGGCCCCACGGACCACCGGCGCCGACGAGCACCGGGCCGAGGAGCACCGGGCCGACGAGCACCCGGCCGACGAGCACCCGGCCGAGGAGCGCCCCGCCGACGAGCGCCCCGCCGACACCGCAGCAGCCGAGGGGTACGACCGGTGACCGCCGACGTCCGGCTCATCCGCGACGTCGTCGCCAGGATCGACGACCGCGATCCCTTCGTGGTCGTGATCGGCGACCCCATCCTCGACCGCTGGACGATCGGCGAGGCGGACCGCGTCTCGCGCGAAGCGCCGGCACCGGTCGTCCGCGTCACCGAGACGATCGCGGTCCCCGGCGGCGCCGCGAACACCGCGGTGAACGCCCGCGCCCTCGGCGCCCGTGTGGTCCTCGTCGGGATCATCGGCGACGACGAGGCCGGCTCGGTCCTCCGCACGCGCCTCGACGTCGCCGGCGTGGACACGACGCACCTCCTCTCCGTCCCCGACGCGACGACCACCACGAAGACGCGCGTCGTCGGGGGCGACCGCGTCGTCGTCCGGGTCGACGAGCTCGCCGGTGCGCCGACCACCGCCCACCGCGAGCAGCTCGCCGCCGCGACCGAACGCGCGCTGCACGGTGCCGACGCCGCGATCGTCTGCGACTACGGCCTCGGCGTCTCGCCGGAGACCGTCCTGCCCGTGCTGGACCGCGATCGCCCCGCTGTCGTCGTCGTGGACGCGCACGACCTCCGCGGCTGGCACGACCTCCACCCGGACCTCGTCACGCCGAACGCGGCGGAGACGGCGGCGCTCCTGGGGTCCGACCTCGGTCAGGGGGCCGATCGCGCCGGCGCCGTGATCGCCGCGCGCGCGGACGTGCTCCGGGTGACCGGAGCACGCGCCGCCGCCGTCACGCTCGACCGCGACGGAGCTGTCCTGCTCGTGGCGGGTGACGGACCCGGGCACCGCACCCGCGCCACGCCCGCGTCCGAGCAGCAGGCGTCCGGCGCCGGGGACACGTTCTGTGCCGCGGCGAGCGTCGCCTTCGCCGCGGGCTGCGACGCCCGGGCGGCCGTGGCGTTCGCGCAGGCAGCCGCGGACGTCGTCGTCCGCGAGGCCGGGACCTCCACGTGCGACACCGCCGCGCTCCTCGCGTCGGTCGAG
This sequence comes from Microbacteriaceae bacterium PS02333, assembly GCA_029959665.1. Classification (GTDB taxonomy): domain Bacteria; phylum Actinomycetota; class Actinomycetes; order Actinomycetales; family Microbacteriaceae; genus Curtobacterium; species Curtobacterium guangdongense. The sequence goes on from JASCOI010000034.1 coordinate 25,859, forward strand.
GCGCCGGCGGAGACCGTCGTCGACCACGACGAGCTCGCCGCCGCGGTCGAACTCGCCCGCGAGCAGGGACGGCGGGTCGTGTTCACGAACGGCTGCTTCGACGTCGTCCACCGCGGCCACACGACCTACCTGCGACAGGCGAAGGAGCTCGGTGACCTGCTCGTCGTGGCGCTCAACGACGACGACTCGGTGCGGCGGCTGAAGGGCCCGGAGCGGCCGATCAACACCGCAGAGGACCGGGCAGGCGTCCTCGCGGCCCTCGCCTGCGTCGACCTCGTGACCGTCTTCGCCACGGACACCCCGATCCCGCTGCTCGAACGGGTCCGCCCCGACGTCTACGTCAAGGGTGGCGACTACTCGCCGGAGATGCTGCGCGAGACCGAGGTCGTCCGTGCCTACGGCGGCGAGGTGGTGATGGTCGACTACGTCCCGGAGCACTCCACGAGCGCGGTCGTGCGGCGGATCCGGGAGACCGCCCGGGGTGAGGCCGACTGAGCCGACCGCGGAAGTCATACCCGGGTAGGGGGCGGTGGGCCCCGCAGTGGGATGGCAGGGCGTCGGCGGCTCCGTAGCGTCGACACCGTCGGCGAGCGTCGCCGACGGACAGGAGCCCGCCGTGTTCGACCAGCTCACCCCGCTCGTGGTGGACCTCGCCGCCAGCCCGCTCGTCTTCGTCGTGCTGTTCGCCCTGTGCCTGGTCGACGGGTTCTTCCCACCGGTCCCCAGCGAGGCCGCCCTCGTCGCGATCGCCGCCGTCGCGGCCACGACCGGCAGCCCGCTGCTGGCCGGGGTCCTCGTCGCGGCGGCGCTGGGTGCCGTCGCGGGCGACTCGATCGCCTACTGGATCGGCCGGCGCGTCGGTCTCGCTCGGCTCGCAGACGCACGTCGGCCGAAGGTCGCCGCGGCCTTCGCCTTCGCACAGCGCCAGATGCAGCGGCGCTCCGCCAGCCTGATCCTGGTCGGCCGCTACATCCCGGTCGGGCGGGTGGCCGTCAACACGACCGCAGGGGCGACGCGTCTGCCCTACCGGCGGTTCCTCGCGATCAGCACGATCGCCGGCTTCGCCTGGTCGGCGACCTCCATCGGCATCGCCCTCGCGACCTCGAGCGTGCTGCACGAACCCCTCGTCGCGGCCGGCGTGTCGATGGCGATCGCGGTGCTGCTCGGTGTCGTCGTCGACCGCGTGATCGGTAGGCTCGGCCGCAGACGCGCGACCCGCGCGGCCGCCCACCCGACCGCCGCGGACGACACCAACACGACCGACACCAGCACGACCGCCATTAGCACCAGGGCCGTGACCGCGCGCAGCACCACCGGAGAGATCGTCCGCCCGTGACCCCAGCACCCCGACCCGCCTGGCAGGTGCTCGCGATGCGCATCGGCCTGGTGGTCGTCGCCGGCTCCCTGTTCGCCGTCGCCGCGCCGGTCACGGCCGTGGTCTACGACGTGCCGGTCCCGCTCGCGATGCTCGTCTCAGCCGTCCTCAGCATCACGATCGGCATCGCGCCGTGGGTCCCGCGCACCGCCGCCGTCCTGCACCTGGCCGCGCTCGGAGCGCTCGGGTTGCTCACCGCGGGGTCGGCAGCCGGCCCGTGGCCCGTCCCCGTCACGGGCATCATCGGCCTGAGCGTGCTGCTCGTCGTGCTCGGTGTGCGCACCACCTGGCGGCTCACGGCGATCGTCTGGGGCGCCGCGACGGTGATCCCGCTCGTCCTCGTCGCCGTCTCCCCCGGCCGGTGGGACCAGGCGGACGTCTGGACCGCGAGCTTCGTCGTGTCCGCCGGCGACACGCTCATCCTCTCGGCGGCCGCGGTCGTGATCGGGCAGCGGCGGTCGATCCGCGCCGAGCTCGACGCAGCACGCCGCGACGCCGACACGGAGCAGGCCCGCCGTCGCTCGGTCGAGGAGCGCGCACGCATCGCCCGCGAGCTGCACGACGTCGTGGCGCACAGCATGTCCGTCGTGCACATGCAGGCCGAGTCCGCGCCGTACCGGGTGGCCGACCTGCCGGACGGCGCACGGGCCGAGTTCGCGGCCATCGCGGAGACGTCGCGCACGGCGCTCCGCGAGATGCGTCAGCTCCTCAGCACGCTCCGCGGCGACGAGGATGCAGAGCGTGCCCCGCAACCGCGGCTCGTCGACCTGCCGACGCTGGTCACCGCGACGCGTGCGGCCGGCATCCCGGTGACGCTCGACGTCGGTGACGACAGCGGGGTCGGCCGGCTCACCGAGCTGACCGCGTACCGGGTCGTGCAGGAGGCGCTCGGCAACGTGGCCCGGCACGCCTCCGGAGCGTCCACCGTCGTGACGGTCGGGAGGCACGGCTCGCGTCTCCGGGTCACGGTCACCAACGCCGCTCCCGACGCTCAGGGCGTCCCGCCCGCTCCGCCGGACGACGGCGGCTTCGGCCTCGCCGGCATGCGCGAGCGGGTCACCGCCGTCGGCGGCACGATCGACCACGGTCCCACGACCGACGGCGGGTTCCGGGTCGTCGCGGACCTCCCGGTGCACACCGACGACCCGATGCACACCGACGAGAGGACCCGATGATCCGTGTGATGGTGGTCGACGACCAGCAGATGTTCCGGATGGGACTCCGCGCCATCCTGCAGGCCCAGGACGACGTCGAGGTGGTCGCCGAGGCCGGTGACGGCGCCGAGGCGGTCTCGCTCGGAATCCGGCTGCGGCCGGACGTGGTGCTCATGGACGTCCGCATGCCCGAGCTCGACGGCATCGAGGCGACCCGCCGCCTGCTGGCTGCCCCGTCCGACACCCCGGTCCGGGTCCTGATGCTGACGACGTTCGACATCGACGACTACGTCTTCGACGCACTCCGCGCTGGCGCGAGCGGCTTCCTGCTCAAGGACGCCAGTGCCGACGAGCTCGTCGGGGCGGTCCGCACCGTGGCCGCCGGCGACGCGCTGCTCGCACCGCGGGTCACCCGGCACCTCGTCGAGGCCTTCGTCGCCGCTCCCCCGCCGTCGACACCCCGCGAGCACGTGCTCGACGCGCTCACGGACCGCGAGCGCGACGTCTTCATGCTCGTCGCCCGCGGCCGGTCGAACACCGAGATCGCCGGCGACCTCTACATCGCCGAGCAGACGGTGAAGACCCACGTCGGCCGGATCCTCGCGAAGCTCCAGCTCCGCGACCGGGTGCACGCGGTGGTCCTGGCGTACGAGTCCGGCCTGGTCGGGCCCGCCTGAGCGGACACCGGCCAGGCCGGACCATGCGCACCGCGGGATCAGCGGACGCGGACCTGCTTCGACGCCTGCTTGCCGGACTGCACGCCGGTGAAGGTCACGGTCGACGACCCCTTCGTCGCCCGCCACGAGACGGTTGCGGTGCCGTCGATGACGTCCACCGTGCCGAGGTCGGTCGACCCGACGGCGACCCGCACCTGGCGGTCACCGGCGAACCGGCTGCCCGTCAGCACGACCCGCTGGTTCGGGCGAGGAGCCCCGACGGACAGGTCGATCCGCGCGCCACGGCTGAGTGCGGCGAGGTCACCGCTCAGCCGGAGTCCGTCGGAGATCGTGAAGAACGTGTCGGTCTGGTCGGTGAGCCCGACGACGTTCGCCGCGCCGGGCCCGTAGGCCGCGATCCGGACCTGCGTGCCGGTGTGCTGCTGCGACGCACCAGCGCCCGCCGTGCCGTAGGAGACCTTCATCGTCGTGCCGTCGGCCGTGACGAGTGCGGTGGAGAGCGAGGCCGGTGGGGTGTTGTCGACGATCTGGCTCGAGTGCGCGTGGTCCGCGGTCGCGATGACGAGGGTGTTGCCGTCCTTCTCGGCGAACGCGAGCGCGGCCTGCACGGCCTCGTCGAAGTCGATCGTCTCGCCGATCTGGCCGCACGCGTCGGCGGCGTGGTCCTGCTTGTCGATGCTCGCGCCCTCGACCTGCAGGAAGAAGCCCTTGCCGTTCGACCCGCCGCGGTTCAGCAGCCCGATCGACTTGTTCGTCAGCGACTGCAGCGAGAGGCCGGTGTCGAGGCGCGCCGGGTTCGGCGTGCAGCGCACCGGTGCCTGGTCGGCCCCGCCCACCGTCGCCGTCGTCGGCGCGTAGCGGGTCGGGAAGTTGCCCGGCGTGAAGAGACCGAGCAGCGGCTGCTTCTGGTCGGCCTTCCGGACGCCGGCGAGCCCGGCGGCGTCGTCGACCACCTGGTAGCCGCGTGCACCTGCCTGGTCGAAGAGCGTCTTGCCCGCGTACTGCCCGGCCTTGGCGGTCTGGGTGAAGCTCGCCGAGCCACCGCCGAGCGTGACGTCGGGACGGGCGTTCAGCAGCTGCTCGCTGATCGACCCGAGCCCGCCGTTCTGCAGCGCGTCCGACCCGCACGACGCGGTGTCCGGTCCGTAGCAGCTCCGGGCGCCGACGTGGGCGACCTGCACCGCGGGGGTGGCGTCCTGGATCTCCGCCGTCGAGACGTTGCCGGTCCGCAGGCCGTTCGCCTTCGCCAGCTCGAGGAGGGTCTGCTGCGGTGCACCGTCGATGTCGACCGAGATCGCGCCGTCGTAGGTCTTGGTGCCGGTCGCCCAGGCGCTGCCGGATGCCGCCGAGTCGGTCACGTAGTCGGCCTTGCCCTTGTCCGCGCCGTCCTTCACGAGCGAGTACGTCGTGTACGACCCCGTCAGCGGGAGCGCGTCGAGCCCGGGCAGGCGACCGGCGGCGCCGTACTCGTAGTTGCGCGCGACCGTGATCTCGGAGTCACCCATCCCGTCGCCGATGAGCAGGATGACGTTCTTCGCGTTCGCGTTCTCGATCGCCTGCCGGACGGCCTGCGTCTGGTCGCCCGCTGCTCGTTGTGCCCCACCGTGCTGGTCGAGCGCGAGTTGGCTGACGGCCTCGGCGGTGCCGGGAAGCGCGATCGCGCCGGCGACGACGACGGCCCCGATCGCGAGTGCCGCGCGCCGACGGCGCCTCGGTGTGTGCTGTTCCATGTCGGTTCCCCTCGTCATGTGCCCCGAACGGGTGCCATCCGAGGATGGCTGTACGCGGGTACAGGCGGGTGAACCGGCGGGGTCCGGCACGTGAACGGGACGGGACCACACGCATGACAGGAGGCCCCGGGGGCGCCGGGCCCCGGGCCGCGGGGCGGGGGGTCGGGGGGGGGGCCGGCGGCCG
>JASCOI010000035.1 GCA_029959665.1 Microbacteriaceae bacterium PS02333
CCGCCCGCCCGCCCGCGCCGCCCGGCCGCGCCGCCCGGCCGCGCCGCCGGCCCGTCAGAGCCGGACGACCTCCCCGGTCTCCGCGGAGCGTCGGGCCGCGTCGAGCACCGTGACCACGTGCACGGCGTCGTCGACCGGGACCGGTACCGCGCCGGCACCCCGGACCGCCAGGGCGAAGCGCTCGTAGTAGTCGGTGTACGAACTCTGCGCTGACGGCACCTCGACCGATCCGGACTCGGAGGTCAGCGTGCCGCTCGCCGGTTCGACGCCCCACCCGGTCGGATCGTCCGACGGCGAACGTCCCGCGATGGCGGCCTGTGCCTGGACGTCGGTGCTCGTCGCCTCGTAGGTGCCGTCGACACCGTCGAGCCGGAGCCGGCGGGCGCCGAGCCACACCGCCTTGTTCGACGTCAGCCGGGACTGCACTCCCGAGACGTGTGTGGCGTCAATCGCGAACCCGGCGTCGATCGACCCGTCCTGGTCGACGCCGATCGACCGGGCATCACGCATGTCGAGGGTGGCGTACACGGACGCGATCGGCCCGAACAGCGACACCGCCTGGTCGACGAGGTGCGACCCGATGTCCGAGAGCACCCCGCCGCCGACGCCCGTCGCGATCCCGTGCCGTTCGACCAGGTCGAAGCGGGACTCGAACCGCAGCACCGTTCCGAGTGCGCCGCCGGACAGGACTCCGCGGAGCGCGACGAGGTCCGTGTCCCAGCGCCGGTTGTGGAACGGTACGACGACGACCCCTGCGTCCACGGCCGCGTCCCGGATCGCGCGTGCGGTCGCGGGGTCCGGTGCGAACGGCTTGTCCGCGACGACGGCGACACCCGCTGCGACGGCTTCGAGGACGAGGTCTCGTCGGGTCGCCGGGGGAGTGGTGATGACGACGGCGTCGACCCCGGCATCGATCAGCGCGGTCAGGGAGTCGAACACCGGGACGCCGGGCAGGTCCTCCGCGAGCTGCTCCCGCTTCGCGACGGACCGTGCGACGACGCCCACCAGTTCCACGCCGCCGGCGTCCTCGATGAACGGCCGGTGGAAGGACCGCCCGCCCACTCCGTACCCGACGAGGCCGATCCGTACTTTGTCCATACATATGAACCTAGCGGCAGGGTCGGCCCGCGTCGAGGTGCTCCTACCGGGACGCTCGTTGCAGGGACGCGATGTGGGCGACCGCCAGGCGGTAGCCGTCGGCGCCGGCGCCCGCGATCACCGCGGTGGCCGCCGTGGCGACGTGGTCGACGTGCCGGAACGGCTCCCGCTTCCACGTGTTCGAGATGTGCACCTCGACGACCGGGACCGAGAGCGCCTCGACGGCGTCGTGCAGCGCGACCGAGGTGTGTGCGTACGCCGCGGGGTTGATGACGACGCCGACGAAGTCGTCGAGCGCCTCGTGCAGCCACTCGACGAGCTCGCCCTCACGGTTCGTCTGGCGGAAGTCCGCATCGAGTTCGTGGACCGCTGCCTCGGTGTGCACGATCGCCTCGATCTCGGCGAGTGTCACAGCGCCGTACTGCTCCGGGTCGCGTCGGCCGAGGATGTCGAGGTTCGGGCCGTTGAGGACGAGGATGCGCGACTGCTCGGTCATGTCCAGAGCCTACCGGCGGGGATTGCGGCGTCCCCCGGTTCGCCTGACACATGCCATGGCTATGTGAACGGTCACAATAGGCCACCGCGCGGATCGGCGCAAAAGTTACAAAACGGTACTACCCGGGTAGTGTCCCCCGATGGATCTGCGCAGACGCGGATCACAGCACATCGACGTGGAGTCAATACATGGTTCTCGCTGCAGCGAACAACGGGATCCAGCTCAACCTGGGCTGGGTCGACTACCTGATGATCATCGTGTACTTCGCGGTCGTCATCGGGATCGGGTTCACCGCCCGGAAACAGGTCAGGACGAGCATGGACTTCTTCCTGTCCGGCCGCTCGATGCCCGCCTGGATCACCGGTCTGGCGTTCGTGTCCGCCAACCTCGGCGCGACCGAGATCCTCGGCATGGCCGCCAACGGTGCCCAGATCGGCATGGCGACCCTGCACTACTACCTCGTCGGTGCCGTGCCGGCGATGGTGTTCCTCGGGCTCGTGATGATGCCGTTCTACTACGGCTCCAAGGTCCGGTCGGTGCCGGAGTTCATGCTCCGCCGCTTCGGCAAGGCGCCGCACCTGGTGAACTCGATCGCGTTCGCGGTGTCGAACGTCCTGATCGCCGGCATCAACCTCTACGCGATGGCGATCGTCATCGAGGCGATGCTCGGTTGGCCGGAGTGGCTCGCCATCATCGTCTCCGCCGGCTTCGTGCTGGCGTACATCACCCTCGGTGGGCTCTCGAGCGCGATCTACAACGAGGTCATGCAGTTCTTCGTGATCATCGCCGGGCTCGTCCCGCTGACGATCGTCGGCCTGCACCGCGTCGGCGGCTGGAGCGGCCTCAAGTCCGCGATCATCGAGACGCAGGGCGTGCAGCACCTGCAGGCGTGGGCAGGCACCGGCTTCGGTGACGTGACCAACCCGATCGGCGCCAACTGGCTCGCCATCGTCCTGGGCCTCGGCTTCGTGCTCGGCTTCGGCTACTGGACGACGAACTTCACCGAGGTACAGCGCGCGTTCTCGGCGAAGAACATGTCCGCCGCCCGCCGCACCCCGCTCATCGCCGCGATCCCGAAGCTCTTCATCCCCTTCATCGTCGTCATCCCGGGCCTCATCGCCGCCGCGGTCGTCGGCAACCAGTTCGCCGACGGCACGCTGACGTACAACGACGCGATTCCGAAGCTCATCCAGATGTACCTGCCGACCGGCGTCCTCGGCGTCGCGGTGACGGGGCTCCTCGCGAGCTTCATGGCCGGCATGGCCGCGAACGTCTCCTCGTTCAACACGGTCTTCACCTACGACATCTGGCAGCGCTACATCAAGCCGAACATGCCGGACGTGCACTACCTGAAGACCGGTCGCTGGGTCACCGTCGTCGGTGTCCTCGTCGGCATCGCCACCGCGTTCATCGCCGCCCAGGCGGGGAACATCATGACGTACATGCAGACGCTGTTCTCGTTCTTCAACGCGCCGCTGTTCGCCGTGTTCATCCTCGGTCTGCTCTGGAAGCGGATGACCACCCAGGGCGCGCTGTGGGGCTACATCCTCGGCATCGTGACGCCGACGATCACCTGGATCGCCTACCTGGTCAACCCGAAGCTGTTCGCCACCGGGACCGCCGAGACGCTGTACGGCGCGATCATCTCGTTCGTCACGGTGCTCGTCGTCGGGTTCGTCGTGTCGATGTTCACCAAGCCCAAGGCCGAGAAGGACCTCGGCGGTCTGGTCTACGGCGTCGGCAAGATCGACATGCACGGTGACGCCGTCGCGACCGACACCGCCTGGTACCGCTCGCCGGCGCTCCTCGGCACGATCGCCCTCGTGCTCTGCGTCGTCCTCTACCTGCCGTTCCTCTGATCCGAAGGAGATCACCGCTCATGAGTGACACCACCACCTCGATGACGGACGAGCAGAAGGCCGCGCTCGTCCGCTCCACCCGCCGTCTCGACCTGCGCCGCATCCTCGGCGGCCTGTTCGTCCTCTACGGCATCATCACGACGATCGTCGGGATCGTGCACTGGGACACCGACCCGGAGAAGACCGGCGGCATCCACATCAACCTCTGGGTCGGGCTCTCGATGCTCGCCGGCGGGCTCCTCTTCTTCCTCTGGGACCGGCTCGCGCCCGTCCCGGCGGAGGACATCATCGGCCAGGCCGAGGCCGAGGCGAACCAGAAGGCAGCAGGCGAGGGCCGCGAGCTCGCCTGATCCCGCACCACCTCACGGACGGGAGGCACGGTGCCAGCTGGCACCGTGCCTCCCGTCCGTCGGTTCCGCGACGAAACGGTTGCGGTGCGCACCCGGGAAGGCCAGGTTGGGTCCATGCCGACCATGGTCTTCATCAACCTGCCCGTCGCCGACCTCGACCGCTCGAAGGCCTTCTACGAGGCGCTCGGGTACTCCATCAACCCGATGTTCAGCGACGAGACCGCCGCGTGCGTCGTCGTCAGCGACTCGATCTACGTCATGGTCCTGACCGCGGCCAAGTTCGCCGAGTTCACCGACAAGACGATCGCCGACCCCTCGACGATCGAGGTGATCAACTCCCTCAGCGCCGACTCGAAGGACGACGTGCACCGCATCGTCGACGCGGCCGTCGCAGCGGGTGGCACCGAGGACCGGCCGGAGATGGACCTCGGGTTCATGTACCAGCGGAGCTTCACCGACCCGGACGGCCACCGCTGGGAGTACGTGTGGATGGACCCGCAGGCCGCCCAGGACGGTCCGCCCGCGGCGTGACGGTCGTGGCCGGTAGCATGCCGGCATGATCCACCAGGGGGAGTCGACCGTCGACCGCAGGGTCCCGGGGTGGGCGACCACGCTCTTCGTCGTGCTCGCACTCGGGGGAGCGTGGGTGGTGACGCTCCCGCTCTGGCTGTCCGGGCGCGGGCTCGGGACGCCGTTCGCCACGCTCTTCATCGTCGGGATGATGTTCACCCCGCTGCTCTCGGCGGCCGTCGTCCTCGCGCTGCTCGGGCGGCGACGTCCACGTCCGGTGCTGCGGTTCCTCGGGGTGTGGCCGCTCCGCCCGGTCCGCCGCACGATCTGGGTGACCGTCTTCGCGTACCTCGGCGGGGTGCTCTTCCCGGTCGCGGCGCTCGTCGTCGCGGTGCTCGCCGGCTGGTTCCCGGTCGACCTCGTCGGCTTCTCCGGCTACCGGGACGTCCTCGCCGCGGCTGGCCTCCGCGAGCTGCCGATGCCGATCGGGCTGCTCGTCGCCGTGCAGCTGGCGCAGGTGCCCTTCGTCTCGGCGTTCAACGCGTTCGCCACGGTGGGCGAGGAGATCGGGTGGCGGGGCTTCCTCGTCCCGGCGCTCGAGCGGTACGGCACCTGGGTCGCGCTGGTCGGGTCCGGTGTCGTCTGGGGGGTCTGGCACGCGCCGATCATCCTGCTCGGCTACAACTTCGGTCGCACGGACTGGCTCGGCGTCGTGTTCATGGTCATCGCGTGCGTGCTGCTCGGCATCGTCCTCGGGTGGCTCCGGCTCCGCACGGGATCGGTCTGGCCCGCCGTCTTCGCACACGCCGGTGTGAACGGCGCCGCCGGGGTCGGGGCGGTCCTCGTCGCCTCGGGCGTCGACGTGTCCGACGTGGCGCGCAGTCCGCTCGGGTACGGCGGGTGGATCGTCCTCGCGCTGGTCGTCCTCGTGCTCGTCGCGACCGGCGCGATCCGCCGCCGGGGTGCACTCGCGTCCACCCCGACGACGACCGTCGCGTCCGCCGGGCCGATCCGCCCGGGGGACTGATCACACCGGGCGGCTGGTGAAGTACCGCCGGATCGCGTCACCGTACGGGGTCGGGGTGCCGTTCCAGTCGCTGATCATCGCCGAACCGCCGTACTGGCCGCCGTCGGGGCAGCCGGTCGTGCCGAAGTTCCAGAACACGTACCCGTCACCGCCGTTCGCGTCCATCCAGCGCATGAACGCCAGCGGCATGGCCGTCGAGCAGTCGTTCACGCCGATCTCCTCGGCGACCATCGGCATCCGCGCGGCGACCGGGGCGAAGTTCGCCGACCAGCACGACGCCGTCACGCAGCTCTTGAAGTTGTAGAGGTGCTGCCCGGCAACGAGGGCCTTCGCCGGGTCCTTCGGCAGCGAGCGCAGCATCGGCGACATGTCGTGGCCCCAGTCGAGGCCGTTGACGATGATCGGCTGCTTCGCGCCGGTGGCCCGGATCGTGTTCACGAGCTGCTGGTACCCGGCCGCCTGCCACCCCTCCGGCATCGTGCAGCCGTTCAGCCAGCACGCCTCGGAGATGTCGTGGGGCTCGTTGAACGGCTCGTAGAGGACGGCGGGGCTCGAGGCGAAGCGGCTCGCGACCGAGGTCCAGAACGGCAACGAGAACGTCGTGTTCGCCATCTCCTTCTCCTGCTCGCCCCAGATCGCGACCGGACCGGTGAAGTGCAGGTCGAGGATCGAACGGATGCCGTTCGCGGCCAGCCGGTTCACGTAGTCCTGCACCGCCGCGCGGTAGGGCTCGCCCGTCGACTGCGGTGCCCAGTCGATGCCGAGCCAGCAGTGTTCGTTCAGCGGGATCCGCACGGTGTTGACGTTCCACGAGCGGAGCAGGTCAATCGACGCCTGGTCGGTCGGGCCCGAGAAGATCCCGCCGCCCTGTTGGCAGTTGTACTCGGTGCCGGACCGGTTCACGCCGCGGAGCTTGACGGCCTTGCCGGCGGGGTCGACCATGACGTTCTTCGTGACGCGCAGTGCGGTGACCGGGGTCGCCGGGGTCGTCGCTGCGCCGGCGGTCGCCGCGGGGATCAGGGACCCCGCGAGGACGGCGATGATCGTGCATCCGGCAGCCAGGGTGCGCCGGACGAGTTCGGGTCGTCTCATGCGGCAATGGTGCGCCCTCGCCGGCATCACCGCCACCGGGTACCCCTAGGGGGTATGGTGGACGGCATGGACGAGCACCGCCACGGAACCACCGTCGACGAGCACGCGGACCACCAGGGACACGTGCACGACGACCATGCCCACCACGAGCACGCCGGGCACGACCACCACGCGGATCACGGCGGAACCGCGGGGCACGGCGGGCACGACCACATGCACCACGGGCACGGCGGACACGGCGACCACGCGGCGATGTTCCGCGACCGCTTCTGGTGGAGCCTCGTCCTCGCGGTCCCGGTCGTGGCGTTCAGCACGATGTTCGCCGACATCCTGCACTATCCACTTCCCGACGCGGCATGGGCGGGCTGGGTCTCCCCGGTGCTCGGCACGGTCCTGTTCGTGTACGGCGGCTGGCCGTTCCTGACCGGCGGGTGGTCGGAGGCCCGGACGAAGCGGCCGGGCATGATGCTCCTGATCGGCATGGCGATCGTCGTGGCCTTCGTCGCGTCCTGGATCACGAGCCTCGGCCTGTTCGGGCTCGACCTCGACTTCTGGTGGGAGCTCGCGCTCCTCATCGTCATCATGCTGCTCGGGCACTGGATCGAGATGCGCGCCATGGGCGTCGCGTCCAGCGCGCTGGACGCGCTCGCGGCCCTGCTGCCCGACGAGGCGGACGTGGTCGACGACCAGGGCGACGTGTCCCAGGTGCCGGTGTCGAGCCTCCAGGTCGGCCAGACGGTCGTGGTCCGCCCAGGCGGCCGCGTCCCGGCGGACGGCGAGGTCGTCGACGGACGCGCGCAGGTGGACGAGTCGATGATCACGGGGGAGTCCGCAGCCGTCGAGCGGACCTCGGGTGACCGCGTCGTCGCGGGCACCGTGGCGACGGACAGCTCGATCCGCGTCCGGATCACCGCGACCGGCGACGACACCGCCCTGTCCGGCATCCAGCGGATGGTCGCCGAGGCACAGTCGTCGTCGTCGCGGACGCAGGTCCTGGCCGACCGCGCTGCGGCGCTGCTCTTCTACTTCGCCACCGGGGCGGCGATCATCACCTTCGTGGTGTGGCTGCTCCTCGGCAGCCCGAGCGAGGCGATCACCCGCACCGTCACCGTGCTGATCATCGCCTGCCCGCACGCCCTCGGTCTCGCGATCCCGCTCGTCGTCGCGATCTCGACCGAGCGCGCCGCGAAGGCCGGGATCCTCGTGAAGGACCGGCTCGCGCTCGAGGCGATGCGCAACGTCGACACCGTCGTCTTCGACAAGACCGGCACGCTCACGACCGGGGCGCCGGAGGTCGTCGACACCGTCGGGGACGACGCCGTCCTGGGGCTCGCCGCGGCCGCCGAGCGGGACAGCGAACACCCGGTGGCGCGCGCGATCGTCAGCGCGGCGACCGGCCGTGGCGTGCCCGTGCCCGACCGGGTGACCGACACCGGGTCCCTCCCCGGCCGCGGGGTCAGCGCCGTCGTCGAGGGCCGACGTGTCGAGGTCGGCGGACCCGCGATGCTCCGGGAGAGCGGTGCGACCATGCCGTCCGCGTTCGCGTCCACCGTCGACGGGTGGCGTGCAGACGGAGCGGCGGTCATCGTCGCGGTGGTCGACGGCACGGTGCAGGCCGCGTTCGCGGTGCGCGACGCCGTCCGTCAGGAGTCCGCCGAGGCCGTCCGTGCCCTGCACGACCGCGGGATCCGGGTGGCGATGGTCACCGGCGACGCCCAGCAGGTCGCCGATGCGGTCGCGCGGGAGCTCGGCATCGACGAGGTCCGTGCCGAGGTCCTGCCGGAGGACAAGGACGGTGAGGTCGCACGACTGCAGGAGACCGGAGCCGTGGTCGCGATGGTCGGCGACGGTGTGAACGACGCTCCGGCGCTGGCCCGTGCCGACGTCGGGATCGCGATCGGTGCGGGGACGGACGTCGCGGTGCAGAGCGCCGGTGTCGTGCTCGCGTCTAACGACCCGCGACGGGTGCTCACCGTGATCGACCTGTCGCGTGCGACCTACCGGAAGATGGTGCAGAACCTCGTGTGGGCCACCGGCTACAACGTGCTCTCGGTGCCGCTCGCGGCCGGGGTGCTCGCGGGGGTCGGGTTCGTGCTGTCCCCAGCCGTCGGCGCGGTGCTGATGAGCCTGTCGACCGTGATCGTCAGCCTGAACGCCCAGCTCCTCCGTCGCTTCCGCGCCTGACCGCCGGACGTGCCCTGGCCGGTCGGGGTCGCTCGAGATGCCGTAATTACGGCATCTCGGGCCCTCGAACCGGTGCGTCGTGGAACCTCGACGGGGCACGTGCGGCGAGTTGTGGAACCTCGAGTCGGGACCGAGGCCGCGACGAGGGCCACCATGTCGGACGGGTCCGCCAGGATGGGGGCGTGACTGATCTGGTGACCGGGGACGACGGACTCGCCCGCCCGGTGTGGGCCTCGACCGACCCGATGCTGCGCGACTACTACGACACCGAGTGGGGTATGCCCGTGCGGGACGAGCGCGGGGTGTTCGAGCGGCTCTCGCTCGAGGCGTTCCAGTCCGGCCTCTCGTGGCGCACGATCCTCGCGAAGCGTCCGGCGTTCCGCGCGGCCTTCGCGGACTTCGACGCCGACGTGGTCGCGGGCTTCGGCGAGGCGGACGTCGCGCGACTGATGGCCGACGCCGGCATCGTCCGGAACCGGGCGAAGATCCTCGCCACGATCACCAACGCGAACGCCACGGTGGCGCTGCGGGAGGACGGTGGACTGGCGGATTTCGTGTGGTCCTTCCGCCCCGACAGGACTCCCGAACCGGTCACGTACGCGGACGTCCCGACGAAGAGCGACGAGTCGCTCGCACTGTCGAAGGCCCTGCGGAAGCTCGGGTTCGCCTTCGTCGGTCCGACGACGATGTACGCGCTGATGGAGGCGCTCGGCATCGTCGACACGCACCTGGTCGGCAGCCACCGACGGGGCACCTCGGGCGTCTGGGCCTGAACGGGCAGCCGGGGCTAGGGTCGCGGGCATGACGCACGAGCACCCGAACCCCCGGGTCACGCCGATCACCCCCGTCGATGCGGTGCACGTCGACGTCCCGGTCGACGTCGAGGTCCCCGCCTCCGATCCCGTCGAGGACGACGTGACCACCCCGGAGCACGACCCGTCGGAGATCCGGATCGCGTTCCTGTTGTTCCCGGACCTCACGCAGCTCGACCTCACGGGGCCGGCGCAGGTCCTCAGTCGCGTGCCCGGCGCCCGGATCGAGTACGTCGCCGCGACGCTCGACCCGGTGCCGAGCGACTGCGGGCTCTCCCTCGTCCCCACCGTGACGATCGCCGAGGCCGCTCCGGCGGACGTCCTCGTGGTCCCCGGTGGCGATGGTGCGTTCGACGCGATGCTCGACCCCGAGATCGTCGGGTTCGTCCGGCGAGAGGCCGAACGCGCCACGTGGGTCACCTCGGTCTGCACCGGCGCATTCGTCCTCGGCGCCGCCGGGCTCCTCGCCGGCAAGCGGGCGACGACGCACTGGGCCTCGAAGCCGATGCTCGCCGCGTTCGGCGCGACGCCGGTGGACGAACGGGTGGTCGACGACGGGTCGATCGTCACGGCGGCCGGGGTGAGCGCCGGGATCGACATGGCCCTGTGGTTCGCGTCCGAACTCGCCGGGCAGCCGGCCGCCGAGCGCATCCAGCTGCAGATCGAGTACGACCCGCAGCCGCCGTTCGACGCGGGGTCGGCCGACCGCGCGGACGCCCGCGTGGTCGCCGAAGCACGTGCAGCCGCCGAGGAGTCCCGCGGCGACCGTGTCGCACGGGCGGCAGCCGCCGTGATCAGGTGAGCGGCAGCTTCATCTGCATCGCGGTGACGCCGTACCCGAGCCGCTCGTAGAGGGCCGCCGCGCCCGCGTTGTAGCCGAACACGTTCAGCCCGATGCTCGTCGCGCCCTCGTCCTTCGCGACGGCGTGCCCGAGTTCGAGCGCCCGGCGGGCGTGGCCCCTCCGGCGGTGCGCCTCGTCGATCTCGACGTTGAAGACCCACCAGTCGGTACTGCCCTGCTCGAACGGCCCGATCCACAGGTACCCGACGACGGTGTCGTCGCCGTCGAGGACGTCCCACACGTGGTGCCCGGCGAGCGGCTCGCCACCGGGGAACCATTGGTCGAGCGACTTCTGCTTGTTGGCCTCGGCCTGCTCGCGGGTCTCGCCGGCCTGCATGCGCGATTCGACGTACTCCGCCATCGTCGCGTCCAGCCAGGCCGGGAGGCTCGTGGCCGGCATCGTCTGCAGGCGCGTGTCCGTCATCGGTTGCCCTTCGATCCGCGGCTCGGTTTGCCCCGCATCCGTCCGCGACCGGGCTTCGGGGTCTTGCCGCTGTTCGAGCCCTTGCCGCTGCCGGACTTGGCACCGCCGGGCGACTTCGCCTTGGCCTTGCCGCCGGCTGCGTCCTTGCCACCCGCGGTGGCCTTGGAGCCGCCACGGGACGGACGTGCGTCGGCGTCGCCGGCGCGATCCGAGCCTCCCGGCTGGTCCGGCTGGCTCCGGGAACTGTTGGCGGTCCGCCCACGGACCACGCCGATGAACTCCTCGGTGAGCTCCGAGGCGTCCTCGTCCCGCCAGACGAGCGCGATCCGCGTGCCGGGCGAGTCGACGAGCGCGCGAGCGACGAGGTCCTTGCGGCTGGCCTTGCGGAAGAGGGACTGCGGGAGGACGACGACACCGACGTTCGCCTCGACCAGGTCGAGCGCGCCGTCGACGTCCGCCGGCACCGGGCCGGCGTCGATGACGTGCACGGCGTCGAGGTCTGCCTGGGTGATCTCGGACGAGTCCGCGAGCGTGGAGTCCTTCGGGGTCGCCACGACGGCCGTCTCGGTCCAGAGCGGGATCGCGTTGTGGACGACCGAGACGGGCATCCGGGCGAAGACCATGTCGACGTCGTCGGCCAGCGCCGCATCGACGTCGGACGAGCCGATCGGGCGGAGCCGGAGCTCCACGGAGGGGAAGCGATCACGCCACACGCGTGCCCACTTGGCCGGGGACACCCCTGGCACGAAGGCGATGGTGAGTGCCGCGGTCATGCAACCGAGCATAGGGGCCGTACCCTTGACACCATGGCGCAGGAACAGACGATGAAGCCCGAGACGGCTGCGAAGAAGCTCGGCATCCTGCTGTCGGCCGCTCCGGAGTCCTTCCGCGACGCGCCCGTCACGCGGACCGCCTTCGAGGAACTGCGGACCGAGCCGCCGGCGTGGCTCGAGGAACTCCGTCGCGACGGCCCGCACCCGCGTCCCGTCGTCGCGCAGAAGCTCGGCGTGTCGATCTCCGGTCTCGGCCGATCGGGCATCGACGAGCCGCTGACGACCGCGCAGATCAAGGACCTCCTCGTCGAGAAGCCCGAGTGGCTCGTGCAGGAGCGTGCCACGCAGGCCGCCGTGCACGCCGAGAACGCCCGCGTGAAGCAGGACCGCGCCGCGCGCGCCGCGGCGAAGCAGGACTGACCTCCACCCGGGACCACCAGTGCACGAGACCGTCGCCGACGCCATGCTCGTCGTGCCGCAGTTCGCCTCGGTGTGCTGCATCGTCGGGGACCGGTACCGACCGCGCCCCGGCGTGATCGTTCCAGCCGCGGTGATGCTCGTCGCGATGGTGATGCCCGTCGTGCACGCCGGGGCCGTGTGGACGCTGCTCGCGGCGACGCTGCTGCTGCTCCTCGCGCCGCTGCCGGTGATGCGTCGTCGCCGGGCGGACGGGCGCCGGGCCGAGCCGATGGACGTGCACCGGGCGCTCTCCTCGGTCGTGATGGCGGGGATGCTCCTGATGGGGCACGCGACCGGGATCGCCGACGGGCACGCCGGACACGGGATCGCGCTGTCCGCGGTCCTCGGCGGCGGCGTGATCGGGTACTGCGCGTTCAGCGGCTGGCTCCTGCGGTACGAGTGGGCGCGCGATGACCGTCGTGCGGTGCGCAGCGGCGAGGTCTTCGCGATGACGGTCGCCGTGATCGGCATGACCCTGGCGATGTAGCACGCCGCGCGCTGCGGGCCGGCGTTACGGTGGTCCCGTGTCCGATCGCCCAGTCCGCCGACCCGACCCGGCCCCGCGCCTCGACGAGGTCGACGAGCGCATCCTCTGGACCCTCGCCGCCGACGCCCGGATCCCGAACAACCGGCTCGCCGCCGCGGTGGGCATCGCGCCGTCGACCTGTCTCGCACGGGTCCGTGCCCTCGAGGACGCCGGGGTCATCCGCGGCTACCGAGCGGACGTCGACGTGGCGCGGCTCGGGTTCTCGATCGAGGCGATGGTCTCCGTCCGGGTGCACGCGGCAGCACGGCACGAGCTCCGGGACTTCGCGAAGCGCCTGCTCCGGGTGCCCGTCGTGCTCGACGTGTCGTTCCTCGCGGGGGACAAGGACTTCCTCGTGCACATCGCGTGCACGTCGACCGAGCAGCTGCGGGACTTCGTCGCCGACGAGCTGAGCGGGGACCCGTCCGTCGCGACGACGCAGACGAACATCGTGTTCGAGCGCCTGGTCGCGGACCGGGAGCGCCAGGGTCGTTCGTACGACGAGCTCCGTCGCTGGCGCGCCTGAGCGGGAACCCCGGGACGCGCTACCGCGTGCGGGTCATCGGGATGTGCGGGATCCCGTCCTCGTGGAACCGGTCACCGGAGCGGACGAACCCGAACCGGCCGTACCACTGTTCGAGGTGCTCCTGAGCGTCGATCGACACGACGGGGGAGCGCGTCTCGGCGATCGCGGCCTCCATGAGCTCCCCGGCGAGGCCCCTGCCCCGAGCCGCCGCCGCGGTCGCCACACGCCCGATGCGCTCGGTGCCGTCGGGCTCGCGGAGCAGGCGCAGGGTGGCGTCGACCGAGCCCTCGCCCGCCCAGAACTGGATCGTGCCCGGCTCGAGGTCGCGGCCGTCGATGTCCGGGTAGGCAGCCGCCTGCTCGACGACGAAGACGTCCTGCCGGAGCCGGAGGATCTCGTGCAGCGTGACGATGTCGAGGTTGCGGGTGGGGGCGCTGAAGATCGAGGTCATGCCGAGCTGTTCCTGACGGTTCCTTGGGAAAAGGGATGCGCGTCCGCCCGATCGGGCGTAACGTGCCGGTCAACCACTCTACGTGCGCAGCCAGATCAGGAGGTGAGCGCATGGACAAGCCGTTGCGTGCACCCTGGCACGCTGCGATCCGGTACGCCCTCGTGGGCACCGGGGTGAGCGCCGCCGCCGTGCTGCTCTCGCTGACCTTCGGTGCGCACTCCGCGTCCGCCACCGAAGGCGTTCCCGCGCCGCCGGCCCAAACCCAACCGGCACAGCAGGGACTCGTGGGCGGGCTCGTGCAGGGCCTCGGCGACACCGTGCACGGCGTCGCCGGTGGTGTCGGCCAGGTCCTCGGTGACGTCGTGGACCCCGTGCACCAGGCCGTCGTCCCCGCAGCCCCGGCCCCGGCCCCGGCCGCGCCTGCCCCGGCCGCGCCTGCCCCCGCGGCACCGGCACCAGCCGCGGCCGCCGCACCAGCTCCGGCCGCAGCACCCGCCCCGGCGACAGCACCCGCTCCGGCAGCACCGCCGTCGAGCACACCCGCGCAGCCGTCCACGCCGCAGCCAGCCGCCACATCGACGGCTCCCGGACCGGCGACTCCGACCCAACCGACCGCATCGCAGCCGGCCGAGCCGGCCACCACGACCGAACCGGCCACGTCGACGACGCCGGCGGGCCCTGCGGAGGCGACCAGCGCCTCCCGTCCGCTCACCGGCACCGTCGCCACCGTGCTCCGTCCCGTCACCGGGACCGTGCAGGCGCTCACCGACGCGCGCCCGGTCACGACGGTGGTCAGCACCCTCGACCACGTCGTCGGCGCCGTCCCCGTCGTGGGCACGCTGCTCGGCGACGACACGCTCGGCACGGTGACCGCTCCGGTGAGCGGGTTGGTCGATGACACCCTCGGCGGCGTCGGGACCGCCGTGGGAACCGTCCCGGACGTGCTCACGGGCACGCCCGGGACCGGTGGGGGGACCCTGCCTGGAGGCTCGGTGCTCCACCCACAGGCTCCCTCGCCTCCGGCAGGTGTCGGCGTTCCCGCCGTGGAAGGTTCCTCGACGTCGGTGGCCGATCCGTCGAAGGACGCAGCTGCTCAGGCCGCTGCGGCACCTGGGGTCGTCGTCGTGCAACCCACCCCCGCCGCGGACGACGTGACCGTGCTCGCCACCACCGCACCCTCCGGCGCGCAGGGCGCTCCCGCGACCGCGTCGGTCGGCGGTGGCGCACTGCTCGTCCCCGACGGACACGGCCACCAGGACTCGCCCCTCGGCGGCTCCGGATCAGGACTCGCCGGCAGCACCACGACCGTCGGCTCGGCCGGCGCCGGTGTCGTCGGCACGGTCGGCGCGGACGCCGACCAGGACCCCCTCGCCGCGGGGACACGCGGCACCATCGCCGACGACGCCGTTCCCGCGTCGCTCACCGGCGACCACGACGTCGCCCCTGATTGAGATCGGCGCACCTGCCCGTCAGGCAGGACGCGCCACCGACCGCGACCGCGGTCGGGAACACATCTCGATCAGGAGTGATGACCATGAACAAGTACGTCTCAAGAGGGCTGTGGTTCGCCCTCTTCGTCGGCGGGCTGACGGTCGGAGGGGCCACCGCGGCGAACGCGGCGACGACCTCCGGCACGGACGGCACCGTCTCAGGAACCCAGGTGGCGCCGTCGATCGACGCGCCCGTCTCCGCGGTCGGCAATGCCCTCGGGGTGCTCGGCGACGCGGTGTCCTCGGCCGCTCCGGCTCCGGCCGTCCCGGCTGCTCCCGCGGCTCCGGCCGTCGACCCTGCATCGGCAGCGGTGCCTGCCCCGGCTCCCGCGGCGCCGTCGACCTCCGGGTCGGACGGCATTGCCTCGGGGACGCAGGTCGTGCCGGACGTGAGCGCGCCCGTCGCCGTGACGGGCAACGCGATCTCGGTCGGTGGCGACGCCGCGTCGACCGCAGCGCCGGCCGCCCCTGTCCCTGTCCCCGCCGCGGCGCCAGCTGCCCCGGCACCTTCGCCGGCGGCTCCCGCTGCACCGTCGACCTCCGGGTCGGACGGGATCGCCTCGGGGACACAGGTCGCGGGTGACGTGGCCGCGCCGGTCGACGTGACCGGCAACGCGATCGCGGTCGGTGGCGACGCCGCGTCGACCTCGGCGACGGCAACACCCGCGGCTCCGGTCGGCGCGACCTCCGGCGGATCGACCGGGGGCTCGACCTCCGGCGCCGACGGGACCGCCTCCGGTACCCAGGTGGCGCCGCTGATCTCGATCCCCGTGACGGTCTCCGGCAACGGGATCGCGGTCGTGGGCGACGGTTCGTCCACCGGATCGGCGACCACCCCGGCCGCGGGGACTCCGTCCTCGGGCGCTCCGGCTGCCGGTGCTCCGGCTTCCGGCTCGACCGGCGCGACCGGTGCCCCGACGACCTCCGGGTCCGACGGCATCGCATCGGGGACGCAGGTGACACCGGCCGTCTCCCTGCCGGTGACCATCGCGGGCAACGGCATCGGTCTCCTCGGTGACGGCACCAGTACGGCCGCCACCACGACCGGCACCGCGCCGAACGGCACCGCGCCGAGCGGCACCGCCACGACCGGCCCGGTCACCGACGGCACGGACGGCACCGCCTCGGGCACGCAGGTCACTCCGGTGGTCTCGCTGCCGATCACCATCGGCGGGAACGGCATCGGTGTCGTCGGCGACGGCACCAGCACCGGAGCCACGACGACCGTGCCGGCCGGAGGCACCGCAACCGGGACGACCGGTGGCACGGCCGGCTCCACGTCGGGCTCGGGCGGGCTCCTGTCCGGGACGCAGATCGCGCCGGTGGTCTCGCTTCCGATCACCATCGGCGGGAACGGCATCGGTCTCGTCGGTGACGGCACCAGCACCGGGACCACGACGGTCCCCGGTGACGGCGGCACGACGCCCGGCGACGGCACCGACCCGGGTGATGGCACGGACCCGGGTGACGGCACCAACCCCGGTGACGGCACAGGCCCCGGCGACGGCACGACGCCCGGCGACGGCACCACGCCCGGTGACGGCACGGACCCGGGCGACGGCGGTTCGACGCCCGGCGGCGTCACGACCCCGATCGGCGACGACGGCTCGGGGACCACGGCCGACGCCGTGACCACCGTGTCGACGACCGGTTCGGGCACCGCGGTCTCCACCGCGGGGGTCGCGACGGTCTCCACCACGGCTGCCCGCGCGGCGACCACCTGGGCGACGCAGTCCGGGCTCGCGTACACGGGGGCGTCCTCGCAGCTCGTGCCCGCGGGGATCGCGCTGATGCTGCTCATCGGGGGTGCGGGGACACTCGTCCTCCGACGCCGCCACTGATCACCCTCCGCGTTGCGGGGTACCGGTTTGCCGGTGCCCCGCAGCACCATGCCCACGGGAAGCAGTGGTCCTGGGAACAAGCCGGGTACTTGCTGCAAGCGCGTGATGCCGATGCTGTGAGGAGCGGAAGCGGTTCGGCAGCATCAGGCGAGCGGAGGCGCGGCACGATGAACACGTGTTCAACGAACTGCTGCGCGTGCCGATCGTCCGGCCCGACGTCCTCATCCCGGTCGACGTCGTGGCAGCGCTGCTGACCGTCTGGGCGCTGGTCGGTCCGTTCCGTCGCAGCTCGCGCGCGGGCGGTCGAGGACGTCGGCTGATCGTCCGCGTCGCGGCGCTCGTGGTGGGTGCTGCGATCGGGCTCGTCCTCGTGTGGTGGCTCGGCGACGTGCAGGACGAGTTCGGCGTCGCCTTCACCCCGGTCACCCGGATGTGGATCGCGTTCGCGTGCGCTGCCGTCCTCATGTGCCTCGTCGTCCTGGTGCAGGGCGGCTGGGGGCGTCGCACCGTCGCGGTCGCCGCAGCTGCCGCCGTCGTCCTGGCGTCCGGACTCGGGGTGAACGTCGACTTCGGCGCCTACCGGACGATCCAGCAGGCGATCACCACCAACCCCTACCCGTCGGGTTCGCTCGGCCACCAGCACGCGGTGGCTGCCGGGACCCCGGTCGTCGATGCGGCACGGTGGACCGCCCCCGCGAACATGCCGAAGTCCGGCCGGACACTGTCGGTGCGGATCCCCGCGACCGTCTCGCACTTCCGGGCGCGGAAGGCGGTCGTCTGGCTCCCGCCAGCCGCCCAGACGGCGGACCCGCCGACCCTGCCGGTCCTGATCGCACTGTCCGGGCAACCGGGTCAGCCGTCCGACATGTTCCAGACCGGCAACCTCGGCGGGTACCTCGACCGCTACGCGGCGGCGCACCACGGCCTGGCGCCGATCGTCGTGTCACCCGACCAGCTCGGGGCGCCGAACCGGAACCCGATGTGCGTCGACTCCCGCCGCCTGGGGAGGAGCGCGACGTACGTGATGACGGACACGGTCCGCTGGATCACCGACCACCTGGACGTGGCGTCGACAGCCGACGCGTGGGGCATCACCGGTTTCTCCCAGGGCGCGACCTGCGCGATGCAGTTCTCCGCCGAACACCCCGGGGTGTTCGGCACGGCGCTCGCCATCTCGAGTGAGCTGACCGTGAAGAACGGGTCGCTCGCGAACACGGTCCGCGTCGGCTTCGGGGGCTCCCGGGCGGCCTACGAGGCTGCAGCGCCGATCGCCACCATGCGCCGCGATGCTCCTTACCACGACCACCTCACCGTCTTCGGGTTCGGGCAGGACGACGCTCCGTACCGCGCGTCGACCACCGCGCTCCGCAATGCGGCGGTGCAGGCGGGCATGCAGACGTCGGTCATCGTCTCGCCCGGATCGGCGCACGACTGGAACACCGTGCGGTACGTCCTCGCGAACGGGTTGCCGGCGGTGGTCGCGCACCTCGGACTGCCCTCGATGCGAGGCTCGCTGTGAGCGGCGAGGGTCGCGTCCTCGACGAGGAGCGTGTCGCGCCCGTTCGAGCCCGACTGACCCGCGCGGGTCGCGGCGTCGTCGGCCTCGTCCGGCGGTACCCGGTCACGAGCATCGTCGTGCTGCTCGTCGTGCTCACCTCCGCCATCGGCATCGCGATGCGCGTCCACCACGCAGCGTCCGGCACCGCGGCGCTCGGGCCCTTCCGCGTGTTCGCCGCCTCGACCGGGTTCGTCGCCCTGGTCCTGACCATCGCGGGCGTGGTCGTCCTCGTCGGCGCCTCGGAACGGCTGATGGGCTCGTGGCGGACCGCCGTCGCGTTCGTCGTGACGACGGTGGTCGGAACCGGGGTCGGCGCGCTCAGCGCCTTCGTCGACCTCGACGGCCGCGGAGCCGGTCCGCTCCTCCTCGGGCGCGCGACCGCGTTCGACCCGTGGACCGCCGTGGTCGGCACGATCGTCACCGCGAGCGCGTTCGCCGGCCCGCTGTGGCGCCGGCGGATCCGCGTCAACGCCCTCGCGGTCGTCGCGGCCCTGTTCCTCTACGCCGGGCACGCTTCCGACCTGTACGCGGTGCTGGCAGCTGCAGCCGGGTGGATGCTCGGTGAGCTGCTCCGGGACACGCCGAAGCGCACCGGGTGGGCGCGGAGTTCGCACCGAGAGACACGCGTCCTGCTCGGGACCGTCGTCCTCGTGTCCGCAGTGGGGCCGGTCATCGCGCTCGTCTCGCGCGCCCGGGTCGGGATCCTCGCGCCGATCGCCGCCGTCGTCGGGGCCGGCCCGGTCACCCCGGTGTCCGGGTGCCGCACGGACGGCGTCGCGGGGGAGTGCCTCCGGCGGCTCCTGGCCTACCACGCGGCCGATCCGTGGACGGTGCTGCTCGCGGTGCCGCCGCTCCTCGTCCTGGTCGTCGGCGGCCTCGGGTTGTTCCGCGGCAGCCGCTTCGCGGTGTGGCTCGTGGTCGCGGTCGACGTGGTGACCGCGCTCGCTGCGGCGGTCACCTACGGCGCGGTCCCCGGTCGGGTGGAGCGCCTGCACGGCTCTGAGGACCAGTTCGTCGTGACGCTCTCGATCCTCGCCTCCATCGCGGTCCCGCTGGCCACCGCGGTCGTCCTCGTCGTGCTCCGTCGGTCGTTCACCGTGCTGCCGTCTCGCCGACGCACCGTCGGGTTCGTCGCGGCCGTGCTCGTCGCCGCAGCGGTGATCGTCACGGTGCTGCTGGTCGTCACCGACGCGTCGCCGAACCGGGTCCCCGACCCCCTGCGCGTGGTCGTGGCGGCGCTCGGCCCGATCGCCCCGACCACGTTCTGGGACCACCTGCCGACCCTCGACCCGGCGCTCCGCCTGTCGCTCGGCCTCGCCGGCCCGGTGCTCTGGCTCGTCGTCGCCATCGCGGCGATCGGTCCGACCGGTGCCGCACGACCCGACGCGGACTCCGACGAGGTCCACCGCGACCGGGAGCGTGCCCGCGCGCTGCTCGTCGCTGGCGGCGGCGACACCTTCGGTTGGATGACGACCTGGCGCGGCAACGCGTACTGGTTCGCCGCGGACGGTCGGGCCGGTGTCGCGTTCCGGCGCAACGGCGGCGTCGCGGTCACCGTCGGCGGACCGTTCGGGTACCCGGACGCCCGGTCGGCCGCGCTGACCGACTTCGCCCGGTACTGCGACGACAACGGATGGACGCCGGTGTTCTACGGCGTGGACGCGAAGGTCGCCGGGACGCTGACCGCCGTCGGCTGGGGGACGCTGCCGGTCGCCGAGGACGCCGACTTCGACCCGCGGACCTGGACGACGAGCGGCAAGCGGAAGCAGGACGTCAGGACCTCGGTGAACAAGGCCGCTCGCGAGGGCGTGACGGCCACGTGGGCGAGCTGGGACGAGCTCCCCGCGACCACGACCCGCCAGATCGAGGCGATCTCGGAGGAGTGGGTCGCGGAGCGCGAGCTCCCGGAGATGGGGTTCACGCTCGGTGGGATCGACGAGATGCGCGACCCCGCCGTCCGCACGCTCGTCGCGCAGGACGCCGAGGGGACGGTCCTCGCCGTCACGAGCTGGCTGCCGTCGTTCCGCGAAGGGCGCGTCGTCGGATGGACCCTCGACGTGATGCGCCGCACCGCAGCAGCCCCGAACGGCGTGATGGAGTTCCTGGTCGCGAGCGCGGCCGAGCGGATGCGGGAGGACGGCGCCGAACGGCTCAGCCTCTCCGCCGCGCCGCTCGCCAGCGCCGGCGGCCCCGCCCCCGAGGGCGGACAGAACCTCCTCGAACTCGTCGGCGGCGTCCTGGAACCCGTCTACGGTTTCCGGTCGCTCCTGCGGTTCAAGCAGAAGTTCGGCCCGGACCTGCACCCGCTCGCGCTCGCGTACCCGGATCCGGTGGCGCTGCCGGCCATCGGGGTCGCCGTGGTCCGCGCGTACCTGCCCGACCTCTCCCTCCGACAGGCAGTCGCACTCGCGCGCGGCCGCGGCTGACGCGCCACGACGCCCAGGACGACGTGACGGCGTGTGACCGGTGTCGATGCGACGCCCACACGGCTGGGGTATCGTTCGGGGTACGCAAGCGCTCCGGGGTCGGTGTAATTCCGAACCGGTGGTGACAGTCCACGAACTGACGGCGGGTGTGAACCCGCCTGATGTTGACTCGGTGAAACTCCGGGACCGACGGTGAGAGTCCGGATGGGAGGCGCGCTGGCGGACACGACGCGACCACCCTGCGTGGGCGCACGGGTCCGTCGATGCCGACGATCGTCGAACGCCCCCGGAGTCCCGTTGAGAGGACACCAGTGTTCACCGGCATCATCGAGGAACTCGGCACCGTCACCGCCGTCGACCCCCAGGGCGACTCCGTCGCGCTCACGATCCGCGGCCCGCTCGTCGTCGCCGACGCACGACACGGCGACTCGATCGCGACGAGCGGCGTCTGCCTGACCGTCGTCGAGCAGACCCCGGAGACGTTCACGGCCTTCGTCATGAAGCAGACGCTCGACATGAGCGCACACGGGTCGCTGCGGGTCGGTGACCCGGTGAACCTCGAGCGAGCGGCCTCCGTCGGCGACCGGCTCGGTGGCCACATCGTGCAGGGCCACGTCGACGGCACCGCGACGGTGCTCGAGACCGCGGACGGCGACGGGTGGCGCCGCGTCCGGTTCGCCTTGACGCCCGAGCTCAGCCCACTCGTCGTCGACAAGGGCTCGATCGCGCTCGACGGCGTCTCGCTCACCGTCAGCGCCGTCTCCCCGGAGACGACCGACCCGGCTGACGCCTGGTTCGAGGTCAGCCTCATCCCCGAGACCCTCACCGCCACGACGCTCGGTGACCGGGTCCCCGGCGAACGGGTCAACGTCGAGACCGACGTCCTCGCCCGGCACGTCCGCCGCATGCTGCGGCTCGACGCCGCCGCGCAGTCGCAGGAACCCGTACTGGAGGCACGGTGATGGTCACGGAGACACCGCACGTCGTCGACGCGGCAGCACCAGGGCACGTGGCCGGGTTGTCGACGATCGAGGACGCCGTCGCCGCCATCGCGGCCGGCCGGCCGGTGATCGTCGCGGACGACGAGTCCCGCGAGAACGAGGGCGACGTCATCCTGTCCGCCGAGCTCGCGACACCGGAGTGGATCGCCTGGACCGTGGCGCACTCGTCCGGGTTCATCTGCGCGCCGGTCAGCGCCGCGATCGCGGACACGCTCGACCTCCCGCCGATGGTGGCCCACAACGAGGACGTCCGTGGGACCGCGTACACCGTGACGGTCGACGCGGCCGTCGGGGTCACGACCGGGATCAGCGCCCACGACCGTGCCCGGACGCTCCGGGTGCTCGCCGACCCGGCATCGGTCCGCGGCGACCTGCACCGACCAGGGCACGTCGTGCCGCTGCGCGCGCGTTCCGGTGGGGTGCGCGAGCGCGCCGGGCACACCGAAGCAGCGATCGACCTGGTCACCGCGGCGGGCTTGCGGCCCGCGGCGGCGATCTGCGAGATCGTCGACGAGGACGGCAGCATGATGCGGCTGCCGCGGCTCGTCGAACTGGGGGCGCGCGAGGGCGTGCCCGTCATCACCATCGCCGCACTCGCCGAGTGGCTGGACGCGGCTGACCGGGCAGCGGCGGACGCCGCGCCCACGGAAGGAACGACACGATGAGCGGAGCAGGCGCGGCGGACCGCGACCAGGTCGACGGCAGCGGCATCCGGGTGGCGATCGTCGCCGGGCAGTGGCACGACACGATCGCGGCGGGACTCCTCGCCGGGGCCCAGCGCGAGGTCGAGCGTCTCGGCGCCGATGCCACCGTGCTGCCCGTCCCCGGGAGCTTCGAGCTGCCCGTCGTCGCGAAGGCGGCCCTCGAGAACGGGTTCGACGCGGCGGTCGCCCTCGGCGTGATCATCCGCGGGGGGACGCCGCACTTCGAGTACGTGTCCGACGCGGCGACGAGCGGCCTGACCCGCGTCGCGATCGAGACCGGCAAGCCCGTCGGCTTCGGCGTGCTCACCCTCGACGACGAGCAACAGGGCATCGACCGAGCCGGGCTGCCCGGCTCGAAGGAGGACAAGGGTGCCGAGGCGGCGCACGCCGCGATCTCGACGGCCGTGGTGCTGCGGAGCCTGCGCGCCGCGACCGTCCCCGCCTGACCCGCACCGAGCCTCCCGGCTGCCGAATCGCGCGTAGGTGACCGAATCGCGCGTAGGAGGCGAGTTCTTCCGTCCTCCTACGCGCGTTCCTGCTTTCCACGTCGAGCGTGATGGGAACGAAAAACGGGCCCCGCACCGAGAAGGTGCGGGGCCCGTTGCCGTGCGGTGTGTGACTACCGCTTGCCGAACACGTGGATCGGCAGGAAGAAGGAGATGCACATGAGCAGGATGCCGCCCATGAACACGAATGCCTGACCCGAGCTCACCTGGAACGCGACGCCGAACAGGTACATCGACACCAGCAGGAGCAGGATCGAGAAAACAGCGGCGATGACGCGGCCCACAGTGGTACCTCCGGAATCAGGCGGGTGGATCGGACCCAGTCTATCCCCAGGTCGGGGTGTGCTGGTTCACGCCACGGGCTTCGTGGACACCAGACGGTCCACGACGACGAGCAGCGGCTCCATCTCGACCGAGGCGCGATCGGGGCGGCCGTCGCTCGCGGCGCCGAGCGACGCGGCGTGGTACAGCCCGTCGCCCATCAGCTTGATCGCCTGCGCCGTCGGGACGTCCCCGAGCGCGTCGACGAGCGTGGCGAGCCAGGCGTTCTCGGTCTCGTCGAGGGTGCGGCCGGCCTCTTCGTACCCGGCCTGCTGCAGTCGGCTCGCGGCGAGGAGGGCGAGGTCGAGCTCGCTGCCGACGTACTGGCAGTTGCGGACGAAGTAGCGGGCGGGGCCGTCCTCGGCTTCGCGCATGCGGTCGACGTCGACGGCGGAGAGGTCGGCGAGCCGGTCGCAGAGGCCCTCCACCAGCGCGGCCTTCGAGCCGAAGTGGTACAGCAGTCCGCCCTTCGAGACGCCGGCGCGGGCGGCGACGGCGTCGAGGGTGGCGGTGCGCTCGCCTTCCTCGCACACGATGGCGACGAAGCTGTCGAGGACACGGTCGCGAGCACTTGCCATGGCAGTGAGTCTAGGAGGCGTCGAGGACACGGTGCAGCGCACATCCGAGGGCACTTGCCATAGAGGGGAGTCTCGGCAGTACAGGGCAGCGACGCGGTACACGCGCCGCCGCCCTGCCCTCAGCCCTTCAACGCACCTGCTGCGATGTTCGCGATGAAGTGCCGCGACCCGATGATGAACACCCCGATCAGCGGGAACACGCTGATCACCGCGCCGGCCATCACGGCGCCGAGGTCGGTCGCGTTCACCGAGCTCAGGCCGGCGAGGGCGACCTGCAGGGTCTGCCCCTTCGGGTCGATCAGCACGATGAGCGGCCAGACGTAGTCGTTCCAGGCGGTGATGAACGTGAAGATCCCGAGGAACGCCAGCCCGCCGCGGAGCATCGGAACGCCGACCGACCACCACGTTCGGAAGAACCCGGCACCGTCCACCCGGGCGGAGTCGATGAGCTCGTTCGGGATCGACGTCGTCGCGAACTGCCGCAGCAGGAAGATGCCGAACGCGTTCGCGGCGCCGGGGATGATGAGCGCCTGCAGGCCACCGATCCAGCCGAGCTTCGCCATGAGCACGAAGCTCGGGACGAGGGACAGGCTCCCGGGCACCAGGAAGGTGGCGAGCATCACCGTGAACAGCGCGCGTTTGAACGGGAACTCGTACTTCGCGAACGCGAAGGCCGCCAGCGAGTCGAACAGCATGACGAGGACCGCCGTGCCACCGGCCACGATCACCGTGTTGAGGAGTGCCCGGAGCATGTCGACGCTGCCGAACACGCTCGCGATGTTCGCGAACGCGTTGTCCCCGAACCACAGCGACGGCGGGTACCCGAAGATCTCGGCGTTCGTCGACGTCGACATCACGAGCAGCCAGTAGAACGGGAAGATCGACAGCAGGACCCCGACGACCAGGCACAGGTGCGTGACGAGCGTCCCGACCCAGCCGCGACGGAACCCGTGGCGGTGGTCGGACTCGGCGGCACCGGGGCGACCGAGCGCGGCGGCGGTGTTCGTGGTCGTGGCCTCGGTGGCGGTCATGCGTCGACGCCCTTCTTCGTGGTGCGGACGGTGACGGTGCGCGCCGTGCGCAGCCGCCTGGGGGTCTTCAGGCCGTCGCGTTCACTGAGCAGGCGCCAGTTGATGATCGCGAACACCACGGAGAAGATGAACAGCACCCAGGCGATCGCCGAGCCGTAGCCGAAGTCGAACTGGTTGAACGCCTGTTCGTACTGGTACAGCACGATCGTCATGCCGGCCTCGTCAGGACCACCGACCGCGCCGCCGTTGAACAGGATCTGCGGCTCCGTGAAGAGCCCGAGCCCGCCGATCGTCGACGTGATCAGGGTGAAGAGGATGACCGGCCGGAGCATCGGGACGGTGATCCTCGAGAAGATCTGCCACGTGTTCGCGCCGTCGACCTTGGCGGCGTCGTACAGCTCGGTCGGGATCGACTGCAGCCCGGCGAGGTAGATGATCGCGTTGTAGCCGGTCCACCGCCAGATCACCATGACGGAGATCGTGATCTTGATGCCCCAGTACGACGACAGCCACCCGACGGGGTCGGCGCCGAGTGCACGCATCGCGGCGTTCACGAGTCCGAAGCCGTCCGAGAAGACCGAGCCGAACACGATCGCCATCGCGACCATGCTCGTGACGTTCGGGATGAAGAACGCCACCCGGTAGAAGCCCTTCGCCCGGATGTTGCCGTGCAGCAGGAACGCGAGCACGAGCGCGAGGAAGAGCATCGGGATCGTCGACATGATCCAGATCAGGAACGTGTTGCCGACGGCGTTCCAGAACCGCGGGTCGCCGAGCAGGTACTGGTACTGCGCGAAGCCGACCCACGTGGGGCTGCCGATGCCGTCCCAGTCGGTGAAGGACAGCACGATCGAGAACACGATCGGGAACAGCCCGAACACCAGGAACAGGACGTAGAACGGCGCGATCGCGACGTACTGCGGCCAGAACCGACGGAAGCCGAATCGCTTGCCCGTGGCCGCGGTCGTGATCGACGCGGTGGGCGTCCCGACGACGGCGGGGATGCTCGTCGTGGGCGGTGCCTGCTTGGTGCTCATGCCGTGACCCCGCGCTTCTCGAGGACCCGGTTCGTCTGGTCGACGGCGTCCTGCCAGGCCCGGTCCGGGTCCTTGCCCGCGGCCTCGACGTTGGTGATCTCGGTCGCGAAGGCGCCGATGAAGCGCTCGTTGTTCGAGATGTAGGTGACCGGGACGTCCATCGCGGTGTCGCTGAAGAACGACAGCGGGTCCTGGTCGCCGAAGAAGTCACCCGGCTTCCGCATCAGGCCGTTGTCGAACGAACCGGGCGTCGACGGGAAGAGCTGGATGTCGTTGTAGGTGTGCGACTGCACCTCGGGGGAGGTGATCCACTGCGCGAAGGCCACGGCGGCCGCCGGGTCCTTCGACGTCTTCGGCACGGCGAGGAACGAGCCGCCGCTGTTGCCGGGGCGTTCGGGCTGCCTGGCCATCCGCCACTTCCCCGATGAGTCCGGCGCGGTGTCGTGGATCACCTGGGTCCACCACGCGCCCTCGATCTGCCCCGCCACGCGGCCGGACACCCATCCGGCGTTCTGGTCGGTGCCCGACTGCAGGTTCCCGGTCACGCCGGACTTCGCGCACGCGACGGCGTTCTCCCACGCCTTCCGGATGCTGCTGTCGTCCTGCTCGAAGACGGGCTGGTCGTCACGGTCGAAGTACCGGGTTGGGCTGGCGTACACGTACTGGTTGAAGAGCTGGTTGGCCGTGATGACCGTGGACACGTCGGCCTTCTTCCGGAGGGTCGACCCGAACGTCCGGAAGTCGTCCCACGTGCTGATCGACGCCGAGACCTCGTCCGGGTCGGTCGGCAGCCCGGCCTTCGCGAGCACGTCCTGCCGGTAGAAGAACGCGGTCGGTCCGGTGTCGACGGGCCAGAAGCACTGCCGGCCGCTCGGGGTGGTGCCGAGGGCGCGCTTCCAGTCGTAGTAATCGGACTTCTTCGCGGCGCCGCCGTGGTCGTCGAAGTCGGTGAACAGGTCCTCGTCGGGGAAGTACAGCCAGCAGTTCGAGTTCACCATGAGGACGTCGGGGATGAACGCGTTGCCCGCGAGTGCCGTCCGGAACTTCGTGTCGTAGGACGCGCCGCCGATGAGGTCGGGTCGGAGGCGCATCGGCCGGTGTCCGTCGATGCCCCCTGCCGCCTGCTTCAGGAACTTCGGGTCGAGCGACCGGTTCCAGTACCAGAGGACGAGCTCGTCCGGGTCCTTCGAGATGGCGGTGCCGGTGGAACACCCGGCAAGGAGCGCTGCGGCGCCGAGTGCGCCGGCGCCGGCGAGGAACCCCCGCCGGCTGAGACTGATCGATGGTGCTGCTGTCACGGGGGATGCCTGCTCTCGTCGTTGAGATCGGGGAGTCCGTGAGCGATCGACCGTGAACGCTCACGAATTGGGTCAGAGCATGCTCCGCACGACACGCCGTGTCAAGCATCGATTGCATTGCGGCAAGGGGCCCAGCACGTTAGCGTCGAGGCGACCGTGAAGGTTCACGAGACGAACAGGATCCGCATGTCAGCGCAGACCGCGACCACCACCGGCACCCCGACCGCCGCGACCGACGACACCCCCGGCTGGGCGGTCCTCGGCCCCGGCGGCATCGCCCGCCGGTTCCTCTCCCAGCTGTCGGCGAGCGAGACGGGCGCCACACTCGTCGCGGCCGGCAGCTCCTCCGCGGAGCGGGCGCAGGCGTTCGCGGACGAGGCCGTCGAGCACGGCTTCGCCGACGTCACCGCGGCGACGTACGACGAGGTCCTCGCCGACCCACGCGTGCACGCCGTCTACGTCTCCACCGTGCACACCGGGCACGCCCGCCTCGTCCTCGCGGCGCTCGCCGCCGGCAAGGCGGTCCTGTGCGAGAAGCCCCTCGCGCCGAACCACGGCACCGCGATGGCGCTCGCCGACGCCGCCCGCCAGGCCGGACTGCCCCTGGTCGAGGCGTACATGTACCGCTTCCACCCGCAGACCGCCGCACTCCTCGAGCTGGTCCGGCAGAAGGCGATCGGTGACGTCACGCACATCGACGCGTCGTTCGCGTTCCGTGCCGGGTCCCGCAGCGGTCGACTGTTCGACGTCGACACCGCCGGTGGCGGGATCCTCGACGTCGGCGGCTACCCGGTGACGATGGCCGCCGCGATCGTGCAGGCCGCGACCGGTGTGGCCGTCGCCGAGCCGACCGAGCTCACCGCCACGGGGACGCTCGGCCCGACCGGGGTCGACGAGTGGACCACGGCGCAGCTCACCTACCGGGGCGGCATCACCGCCGACGTCCGCACCGGCGTCCGCGTGCAGGACGACAACGCGGTCACGATCCACGGCACGAGCGGGAAGATCACGCTGACCGACCCGTGGACCCTCGGGGAGGATCCGACGATCGAGATCCGCACCGTCGACGAGGACCCCAGGACCCTGTCGTTCGGCGGCGCGAAGCCGTACGCGCTCGAGGCCGACGCGACCACCGCTGCCCTGGCCGCCGGACGCGTCGATGCCCCCGAGTACACGCTCGACGAGTCCCTCGCCACCGCCAGGACCCTCGACAAGTGGCGCGCGGCGATCGGCCTGCGCTACCCGTTCGAGGCCGAGACCGCCGACATCCCCACCGTGAGCGGCCGCCCGTTGACGGTGCAGGCGGACAACCCGATGCAGTACGGCGAGATCCCCGGCGTCGGCAAGCGCCTGTCGCGCCTGGTCATGGGCGTCGACAACCAGCCGGACCTGGCACACGCCAGCGCGATCTTCGACCTCTTCGTCGAGCAGGGCGGCAACGTCTTCGACACCGGGTACATCTACGGCGGCGGCGTGCTCGAGGGCCGGCTCGGCAAGTGGATCCAGAACCGGGGGATCCGCGAGGACGTGGTCGTCATCACGAAGGGGGCGCACACGCCGTACTGCGACCCCGAGTCCCTCAGCCGCCAGCTGCTCGAGAGCCTCGAGCGCCAGGGCACCGACTACGCGGACATCTACATGATGCACCGCGACAACGAGGACATCCCCGTGGGGGAGTTCGTCGACGTCCTCGACGAGCACCGTCGCGCCGGCCGCATCCGCGTGTACGGCGGATCGAACTGGAGCCTCGACCGGTTCGACGAGGCGAACGCCTACGCCCGCGCGAACGGCAAGCACGAGTTCGAGGTGCTGAGCAACCACTTCGGACTCGCCGAGGCGTACGACGTGCCGTGGGCCGGGTGCCGCCACGCGACCGACGCCGCGTCGAAGGAGTGGCTGGCGGAGCGCCAGGTGCCACTGCTGCCGTGGTCGTCCCAGGCCCGCGGGTTTTTCACGGGACGTGCGACCCCCGAGGACACCAGCGACGCCGAGCTCGTGCGCTGCTACTACTCGGACGAGAACTTCGAGCGACTGCGCCGCGCCCGCGAGCTCGGTGAGCAGTTCGGGGTCCCGGCGACCGCGATCGCCCTCGCGTACGTCCTGAACCAGCCGTTCCCGACGTTCCCGCTCTTCGGACCGCGTACGATCGCGGAAGCCCGGTCGTCCATGACCGGCCTCTCCGTCGACCTCACTCCCGAACAGGTGGCATGGCTGGACCTCCGCGACTGACCGACGCCACCGAACCGGTCCCAGCACCCGGCGGGCCCCCCCCCCCCAAAGACCCCGCCCCCGCCCCCCGGGGGTGCCCCCCGCCCCGCACCCGCCCCCCCCCCCCCCCCCCCCCCGCCGCCCCCCCCCCCCCCCCCCCCCCCCCCCCCCCCCCCCCCGGGGTGTCCCGGCAGACGGTCACGCGGGCGATGAACGGCATGTCCGGCATCAGCGCCGCGACCAAGGAGCGGGTGCTCGCGGTCGCCGAGCAGCTCCATTACCGGCCGTCCCGCTTCGGCCGCGGACTCGTCACGGGTGGGGACCACCAGCTCGGCCTCGTGGTGAACGACCTCAGGAACCCGTACACGCCGCAGCTCGCGGCGTCGGTGTTCCAGCTCGCCGCCGAGCAGGGGTGGAACGTCATGCTCGCCGACGTCGACCTGGCGAGCGACCCCGACCGCATGGTGACGGCGCTCGGCGCGCAGACGGACGTGGTCATCGGGTACTTCGGCTCTCGTCGCGAGCGCTGGAACGACCTGCTCGGCTCGGTCCCGATGGTCGAGCTGGACCCCTCGTCCGACCCGCCGACCGCCGCGGTGTGGATCGACCCCGCCGACGGGATCGAGGTGCTCGCCGACCACCTCGTCGCGACCGGGGTGCGCCACCCCGTGGTGCTCGACAACTCCTCGCCGGACGACACGAGCGTCCGGGGTGTGCTCATGCTGGACGCCCTGCGTCGACGCGGCTACCTGCCGGAGGTCGTCCACGCACCGCACGGCACGGCCGAGTGCGGGGCGGAGGAGACCGTGCGCATCCTCGGGCGGAAGCGTCGGCTCGACGCGATCATCGCCTTCAACGACGTGATGGCCCTCGGTGTGCTGCAGGCCTGCCGCCGTGCGGGCGTCGACGTCCCCGGCGACGTCCGCGTCGTCGGGGTGGACGGGCTCCCGCTCGGCGGGCTCGTGTCGCCGACGCTCACGACGCTCGCGGTCGACCTCGACGCCGTCGCGCGCGAGGCGCTCGACCTCGCCCTCGGCATGCTCGCAGGGGACCTGCCGCGCTCCGGCGCTGCGGTGCAGCGCAGCGTGCGCCACCGCCTCCTGCTCCGCGAGTCGGCCTAGGTCCACAGGCGACCACCAGCCGGGCCGGGGGGGGGGGGGGGGGGGGGGCGCCCCCCGCCCCCGGCCCGGGGGGGGTGGTGTTTGTTTAAGAACAACC
>JASCOI010000036.1 GCA_029959665.1 Microbacteriaceae bacterium PS02333
GGGCGTCGGCAGCGGCAGAGGTGTATAAGAGACCGGGACCGCGGCGTCGACGACGACGGCCCGGATGCGTGCTGCATCCGGGCCGTCGGTCATGCCCCAACCCTACCGGGAGACGGGGACCCTAGCGGGCGACGGGCACCCCGTTCAGTGCGCCGAGCGGGATCCGCGCGGTGGCCTCGGTCGGACCACCCTCGGGGCTCGACACCGTCAGCTCGCCGTCGAGGGCTCGCATGCGCCCCATGAGCCCCTCGATGCCGTGGCCCTCCTGCACGCTCGCTCCCCCGACGCCGTCGTCCGTGACGCTCACCGTGAGGTACCAGACCGACGAGGCGTCCACCACGAGCCCCAGGTACACCCCTGCCGTCGACGCCCCGGCGTGCTTCGTCGTGTTCGTCAGGAGCTCGGACACCGTGAAGTACACGTTCCGCTGGATCTCCGTCGCGAGCTCGAGGCCGTCGGGCAGGCGGACGTCGAGTCCGACGGGGATCGGGGTGCGTGCGACGAGGGCCTCGAGCGCTGCGACCAGCCCGCGGTCGAGGAGGATCGGCGGCGCGAACCCGCGGGAGAGTGCGCGGAGCTC
This sequence comes from Microbacteriaceae bacterium PS02333, assembly GCA_029959665.1. Taxonomy (GTDB): domain Bacteria; phylum Actinomycetota; class Actinomycetes; order Actinomycetales; family Microbacteriaceae; genus Curtobacterium; species Curtobacterium guangdongense. Next base: position 581 of record JASCOI010000036.1, read on the forward strand.
GTCGAGGGCGTCCTTCGCGTGCTCCGACGCCTCGCCGATGAGCTGCTTCGCCTTGTCGGGGTCCTTGTCGAAGGCACGCTCCGCGGCCGATAGGTCCATCCGGAGCCGCACGAGCCGCTGCTGCGGGCCGTCGTGCAGGTCACGCTCGATCTGCCGGAGCGCCTGTCCCTCCGCAGTGACCGCACCCGCTCGGGAGGCCTGCAGACCGGCCACCCGACGCTCGAGCACCTCGGCGCGGAACCCGCCGAGCAGCCCGAAGTCGACCCAGTAGTGCGCGAGCACGGAGCCGCGCGCCCAGAGCGGGAACAGCACGACCGACGCCGAGACGCTCACCGCGCAGGCCAGCGCCCCGAGGATCCACGCCCAGCTCTGGTCGAAGCTGTTCTGCATCAGGAAGACGTTGATGTCCCAGCCGTAGCGCAGCGCGGTGAACCCGGCGACGAACGGTCCGAAGAACCCGACGACGAGCAGCGCACCGGCGCCCACCGTGATGAGCGCGGTGAGCGGGTAGACGACCGCGGCGTGCAGCAGGTACAGCCAGTAGTGCGGGTTCGCGACCGCCGAGCCCGTCCGCGTCCACCAGTTCTGCTGCCAGCGCGGCGTCCAGTCCACCGGACGGATCGGCCGGGGGTCCGCCCACGAGATGCGGAGCCGCTCGAACTGCCCGAGCCACCGCGCCACGAACAGCGCGATGAAGAACATCAGCAGGACGAACGGGTTGAAGAGGTCACGGAACCCGCCACCGAGGACCGCAGCGGGGAAGACGAAGTAGAGCGTGCAGAGGAGCACCGCCGTCAGCGCCATGTAGCCGAAGTCGCGCGGGAGCCGCTTCCATGCCTCGCGGTAGAACGAGCCGGCGGTGGGCTGCGGGGGCATGGGCGGTGTGGCTCCTGGCGGTGCGGGGATGGCGTCGTCCAGCGGCACGGTGATTGCCTGGTCGAGACGGTCGGTGTCGGTCATGGGTCAAGCCTCGCGAACGCGGGCTTCCCGCCCCATCCTGCCCCCTCCCGGATCCGGGGTGGGGATAACCCCACCCCGCTTGGGCCGCCCATAGTATGTTGCATCCATGGACGCAGCTGTCAGGGACCGATGGATCGCCCTCGCCGCGGTGGTCGCCGCGCTCGCACCCGCGCTGAGCGGTTTCGCGGGCTTGGTCACCCTGACGCAGTGGGACCCGGGGACGGTCGCCCTGCGCGTCGGCGCCGTCGTCGGCGGGCTCGCGGCGGTCGTCGTGGGGTGGGTCGCGTGGCGTCGGAGCGACCGAACGACGCTTGGGTTCGCACTGGCGGCACTCTGCTTCGCGCTGAGCTGGGTCCCGCTGGGCGCGCTGTCGTTCCCCGTGTCGACGATCCTGTCGATCGCGTCGAAAGCCCTGCTCATCGCGTTCGGCGTCGTGGTGCTCCGGCGCAGCACCGGCGCGACGCGGATCGCCGGCTGGGTCATCGCCGTCGCCGCCGCCGTGTGGCTGCTCGGCGGCCCCGCGATCTGGCTCGGCACCCTTCCCCAGGCGACGCAGACCATGCTCACCGTCCTCTTCACGACCCCGGCGGTCGCCCAGATCGTCGCGTTCCTCGCCGCCGCCGCGCTCTTCGTCGGCCCGCTCGTCCGTCCGGTCCGTGCCGGAGCGCGGTACCTCTGGACCACGGCAGACGTGCGCTGACACATGGCCGACGCGCTCCGCGCGCTGGTGGATGCGGTCGGACTGCAGGTCGCGTACAGCGACGAACTGGAGGCTGACCCCGGCTCCGCCTGGACCCACCACTTCCCGGATGAGCGGCCTGGCCACCTGTGGATCGCCACGCAGTCCGACCAGATCTGGGTGGGCCGCGGCGCGGGTCAGGAGGTCGCGGTGGCCAGACGGGTCGCGCGGCGGGCGGCCTGTTCCTCGGGGTCGGGGACCGGGGCTGCCTGGATGAGTCGGCGGGTGTACGGGTCCTGTGGGTCGCGGAGTATGTCGTCGCACGTGCCTTGCTCGGCGACACGGCCTTGGTGCAGCACGACGACGCGGTCGCACAGGGTGTCGACGACGGCGAGGTCGTGGGTCACGAACAGGCATGCGAACCCGAGGCGCTCCTGGAGCTCGCGGAACACGTCCAGCACGCGCGCCTGGACCGACACGTCGAGCGCACTCGTCGGCTCGTCGGCGATGAGCAGCGCCGGATCGAGGGCCACCGCGCGGGCGATGGCGACGCGTTGCCGTTGTCCTCCCGAGAGCTCGTGCGGGAACCGCTCGCGGAACCCGCCGTCGAGCCCGACGTCGGACAGGAGCCGCTCGACGCGTTCCTCGGTCTCCCGCGCGGACAGCCGGAGGATCTGCCGCAGCGGCTCCGCCACCGTCTGGCCGACCGAGTAGCGGGGGTTGAGCGACCGGAGCGGGTTCTGGAAGACGACACCGACACGCTGCCGCATCGTGCGACGCGCAGCACGGCTCGCTCCGGCGACGTCCGTGCCGTCCACCGAGATCGTGCCGCCGGTGATCGGCGCGAGGCCGACCGCAGCCCGCCCGATGGTCGTCTTGCCGCTGCCGGACTCGCCGACCAGACCGACGATCTCCCCGCGCCCGACGGTGAACGACACGTCGTCGACGGCTCGGAAGCGCCGTCGCAACCCACCTCCGTACTCGACGACGAGACCTCGGACGTCCAGGACGGTCGTCGGGACCGGCGTGGCGGGTTCGACCCGGTCCTCCAGTGCGTGCAGCGCCATGCGTGGGACGGCGGCCAGCAGGTCACGGGTGTAGTCGGCGGCGGGGGCCGCGAAGACGGCGCTCGCCGTCCCGGTCTCGACGACCTGGCCACGACGCATCACGACGACGCGGTCGGCGATGTCGGCGACGACGCCCATGTCGTGCGTGATGAGGAGGATCGCGGTGCCGGTGCGATCCCGGAGCCGTCGGAGCACGTCGAGGACCTCGGCCTGGACGGTGACGTCGAGCGCGGTCGTCGGCTCGTCCGCGATGAGGAGTTCCGGATCGGCGGCGAGTGCCATCGCGATCATCACGCGTTGGCACTGTCCTCCCGACAGTTCGTGCGGGTACTGCCGCAGCCGGCGCTCGGGTTCCGGGACCTCGACCACGCGCAGCAGCTCGAGGGACCGCTCGCGCGCACCGGCCCGGTCGAGCGACGGATCGGCGCGGCGGACCGCTTCCGCGATCTGGAACCCGATGGTGAACACCGGGTTGAGCGCGGCCGACGGGTCCTGGAAGATCATCGACACGCGACGGCCACGGACCTCGCGGAGGTGCTGCTCGCTCGCGGTCAGGACCTCGACACCACCGAGGACGACCGAACCGGACGCTCGTGCCCCGTCCGGCGCGATGCCCATGGCCGTCATCGCGGTCATGCTCTTCCCGGAGCCGGACTCACCGACGACCGCGACCACCTCGCCGCGTGCGACCGTGAAGGACGCGTCGTCGACCGCGAGGACCCGCTCGCCGTCGACGTCGAACACGACGGTGAGGTGGTCGACCTCGAGCACGTGGTCGGTCATGGCGATCCCGTTCCTGGTGCGTCGTCGCCCGTGTCCCGCGCGGCCTTGAAGGCCTCCCAGTCCTCGAGCATCTTGTGGTGGTGGCCGTTCAGCCACTGCATGTAGTCGCGGCCGTTGCGGAGTCGCTCGCGCACGGGAGCGTCGACGTCCCCCGCCGCGGTGTGGCCGTCCTGCTCGACCACGGCGAGCCCGCGGGCGATGATGTCGCGCTGCCGGTCGAGGTACTTCCGCTCCCCGGCGAGCCAGCTGCCCCACACGTCGGTCTCGGCGCGGAAGAAGTGGCTCCGCTCCCCCGGCACCGTGTGACGCTTCACGAACCCCGAGTCGGCGAGCCGCCTCGTGGCCATCGAAACAGATCCCGAGCTGGCGCCGAGTGCTGCCTGCAGGTCCGCGGAGGACGAGTACGGGGCTCGCGTCATGATGAGGTAGCCGAGCACCCTCGCATCGGTGAGCGGCATGCCGGCGCCGTCCGCGAGCATGATCGCGAACTCCTCGACGAACGCCTGGCGCTCGGGTTCGAGGTGCAGGTGGTCGGCCCGGTCCCCCTCGGTGCCGTTGCTCACGCCAGGCCCGCCGCGACCACCGGGGTCTCCTCGGGGACGGACCACGGCTCTTCGCTCATGCCGCCGCTGCCGCGGATGCCGGTCACCGCGCCGTCGGTGTCGCGGGCGAACACGATGTCCTCGTCGACGGAGCCGAAGCGGTTGCCGTGGGTCATCCGGAGGGTGTCGGCGTCGACGACCTCCAGGCGCGTCGGCGACTCGAGGGGGTCGGGGCCGGACGGGTCGATCGCGAGCAGGCGGTCCCCGACCCGCGCGACGTCGGTGACGCCCCACGGGTTCGCGTACCGGCCGGTGTAGCTCGCGGCGACGGCGTCGTCGGTGACCGCAGCACCGGGCGCGCCGGCGTCGGCGGCGGCGTCGAGCAGGTGCACGATCCCGGTCGCGAGGAGCGTCGCGGGGCCGGCCGCGGCGCTGGTCATCACCGAGACGACGAGCGAGGACGCGGGGTCGAAGAGCGACTGCGTGATGTGCCCCGGGAAGCCACCGGAGTGGCCGCGGATCTCACGACCCCCGATACGGTCGACGATGAACCCGGCACCGTAGCCGCGGGCGCTCGGGTCGTCGTCCGATGCGCTCCACGACTTCCGCTGCGCCAGACGCTTCGAGTGGTCGCTCAGCAGGTCGCCCTGGCCGAGGACGTGTGCGGAGAAGTACCGGACCAGGTCCGAGGCGGTGCCGTGGAACCCGGTCGCCGCGGCCATCGCCCGGGTGTCGACGTGGGCGATGCGCTGCCGGGTGCGCGCGACGTGGAAGCCGGAGTAGCCGACGACGAACTCGTCCTCGCGGGCGGGGTCGTAGTCGGGGCCGGTGTTCCGCAGCCCCAGGGGTTCGACGACGGCCTCACGGACGAAGTCGTTGTAGGACTTCCCCGACACCGCGGCGATGACCAGCCCGAGCAACGAGTACCCGAGGTTGGAGTAGTTGAACGACGACCCGGCCGGGACCTTCTGTCCACGGTCGAGCACGAGCGCCAGGAGCTCGGACTCGTCCGGGAACGGGCGCTGCAGCGACCAGTAGTCGCCGTCGTGCCCGTCGCGGATGACGCCTGCGCCCATCTCCATGAGCTCCCGGATCGTGGCGTCCGCGATGGGCGACCCGCCGTCGACCAGTGCTGGGACGTAGGTGCCTACGGTGTCGTCGAGCCGGAGGGACCCGCGCTCCGCGAGCAGCAGGAGCGCGGTCGCGGTGAACGTCTTCGAGTGCGACGCGATCCGGAAGATGTCGTCCGTGGTCAGGCGGCGGCCGGCCTCGACGTCCGCGTACCCCCAGGCGTCGGAGAAGAGCTCCTCGCCCTGGAACCCGATCGCGACCTGCACGCCGGGCACACGGAGCTGCCAGACCTTGTACGCCACCCACTCGCGGATGTAGGGCAGGGTCTTCCGGTACGCGTCCAGCGTGACGGCGGTGTCGGTCATGGTGTCCTCTCGAGGTCTGGTCACTTGGGTCAAGACTGGCCTGTTCAACGCCGTCGGGGGTCGAGCGCCGCGCGCAGCGTGTCGCCGAGCGCGATCACGGCGAGCACGGTGACCGCGAGGAACGTGGCGGGAGCGATGAGCATGTGCGGGGCGCGGAGGAACTGGCTCGTGGCAGCGGAGAGCTGCAGCCCCCAGGAGATCGCCGGGCTCTCCAGGCCGATGCCGAGGTAGGTCAGGGTCGACTCGGACACGATCACCCCGCCGATCGTGATCGTCGCGAGGACGAGCAGCGGCGAGATCGACGACGGCAGCACGTACCTGGTCGTGATGCGCCACGTGGAGAGTCCCATCGTGCGGGCGGCGAGCACGAACTCGGCGTTCCGGACGCCGCGGACGCTCGAACGGACGAGTCGGGCCATGGTCGGCCAGCCGAAGAGCGCGAGCACGAGCGACACGGTCAGGACCGAGCGCTCGCCGACGCTGTTCAGCACGACGACGGCACCGAGCAGGAACGGGAAGCCGAGGAACACGTCCGTCAGGCGCGCGAGGACCGCGTCCACCCATCCGCCGACCATGCCCGCGACGGTGCCGACGACGACCGCGACCATGCCGGCGAGCACGGTGGTCAGCACGGCGACGGAGATCGACGACCGGGTGCCGTAGACCACGTTCGCGTACACGTCGCACCCCTGCAGGTCGAACCCGAACGGGTGCCCGGCCGTCGGGGACGCACCGCTCCGCCCGAGCTGGCAGACACGGGGGTCCCCGTGGCCGAAGAGCCCGGCGAACAGCTGCGGGAAGGCCGCGATGAGCAGGATGATCGCGAGCACCGCTGCGGGTACCCAGAACCCCGGTGTGCGTACTGCCGCGACGAGGGGCCGGCGTCGAGCGGCGACGACCGGTTCGACGGTCGCACCGATGGCTGATGTGGTCATGCGGCGGCTCCCGTCCGGACGCGCGGGTCGAGGGCGGCGTGCAGCAGGTCGACGAGCACGCTCGTGACCAGGAAGACGAGGATGAGCGCCGTCGAGATCCCGACGACCACCGCGCCCTCGTGCGACCGGATCCCCTGGAACAGCAGGTTCCCGACGCCTGGGAGGTTGAAGATGCCCTCGATGATCACGGTGCCGCCCATCAGGTACCCGAGGTCCGTCGCCAGGTAGGTCGCCGTCGGGATGAGCGAGTTCCGCATCACGTGCACCCCGACGATCCGCCCCGGCGTGAGTCCCTTCGCGCGGGCCGTCCGGACGTAGTCGGCGTCGAGCGTCTCGATCATCGACGTCCTGGTGAGCCGGGACACCGCCGCGAGGCCGAACAGCGCGATGACGAACGCCGGCAGGACGTACGCGGTCGGCCAGCCTGCGGTCGCCCCGGCGACCGGGAACCAGTGCAGCCGCACCGAGAACACGAGCTGCAGCGCGACGCCGAGGACGAACACCGGGATCGCGCCGACGACGATCGTGCCGACGAGCACCGTCTTGTCGAGCGCGGTCCCGCGCTTGAGGGCCGACAGCACACCGAGCCCGATGCCGAGGACGATCTCGAGCGCCCACGCGGTGAGCGCCAGCGTGATCGTGACCGGCCAGCGGGAGGCCATCTGCTCCCCGACCGACTGGCCGTTGAAGTCGGTGCCGAAGTCCCCACGGAACAGCCCGCCGAGGTACTGCACGTACTGCAGCCAGAGCGGCTGGTCGAGGTGGTACTCCGCTCGCAGCGCCCGGACGACCGAGTCGCTGAGCGGTCGGTCGCCGCCGAGCGCCCGGATCGGGTCGCCCGGCAGGGCGAAGGTCATCGCGTAGATGAGGAACGTCACCCCGAGGAACACGATCACCAGACCGCCGAGGCGGCGGCCGACGGTGAGCGTCGGACGCATCACGAGCCTCCCGGGATGGACGCGGACACCGGACTGGGCCCACGGCTCGGCTCCACCACGTGACTCGCGCAGGCGAGGATCGCCCCGAACTGCACCCCCACGAGCTTGCCCACCGGGATCGGCTCCGCGCCGGTCACCGCGTCCGCCTGCCAGAGCGCGTAGCGCTCGGCGAGCCGGTCCCGGAGCCGCCGGAGCGGCGCCGACGCCGTGCCGGCTGTCGTCTCCGCCTCGAGCGCCCGCAGCAGCATGCCGCCGTAGCGGAGGCGGAAGCAGCGGACCAGGTCCTCGCAGCCGAACCGCTCGGCAACGGTTGCCATCCGGTCGGCCGGCTCGCGATCGGCCCGGGCACGGTCGGTCTCCGGGCCGGAGAGGAGCATCGGGATGAACGCCCGCGCCCCCTCGAGGAACGGCGTCTCGATCGTGGTCATCGGCGACGCCAGGTCGAGGATCTCCTGCAGCTCCGTCCCCGACGCACCGAGCTCGTCAGCGCAGCGTCGGAGCAGGTCGGCGTACGACTCGTCCGTCGGCGTCTGGTCGTCGGCGTCGGGGTGGCTCCAGTACGGCAGTTCCGCGACCATGCACAGGGCGCCGTGCCGCATCGCCCACGACGCGCTCGACGCCCCGTGGATGTGCTCGCCCGGGTCGACGCCGAGCCCTTCGAGGTAGTCGTACGCCGTCTCGATCCCGTCCATCGCGAACACCGCCGGGGCGAGTTCGCGCAGGAACGGCGACTCGGGCTCCCCGGTGTCGAGCGGCAGCCCGAGCGACTCCGGGACGGCGTGCAGCACGTCGATCACGCCGGGGAGGTCCTCGGAGAGGTAGTAGTAGACGCCGCCCATCTCACCGTTGTGCAGTGACACGAGCAGGTCGGGCTCCGTGTCGTCGATGAGGCGCATGAACGCGAGCGTCTCGGGCAGCACCTGGTCGAAGTACACCGACTTGTAGCTGTTCGGGAACGTCCACTCCACCTGGCTGTCCGGAGCGGGCCGGTAGAAGTGCCGCGAGTAGAACACCCGGTCGTGCGGGTCGTGGAACCACGCCTCGTTGAGCCGCATCCCGTCCGGGTCGATCGTCGGGACGATGTGCCAGGTGACGTCGAGCGCGGCCGCCGCCACCGGGTCCTCGAGCATCGTCGACGCCAGGTGCAGCGCGGTCCACGAGCCGATCGGTTCGTTCGGGTGCACGCCGCCGACGATGACGGCGGCGTGCGACCCGGAACCGATGCGGTAGCTGTGGAGCGGCTCACCGAGCCGGCTCGTCCCGATGCGGGTGACCGTGACCTGGTCCGGGTGGGCGGCGGCGAGCGCGTCGAACCGGGCGTGCAGGTCGTCGACGAGCGGGAAGCCGTCGTGGTCGGGGACCTCGGAGACGAGGCGGAGGATGGTGTCGCGGTCCATGTGGCGCCCTACTTCACGGCGATCTGCGCGATGACCGGGCTGCCGGCCACCGCGGGGAGCTTCGCGATCTTGTCGCTGGTGACGTACGAGTACTTGTCGAAGAAGGTCGGCACGATCGGGAAGTCCCGCAGGACCGCCTGTTGCGTCTGCGTGTAGTACTCGTTCGCCTCGGCCTGCGACCCGGCGGAGTCCGCCTTCGCGAGCAGCGAGTCGACCTCGTCGCTCTGGTAGTACCCGGTGCAGGGCGAGCAGCCGCCCTCGGTCGTGAACAGCGCCCGGAGGGTGTTCTGCTGGCTGATGTAGAGCGCACCCCAGTGTCCGAAGTGCGGGCCCTCGATCTTCTTGTCGGTGAGCTCGGAGTAGTACGACGCCCAATCGGTGGTGGCCTTCGCCTCGGTGTCGACGCCGAGGTTCTGGCGGATCTGGTTCGCGTACGCCTGGTACAGCGAGTCGAGGCCGTTGCCGCCCGGGTAGACGAGCGTGATCGTGCCGTCGAAGCCGCCGGCCGAGGCCAGGAGCTTCTTGGCGGCCGCCGGGTCGAACTCGCAGGCGTCCCCGCAGATGCCCTCCTCGGTGCCGGACATCGACGGCGGGGTGAGCGCCGTGGCGGGGTCGTACAGGCCGCCGTAGATCGCCTTGTTGACCTGCTCGCGGTTGATGGACATCGAGATCGCGCGGCGGACGTCTGGGTTCGAGTACCGCTCGTCCCAGAGCGGGAAGCCGAGGTAGTCGATGCCGGGTGCGTCGAACGAGTGCAGCTTGTCGCCGAAGTCGGCCTTCGCGCTCGTCATCTTGTCGGTCGGCAGGAACAGCACGTCGGCGTTCCCGGCGAGCACGTCGGTGTAGGCGGTGTTCATGTCCGAGTAGCTGCGGAAGGTGACGTTCGCGGTGGTGGGCTTCGTGCCCTCGTAGCCCTTCCACGCGGAGACGGTGAACTCCTGGTCCGCCTTCCACGCCTTCGTCATCTCGTAGGGACCGTTGCCGATCGGCTTCTTGTCGTACGCCTTCATGTCGTCGTAGGCGGCGTCGGGCATCGGGTAGAACGCCGTCTGCGCCTGGCTGAGCTGTAGCGGGAACTGGCTGTCCGCGTGGGTCAGGGTCACCGTGAAGGTGTCGTCGCCCGTGACCTTCAGGCCCGACATCTCCTTGGTCTTCGGCGTCCCGGAGGCCGGGTTCAGGTCGGTGTAGCCGACGATCGAGGCGAGCTGCCCGCTGTTCTCCCACGCGTTCGGGCCGTAGGCGACGTAGTTCCACGCCTTGACGTAGCTCTCGGGCGTGACCGTCTCGCCGTTCTGGAACTTCCAGCCGTCGCGGAGGGTGATCGTCCACGTGGTGGCGTCGTCGCTCTCGACGCTCTTCGCGGCGACGTCGTGGAGCTTGCCCTTCGCGTCGGTCTGCGTCAGCGGGGCGAACAAGCTCATCACCTGGTCGAAGGCGACCGTCTGTCGCCCGGGGGTCAGGTGGTCGGGCTCGCCCGTCGCGTACACCAGGGAGCCGCCCGAGCCGGAGCCCGAGTCGGCGGTGCCGCTTGCCGAACAGCCGGTCGCCACCAGTGCCACCGTGGCCGCCGCGGCCAGCGCGGCGATCGTCCTGCGTCGCATGAAGTTCTCCTCGGGTCGTCGTTGATGAGTGAAGCTAGGCCCGCTCCGATCACGAAGCAATGCTTCTTTCAATGAACTCTGAAACTTTTACCGTTCTGAAACACTCGGGAAACGACACCTGTCGCGCTGATGGGGGCTCCTGTGCAACGCTGGCGAGCATGCGACACACGCCCCACTTCCTGATGACCGACGTCGACGAGGTCAAGCGGCTCGTCCGTGGGAACCCGTGGGCGACGATCGTGTCCCACACCGCCGCGGGGCTCGTCGCGTCGCACTACCCGTTCCTACTCGAAGAGGCGTCGGACGACGAGGTCGTCCTCGTGTCGCACGTGGGCCGCCCCGACGAGCAGGCCCACGAACTCGGCGAGCACGAGGTCCTCGTCGTCGTGCAGGGTCCGCACGGCTACGTCTCCCCCGCCTGGTACCCCGCCGACCAGTTCGTGCCGACCTGGAACCACGTCACGGCGCACCTCTGGGGCACGCCGGAGATCCTGTCCGACGAGGAGAACTTCCGCGTCCTCGGCGAACTCGTCGACCACTTCGAGCGCGAGATGCCGGAGCCGGTGTCGCTCGACGTCGACGAGGAGACCGCCAGGCGCATCGCGAAGGGCACCGTGGGCATCCGCATCCGCGTCACCCGGTTCGACGCCCGCGCGAAGCTGTCCCAGAACAAGGCGCCAGAGGTCGTCGACGACGTCATCGCCGGGCTCCGCGGCGACGGCCCCTACGCCTCGCCGGCGCTCGCCGACGAGATGGAGCGCGTCCGGGGCGGTGAGCACGCGTGACCGATGTCCTGCTCCGCACGGTCCGCCGCATCGGCACGGCGGGGGCGCCGGCGGACGTGCTGGTCCGCGACGGCGTCGTCGTCACCGTCGCGCCTGCCGGCACCGTCGACCCGTCCGGCCCGGACACCGACGTCGTCGACGCCGACGGCGCCTGGCTCGGCCCCGGCCTCCGCGACCACCACACGCACTTCGACCAGTGGGCGCTCGTCCGTCGGCGCGTCGACGTCTCGGCGTGCGACAGCGCCGAGGCCACGGCAGACCTGCTGGCCGAGGTCGCACGGACCGGTGTCTCGGACCCGGTCCTCATCGGCCACGGCTACCGCGACGGGATGTGGCCCCGCCCTGCCCGACGCGCGCTGCTCGACCAGGCCGCACCGAGCCTCCCGGCTGTCGTCATCAGCGGTGACCTGCACGCGGTCTGGTGCAACGCGCTCGCCCTCGCCCACTTCGCCGAGGCCCTCGGTCGGCCGCTCGCGGCCGGCGAGGACGGGGTGCTCCGCGAACAGGACGCGTTCGACGTGACCGGTGCGTTGTCCCAGGTGCCGGACGCCGTGCTCGACGGGTACGTCGCCGACGCGGTCGAGGCGGGCGCAGCACGCGGGCTGACGAGCGTCGTCGACCTCGAGATGCGCTTCGGGTTCGACCGCTGGGTCCGCCGGATCCACGGCGGTACCGACGCGCTGCGGGTGTCGTCCGGTGTCTACCCAGCCGAACTCGACGACGTGATCACCCGGGGGCTGCGCACCGGCGACGTCGCTCCTGGCACCAGGGGCCTGCTCACGATGGGGCCGTTCAAGGTCGTGACGGACGGCTCGCTCGGCACCAGGACCGCGGCGATGGCGACCGGCGAGGGGGTGCTCGCGTGGGAGTTCGAGGAGCTCGTGGCGATCACCCGGCGGGCCGTGTCCGCCGGACTCGTACCCGCGATCCACGCGATCGGCGACCGGGCGAACACCCTCGCGCTCGACGTGTTCGAGGCGGTCGGCGCCCGCGGGACGATCGAGCACGCACAGCTGCTCGTGGACACGGACGTCGACCGGTTCGCGCGGCTCGGGGTCGCCGCGTCCGTGCAGCCGGAGCACGCCATGGACGACCGGGACATCGCCGACCGCTACTGGGCGGGCTCGACCGACCGGGCGTTCGCGTTCGCGTCACTCGCCCGGGCAGGCGCTCGGGTGCTGCTCGGGTCCGACGCCCCGGTGGCGCCCCTCGACCCGTGGGTGTCGCTCGCCGCCGCCGTGGGTCGCGACCGGGACGGACGAGAACCGTGGCACCCGTCGGAGCGCATGTCGGTACTGGCCGCCTGGACCGGTTCGACCGACGGTCGTGTCGGGGTGTCGGTCGGGGACGTCGCCGACCTCGTGCTCGTCGCGGCCGACCCGCTCGCGTCGTCCTCGGCGGAGCTCCGGGAGATGCCCGTCCTCGCCACTGCCGTGGCTGGACGGTGGACGCACCGCGACCTGTGACAGAGGGCTACTTCTGGTCCTTCGGGCACCAGTAGAGCTTCCGGCCGGCCATCTCGGCCATCCGGATCTCGGTGCCGCACACCCGGCACGGCTCGCCCTGGCGGTGGTACACCCAGTGCCGGTCCTTCCGAGAGCGCCGCGCCTTCTTGAGCTCCGCGTCGGACAGGCCGTCCATCGTCATCATCAGGCCGTCGCGGACGCCGTCGTGCAACAGCGTCGACCAGTCCGCCCAGAGCGCCTTCGCCTGCTTGACGGTGATCTGCTTGCCGGGCTTGTACGGGTCGATTCGCTGCCGGAAGAGCAGCTCGGCGCGGTAGATGTTGCCGATGCCGCTCACCACGGCCTGGTCCATGAGCAGCTGCCCGATCGCGACGTTCCGCTTCCGGACGTTCTCGACGAAGGTCTTCTCCGCCTCGGGACCGTCGTCGTTGATCGGGTCGGGGCCGAGCTTGTCGAGCGCCTTCTGCACCTCGGCGGGGGTCTCCACGACGCAGGCGGTGGGTCCGCGGAGGTCGGCGACGGTGTCCTCGGTGAGGAGCCGCACGCGGACCTGCCCGACGGGGTCCGGCGGGAAGGACTCGATCGGGTCCTCGACCTTCTCCTGCTCGGCCATCCGGTAGCGGGCGAGTCGCGGCGCACCGATCGACGTGAGCGACTCCTCGCCGTCGCCGTCCTCGGACAGCTGCTCGGCGGAGGACACCATGCCCGCGAAGTCCCACGCCCCGTACAGGCCGAGGTGCACCCGGAGGAACAGGTCGTCCTCGAACTCGAGGAACATCTGCTTGCCGACGGCCCGGGCAGCGACCATGCGCTTGCCGTCGATCTTCGCGGCCCCGGCGGCGAACCGGCCCTGCGGACTCGACACCTCGCAGCGTTTGCCGACGAAGTGCCGGGTGAACTGGTTGGCGATGCGGTGGACGGAGTGACCCTCGGGCATGGTCCCTGTCTACTCGGCCGCGCCGTCGATCTGCTTACCGGCGATGTGCCCCGTCTGCTCGTACTCGGCGAGCTGCGCGATGCGGCGGGCGTGGCGCTCTTCGCCGGAGAACGGCTCCGCGATGAAGAGGTCGACGAAGTCGATGACCTCGGCTTCGGAGTGCTGACGGGCACCGATCGAGATGACGTTCGCGTCGTTGTGCTGCCGGGCGAGGAGCGCGGTGGACTCGTTCCACACCAGCGCTGCCCGGACGCCCGTGACCTTGTTCGCGGCGATCTGCTCGCCGTTGCCGGAGCCGCCGAACACGACGCCGAGCGCCTGCACGCCGGCCATCTGGTCCTGCACGACCGCGTGTGCGGCGTTGATGCAGAACGAGGGGTAGTCGTCGAGCGCGTCGTACTCGGTCGGGCCGTGGTCCACGACCTCGTGACCCGCCTCGGCGAGGTGGTCGGCGAGGGTCTTCGAGAACTCGAGGCCGGCGTGGTCCGTTCCGAGGTGGATGCGCATGATCCGATCCTATTCCCGGCTGCGAGCACCCCTCGCCACCACCACGAGGTACCGGCACTCGTCCTCGGTGTCGTTCCGGTAGGTCACCTCGGCCGGGTCGCCCAGCTCGATCCGGTCACCCGCCGCGAGGGTCGTCGGCTCACCGCCGACGACGAGCCCGAGCTCGCCGTCGACGACCCAGATGCAGTGCCGTAGGAACGCGTATGCGGACGCCGGGTAGGTCACGGACGCACCGGCCGGGAGGCACACCTCGGTGACGTCGACGGGGAACTCCGCGCTCGACACGGGACGGCGGCGGTACCCGGTCTCGGGATCGGTCCAGTGGTCGGCGGTCGCGCCGCGCTGGACGCCGGTCGCGTCCTCGGGGCTGCCCGGCTCCGGCGCCTCGTGCGCCGATCCGTCGTGTGCTGGCCGCTCGTCCAGCAGCTGCGAGATGGTCAGGCCGAACGCTCCCGACAGCCGGCCCAGGATCGTCGCCGTCGGACTGGACACCCCGCGTTCGACGCGGTTGATCATCGCGCGGGAGACGCCGGACTCCTCGGCGAGCTCCGTCAGGCTCCAGCGGCGCTCGTCGCGGAGTGCGCGGAGCCGTTCGCCGAGCAGTCGATCGTCGTCTACCATCTGAGACATGGCGACAGCATATGCGACGAACGGAGGGTCCCCGGCGTCGGACGTGCTCGTCCGCGACTGCGAGCCCCGCGACCTGGACGTCGTCCACGCCCTACACGTCGACGCCGTGCTGCACACGACGGCGATCTGGCAGGACGCGCCGCACCCGCGGTCGTGGTTCGACACGTGGCTGTCCGACCGACGTGCCGCCGGGTTGCCGGTGTTCGTGGCCGAGGTGGACGGCGTCGTCGCCGGCTACGTGACGTACGGGCCGTTCCGCCCGCACGACGGGTACCGGCACACGGTCGAGCACAGCGTCTACGTGCTGCCGGCGTTCCGGGGACGTGGCATCGCGTCCGTGCTCATGCGCGCCCTCGTCGCCCACGCCCGGCAGCAGGACCTGCACGTGATGATGGCCGGCATCTGCAGCGCGAACACCGGGTCGATCGCCCTGCACGAGCGCCTCGGGTTCGAGGTCGTGGCGGTGCTGCCGGAGGTCGGACGGAAGTTCGACCGCTGGCTCGACCTGACGTTGATGCGGCTCCCGCTGTCCTGAGGGCGGGGCGCTCAGTCGCCCGGGCGCTCAGTCGGTCGTGTCGAAGATCGGGCCGACGGTGCGGGAGCGCTTCAGCTCGAAGAAGCCCGGGTACCGGGCGGCCGCGACGACTCCGTCCCAGAGGTCGAGCGCCTGCTGCCCCTTCGGCGCCGGGGAGATGACCGGGCCGAAGAACGCGGTGCCCTCGACGGCGATGACCGGCGTCCCGACGTCCTGGCCGACGCGCTCGATGCCGTCGCGGTGGCTCTCACGCGTCGCGGCGTCGACCTCGTCGCTCCAGGCGTACTCGGCGAGGTCGGCGTCGAGGCCGAGCTCCTCGAGGACCGCGGGGACGACCACTGCGGGGTCCTGCTCCTGACGGTGGTGGATGTGCTCGCCGAGCGCGTCGTAGAGCGGCTTCACGATGTCGTCGCCGAGCCGGAGCCGCGCGGCGGTCACGAGTCGCGGGTACACCTGCCCGCGCTCGAGTCGCTCCTTGTAGTCGTCGGGCACGTCCTGGTGCTCGTTGAGGACGTACAGGCTCATCACGTGCCACGACACGTCGAGCGGACGCTGCCCCTCGACCTCGCCCACCCAGCGGCTGGTCATCCACGCCCACGGGCAGTTCGGGTCGAACCAGAAGTCCACAGCGGTCGGCGTCGTCGGGGTGTTGTCCACAGTCGTGTCGGTCACGGGTGCGAGCGTACGCGTGCTCGCTAGGCTGGCTCCGACATGTTCCGCCGGCGCACGACGCCGGGCGGGGCCACCGATGCGCGGACATCGATCGTCCGCGCCGCAGCGAAGTTGGAGCGTCCGTGCCCGGAGAGAACCTCACCAGAATCGAAGCCCAGGAACGTGCGGCGATCGTCGACGTCCAGTCGTACGACGTCGAGCTCGACCTGACGCGCGGCGCCGAGAGCTTCGGCAGCACCACCCGCGTGCGCTTCACCGCGACGCCCGGCGCGTCGACCTTCATCGACGCGATCACCAAGACCGTGCACTCGATCACCCTGAACGGCACCGCGCTCGACGTGGCGGCCGTGAACGACGGCGTGCGCATCCAGCTCGCCGACCTGCAGGAGCAGAACGAGCTCGTCGTCGTCGCCGACGCGCTGTACACCAACACCGGCGAAGGCCTGCACCGCTTCGTCGACCCCGTCGACGACGAGGTCTACCTGTACTCCCAGTTCGAGGTGCCCGACTCCCGCCGGATGTTCGCGGTGTTCGAGCAGCCCGACCTGAAGGCCGAGTTCACCTTCACCGTGACGGCGCCGTCCCGCTGGCAGGTCGTCTCGAACTCCCCCACGCCGGAACCGCGCGTCGACGGCGACATCGCCACGTGGGCGTTCCCGGCGACCACCCGGATCTCGAGCTACATCACGGCGCTCATCGCCGGCCCGTACGAGGTCGTCCGGAGCGAGCTGACCTCGAGCGACGGTCGCACCATCCCCCTCGGCGTCTTCGCACGCAAGTCCCTCGCCGAGTACCTCGACGCCGACTACGTCTTCGAGACCACCCGCAAGGGCTTCACGTACTACGAAGAGAAGTTCGACGTCCCCTACCCCTTCGAGAAGTACGACCAGCTCTTCGTCCCCGAGTTCAACGCGGGCGCGATGGAGAACGCCGGCGCGGTCACCTTCACCGAGACGTACGTCTTCCGCTCGAAAGTCACCGACGCCATCAAGGAGCGCCGGGTCGTCACGATCCTGCACGAGCTCGCACACATGTGGTTCGGCGACCTCGTGACCATGAAGTGGTGGAACGACCTCTGGCTGAACGAGTCGTTCGCCGAGTGGGCCTCCACGATCGCCACCGCAGAGGCCACCGAGTGGACCGAGGCATGGACGACGTTCCAGGCGATGGAGAAGTCCTGGGCCTACCGCCAGGACCAGCTCCCCTCGACGCACCCGATCGTCGCGACGATCAACGACCTCGAAGACGTCCAGGTCAACTTCGACGGCATCACGTACGCCAAGGGCGGCTCGGTCCTCAAGCAGCTCGTCGCGTGGGTCGGCATCGACGCGTTCTTCGCCGGTGTCTCCGCGTACTTCAAGAAGCACCACCACTCCAACACGGAGCTGAAGGACCTGCTCGTCGAGCTCGAGACCACGAGCGGCCGCGAACTCGGCGAGTGGTCGAAGCTCTGGCTCGAGACCGCGGGCGTCAACACGCTGCGCCCGGAGATCGAGGTCGACGCCGACGGTGTGATCACGTCCTTCGCGGTGCTGCAGGAGGCCCCGGCGGACCACCCCACACTCCGCCCGCACCGTCTGGCCATCGGCCTGTACGCGTTCGGGACCGACGGCGCGGCACCGTTCGGCGCGGACACCGCGTCCTCCGGTGGCAAGCTCGAGCGCACCCACCGCGTCGAGATCGACGTCGACGGCGCCCGCACGGACGTCCCCGAGCTCGTCGGCCAGCACCGCGGCGACCTCGTGCTGCTCAACGACGACGACCTGGCGTACGCCAAGATCCGTCTGGACGAGCAGTCCCGACGCACCGCGATCGAGCACCTCGCCGCGATCGCGAACCCCCTCGCCCGCTCCATCGTCTGGGGCGCGATGTGGGACGCCACGCGCGATGCCGAGTCGCCCGCCAGCGACTACGTCCGGCTCGTGCTCGGCAACATCGCGACGGAGACCGAGTCGACGACGATCCGCACGACGCTGTCGCAGCTGCTCCTGACGGCGCGGAACTACGTCGCGCCGGCCAAGGTCGACGCCACCGTCCGCACCGTCGGCGACACGCTGTGGAACCTGGCTTCCTCGGCAGAGGCCGGATCGGACGCCCAGTTCCAGTTCGCGAAGTTCTTCGCGCAGATCGCCTCGACGCCGGAGCACGTCGCGACGCTGACGGGGCTGCGCGATGGCTCGGTCACGCTGAACGGGCTCGAGATCGACACCGACCTCCGCTGGGAGCTGCTCGAGGGCCTCGTGCTCGCGGGTGCCGCCGCGGACGCCGAGGTCGACGCGGAGCTCGCCGCCGACAAGACCGCGTCGGGTGAGCAGGCAGCCGCACGAGCCCGTGCGACGATCCCCACCGCCGAGGGCAAGCTCGCGGCGTTCTCCTCGCTCGTCGACTCCGACGCGCTGCCGAACGCCATCGTGCGCCAGACGACGATCGGGTTCCAGCACGCCAACTCCCCCGTCGTGCTCGAAGGCCTCGTCCCGAAGTACTTCGACGTGCTCACCCGCATCTGGGCCGAGCGGAGCTACCACATCGCCGACACGATCGTCACCGGGCTCTACCCGGCGCCACTCGCCTCGGTGGAGCTCCGTGACGCCGCGACCGCGTGGCTCGAGGCACACCCGGAGACCCCGGCGCTGCGTCGCATCGTGACCGAGAACCTCGCGGGCACCGAGCGTGCGCTGCGGGTCCAGGCCGCCGACGCCTGAGTCCGGTTGACAGGCGGGGGGGGGGGGGGGGGGGGGGGGGCCCCCCCCCCCCCCCCCGCCCCCCGTCGCTCTAGCATCGAGCGGATATGAACCTGGCTGCAGACGACACCTCGAAGCTCATCTCGAACGCGTTCACCGAGTTCGTCGACACCTGGCACGTCCCGATCGTGATCGTCATCACGGTCCTCGCGGCGATCATCGTGCGGCTCATCCTCAGGCACTCGATCAACGGCGTGGTGGACCGCGTCGTCAACGGGGCGAAGAAGCGCCAGGGCACCACCGACACCCAGGCGCTCATCGCCTCGCCGATCCAGACCGCGCGCGTCGTCCAGCGCACCAGGACGCTCGGCAGCGTGCTCAAGAACCTGGCCACCGTCGCCGTCGTGATCATCGCGCTCGCAGTGATCATCCCGCAGGTGCTCCCGAACGCCGCCGTCGGGATCGTGGGTGGGGCGTCCCTCGTCGCGGCCGGCCTCGCCGTCGGCGCCCAGTCGATCGTCAAGGACCTGCTCTCCGGCGTGTTCATGATCCTCGAGGACCAGGCGGGCGTCGGTGACGTCGTCGACACCGGGCAGGCCACCGGTGTCGTCGAGAACGTGGGCTTGCGGGTCATGCAGATCCGCGACGTCAACGGCATCCTGTGGTTCGTGCCGAACGGACAGATCCTGCGCGTCGGCAACCTGTCGCAGGGCTGGTCGCGGGTGCTCGTCGACATCACCGTCCCCTACGAGACGGACATCGACGCTGTCCAGGACGCCCTGCTCGCCGCCGCCGTGCGGATGTCACAGGAGCCCCGCTGGCGGCAGCGCATCATCGAGAAGCCGGAGATCTGGGGCCTGCAGTCGATCACCGACACGGGCATGGTGTTCCGGCTCGTGGTGAAGACCCGCGCGTCCGAGCTCGACGTCGTCGGGCGTGAACTCCGCATCCGGCTGAAGCACGCCGTCGACGAGCTCGGCGTGACGCTGCCCGCGATGGCGATGATCATGCCGGAGGGCTGGGAGAACGCGACCTCGATCAACGGGCTCCGCACCGTCCGGACCCAGCCGACGCCCGCCCCGACGAAGCCCCGGCGCGGCCGCAAGACCAACCAGTACGGGCAGCCGATCGAGACCGACGGCCCCGACTCCGGAAGGAACAACGACCGATGACCGACATCCCCACACCAGGCGCCTCCGGTGCGTCCGGCGGTGCGCCTGCGCAGCCGATCACGTTGCGGGTCGGCCTCGGCGGGACGTCCGCGACCGGGTCACTGTTCGACCGGATCGGCGGCGCACCGACGTTCGACCGCCTCGTGCGGCGCTTCTACGACGGCGTCCAGCAGGACGACGTCATCTGGCCGATGTACCCGCAGGACGACCTCGAGGGCGCGATCTCCCGGCTCTCGCTCTTCCTGCAGCAGTACTGGGGCGGCCCCGGCACCTACAGCGAGCAGCGCGGGCACCCACGACTCCGCATGCGGCACAACCCCTTCCGGATCACGTCCGAGGCCCGTGAGCGTTGGCTGCACCACATGCGTGAAGCAGTCGAGTCGCTCGGGCTCGCGCCCCTCGACGAGGCCGAGCTGTGGGCGTACCTCGACCGTGCCGCGCACGCGATGACGAACACCTTCGACTGACCTCTTGACGCTCCGGCCGAACTGGTCATAACCTCTCCACACCATTCCGCAATGACCTTGCGGAATGGTGTGGCTCGGGCAAGGCGCCCACTCCCGAGGGCCGCGACGCCTCATGAGGAGAACCATGCAGGTCGTTCCGAAACTCGCAGCCGTCGGCGCAGGGGCCGCCCTGATCGCCGCGGCGGTCATGCTGCCGAACATCGCCGACGCGGCTGGCGGCAACCTCGTGTCGAACCCCGGATTCGAAGCGGGGACCACCAGCGGGTGGGTCTGCTCCGGCTCATCCGTGGTCAGCACGCCGGTCCACTCGGGCACGAAGGCCCTCTCCGGCACGCCGACGTCGTCGGACACCGCACAGTGCTCGCAGACGATCGCCGTACAGCCGAGCACGTCGTACACCCTGTCCGGATGGGTCTCCGGCAGCTACGTGTACCTCGGCGAGAGCGGATCCGGCGCGAGCACGTGGACCTCTGCAGCGGGCTACCAGCAGCTGACCACCACGTTCACCACCGGAGCGTCGCAGAAGACCGCCACGGTGTACGTGCACGGCTGGTACGGACAGGGCAACTACCTCGCCGATGACATCGTGCTGAGCGGACCCGGTGGCGCCGGTGCCACGCCGACTCCGACCTCGACGCCGACTTCGACGCCGACGCCGACACCGACCTCGACGCCGACACCGACCCCGGGCACCGGCCCGGCCGCACAGCTGCCGAAGCACACGCTCACCGGCTACTGGCAAGACTTCGACAACGGCGCGAAGGCACTGCGACTCGCCGACGTCCCGAAGTCGTACGACCTCGTCGCCGTTGCGTTCGCGAACGCCGACGCGTCGAAGCCCGGCGCGGTGACGTACGCCGTCGACTCCGGCCTGTCCACGAAGCTCGGCGGGTACACGGATGCGCAGTTCCGGTCGGACGTGCAGACGGTCCACGCTCGCGGGCAGAAGGTCATCGTGTCGGTCGGCGGCCAGAACGGCACGATCTCCGTCGCCGACAGCGCGTCCGCGGCGAACTTCGCCGCGAGCGTCGACTCGCTGATGAACTCGTTCGGGTTCGACGGCGTGGACATCGACCTGGAGAACGGCGTGAATCCGACGTACATGGCGCAGGCGCTGCACACCGTCGCGGCGAAGCACCCCGGCATGATCATCACGATGGCACCGCAGACGATCGACATGCTCAGCACGTCGTCGGACTACTTCGCCCTCGCGCTGAACATCAAGGACATCCTGACCATCGTGCAGACGCAGTACTACAACTCCGGGTCGATGAACGGGTGCGACGGCGGTGTCTACGCGCAGGGCACCGTCAACTTCGCGACGGCCCTCGCCTGCACCTCCCTCCAGGGCGGTCTGCGAGCGGACCAGGTCGGGCTCGGGTTCCCCGCCTCGCCGAGCGGTGCCGGGAGCGGCTACGTCGCACCGAGTGTCGTGAACAACGCGATGACCTGCCTCGCGAAGGGGACCGGTTGCGGCTCGTTCGTCCCCACTGCGGAGTACTCCGGGCTCCGCGGCGCGATGACCTGGTCGATCAACTGGGACGCCTCGAACGGCTACGCGTTCGCGAACGCGGTGCGGCCGGTCCTGGACGCCCTGTCCTGACCACCACCGGACTGGGGGGGGGGGGGGGGGGGGGGCCCCCCCCGCCCGCCCGGGCCGTCAGCCGGTCGCGTCAGCGGGCGGAGGAGCCGTCCGCCAGGTCCTCCAGCAGTGACGGGCGGGTCGGGTTCCACCCGTACGCGCTCCGCGCGTGCGCGCCCGAGCACTCCTGGTGCATGAGCAGTGCGTCCGCGTACGCGGTGCCGAGGCGCTCGCGGGACGCGTCCACGCTCTCCGCGACGATCGGCGAGCCGTGCGCCCCGGCTTCGGCGATCTCCCGCACGGTGGGGTTGTCGCCCGTCGCGACGAGCACGTACCCGTCCTGCTCCGCCCGTTCGAGCG
The DNA here is from genome assembly GCA_029959665.1 of Microbacteriaceae bacterium PS02333. GTDB lineage: Bacteria > Actinomycetota > Actinomycetes > Actinomycetales > Microbacteriaceae > Curtobacterium > Curtobacterium guangdongense. The sequence continues at coordinate 22,713 of JASCOI010000036.1, forward strand.
CCAGGACGTAGAGCTCGCCGAGGTCATCGACGTGGACCGTCGCCCAGCGCTGCGACCCGTCGCCGACGAGCCGGACCTCGTGCTCGCCGTCTCCGATGAACATGGCCGGGATGCCAGCTCCTCGCCCGTAGACGATGCCGGGTGCCACGATCGTGGTGCGCACGTCGCTGGCGCGGACCACTGCCTCGTTCGCACCGCGCCACGAGGTCATCGCCGGCGGGTCGATCGGGGACTGCTCGGAGATGTCGGTCGAGTTGCCGAACGTGAAGATGCCGCCGGTGTGGACGAAGGGCTTCGGGGTGCCGGTGAGCGCACCGAGGACCGTCCGGACGAACGCCTCGTCGACGTCCTTCGCGGACGCGGTGTGCACGACGGCGTCGGCCTCGTGGGCGAGGCGCTCGACCACCTCGGTGTCGGTGACGTCCTCGACGAACGCGCGACCGCCGGCGTCGCGGACGGCCTGGGCCTTCTCGTCGGAGCGGACGATCGCGGTGACGTCGTGCCCGTGGGCGACGAGTGCACGGAGGACGGATGAGCCGATGTAGCCGGACGCGCCGGTCAGGAACACATGCATGCGGCCAGCCTGGCACCGGGGGCTGGCCGCGCGCTTCGTGCCGCGGGGGCTAGGACGCCAGGGTCCAGGCGCGTCGCTTCACGAGGACGTGCCCACGCGAGGTCGTGAGGCGGCTCCAGGGCCCGGTCTCGAACAGCCGTACCGGGTCGTGTCCGAGGAACCCGAGGCTCTCCCCCGCGAACCCCGCTCCGGCCGGGACGTGCTCGACGCCCGGGATCGGTCGACCCCAGACCTCGGACCGGATCCTCCGGACCACGGCTTCGCCGGCATTCGTCGGCACCGCGTCGGCGACCTCGTCGATGCCGGCCTTCGCCGCGCGACGGAGGAGCTCGGCGGAGACGTCGGGCAGGGGGATCCACCCGCCGCGCGGCGGGGAGATCGCAGCCCAGGTGACGGTGTGGACCTCGTGCGGCAGCTCGACCTCGATCGGGGTGGCGAGGGTGGGGTCTGCCCCCTCGGCGTGCTCGGCGTCCTGCGCGTCGGCGAGCACCCGCAGCCGTTCCTGGAACGAGGCCAGGGGAACGACGACGTCGATCGACGCCGGCTCGGTCAGCGAGAACGTGCGGAGCCCGAGCACCGTCGGGAGCTCGTCGAGCAGCCCCAGCGGGTAGAGGATCGCCGTGTAGACGGCGAGCACCCCGGAGTCGGCGATGAGGCGGACGGAGCCGTCCTCGACGCGGGCTGCACGTCCGAGGTACGTGCGGAGGTCCCCCAGGGAGGCGGCGTCGGGCAGCGTGAACGAGGTGCTCATGTCGTGTCCGATCCTACCGGGGCGCTGCTCTTCGTAGACTGCGGGGGTGGTCAACGACGAACCGGACTTCCTGCGGACCCTGCGACTCGAGGACACCGGCGCGAGTACGCGCGAGACGATCCTCACCGGGGCGAACCACTGGTCCCCCGGCGGCCGGGTCTTCGGCGGCCAGGTCCTCGCGCAGTGCATCGTGGCGGCGCAGGCCACCATCGACGGCCGCGACATCCACTCGATCCACGGGTACTTCCTGCGACCGGGCGACATCGACGTGCCGATCACGTTCGGCGTCGAACGCATCCACGACGGCCGTTCCTTCGCCACACGCCGAGCGCAGGCGTACCAGAACGGCACGCCGATCTTCTCGATGATCGCGTCGTTCCAGACCGAGGACGACGGCGTCGAGCACCAGGATCCCTTCCCCGTCGGCATGCCCGAGCCGGAGTCGCTCCCCTCGGCCGCGTCGATCCTGTCGGCGATCGACCACCCCGTCGCACGGGCTTGGGCCGAGCGGTCGATCGACCTCCGGCACGTCGAGGGCCCGGTGTTCGTCGACGTGCAGGGTGAGCACGTGCCGCACCAGGCCGTGTGGTTCCGGGTGCAGGGCGAGCTCCCCGACGACCCGGGTCTGCACCGCGCCGTGCTCGCCTACGCGAGCGACCTGTCGATCCTGGAGCCGATCATGCGGCGGCACGGGGTCGCCTGGGGCACCCCAGGTGTGAAGAGCGCGAGCCTCGACCACGCGATGTGGTGGCACCGGGACGGCCGCGCGGACGAGTGGATCCTGTACACGCAGGAGTCGCCGAGCGCGCAGGGCGGCCGGGGTCTGGCGTTCGGCCGGATGTTCTCCCGAGACGGGCGTCTGCTGGCGAGCGTCGCGCAGGAGGGCATGATGCGGATCCCCCGCCGCTGACGCGTGCGGGGTCCCGCGCCGCTGACGCGTGCGGGGTCCCGCGCCGCTGACGCGTGCGGGGGTGGCTGGGCCGGGGCGGCTACGGCCTCGAGAACACGACCGGCGGCTCGACGTACGGCTCGCACGCCGCACGCTCGACGGCCGTGAGTCGACGCGGACGGTTCGTGGCCGCGTCGACCATCACCAGCGTCGTCGTGGCCCGCGTGTAGAGCTCGGCGGGCTCGTGGCCTGCCGGCGACCAGACTTCGTACGAGATGTCGAGGCTCGCACCGCCGACGTGCCCGATCCAGAGCTGGATGTCGAGCGGTCGTCGGAAGTACGGCGTCGATGCGAGGTACTCGAGACGCTGGGCCGCGATGACCGTCATCGTGCCGGAACCCGGCCGACCGTCGATGATCGGCTCCGGCGCGGATCCCGACTCGTCGACCTCGTCGGGATCCGGCGCCCAGAACGCGAGCACACGGGCTTCTTCGAGCAGCCGGAGCATCGCGGAGTTGTTCACGTGCCCGTAGGCGTCGATGTCGCTCCAGCGGATGCGGACCGGCGTGTGCAGCCTGGCCACGTGCGGGTCAGTCCCGCGTGAGCTTGCGGTACGTCGCGCGACCGGGCTTGGCCGCGTCGGCACCGAGGCGCTCGATCTTGTTCTCCTCGTACGCCTCGAAGTTGCCCTCGAACCAGTACCAGTTCGGCGTGCCGTCCTCGTTCAGGCCTTCCCACGCGAGGATGTGCGTCGCGATGCGGTCGAGGAACCACCGGTCGTGGGTGATGACCACGGCGCAACCGGGGTACTCGAGCAGTGCGTTCTCCAGCGAACCAAGGGTCTCGACGTCGAGGTCGTTGGTCGGTTCGTCGAGGAGCAGGAGGTTGCCGCCCTGCTTGAGCGTCAGCGCGAGGTTCAGACGGTTGCGCTCACCACCCGAGAGGATGCCCGCGCGCTTCTGCTGGTCCGGGCCCTTGAACCCGAACTGCGAGACGTAGGCACGGGACGGGATCTCGGTCTTGCCGACCTGGATGTAGTCGAGCCCGTCGGACACGACCTCCCACAGGTTCTTGTTCGGGTCGATGCCGCCACGGCTCTGGTCGACGTACGAGATGTCGACCGTCTCGCCGATCTTCAGCGTGCCGCCGTCGAGCGGCTCGAGGCCGACGATCGTCTTGAACAGGGTCGTCTTGCCGACGCCGTTCGGGCCGATGACACCGACGATGCCGTTGCGCGGGAGCGTGAAGGACAGGTCGTCGATGATGACGCGCTCACCGAACTGCTTGTGCAGCTTCTCGGCGTCGATGACCTGCGAACCGAGACGCGGCCCCACGGGGATCACGATCTCCTCGAAGTCGAGCTTCCTGGTGCGCTCGGCCTCCGTCACCATCTCCTCGTAGCGAGCGAGACGGGCCTTCGACTTCGCCTGGCGGCCCTTCGTGTTGCTGCGCACCCAGTCGAGCTCGGAGGACAGACGCTTCGCGAGCTTGGCGTCCTTCTTGCCCTGGACCTCGAGGCGAGCGCGCTTCTTCTCGAGGTAGGTCGAGTAGTTGCCCTCGTACGGGTAGAGACGACCGCGGTCGACCTCGGCGATCCACTGGGCGACGTGGTCGAGGAAGTACCGGTCGTGGGTCACGGCGAGGACGGCACCGTGGTACTGCTGCAGGTGCTGCTCGAGCCAGAGCACGCTCTCGGCGTCGAGGTGGTTGGTGGGCTCGTCGAGGAGGAGCAGGTCGGGCTTCTGGAGCAGGAGCTTGCAGAGCGCGACACGGCGCTTCTCACCACCGGAGAGGTGCGTGACGAGCTCGTCCCCCGGGGGGCACTGGAGCGCGGCCATCGCCTGCTCGAGCTGCGAGTCGAGGTCCCACGCGTCGGCCGCGTCGATCTCTTCCTGCAGGGTGCCCATCTCGGCCAAGAGCGCGTCGAAGTCGGCGTCCGGCTCAGCCATCAGGGCGGAGATCTCGTTGAAGCGGGAGATCTTGCCGTGGATCTCGCCGACGCCTTCCTGCACGTTCTCGAGCACGGTCTTCGACTCGTCGAGCTCGGGCTCCTGCATGAGGATGCCGACGCTGAAGCCCGGCGTGAGCTTCGCTTCGCCGTTGGAGGGCTGGTCGAGGCCGGCCATGATCTTCAGGATCGTCGACTTGCCGGCGCCGTTCGGGCCCACGACGCCGATCTTCGCACCGGGGAGGAACGACATCGTGACGTCGTCGAGGATCAGCTTGTCGCCGACTGCCTTGCGGGCACGGACCATCTGGTAGATGTACTCAGCCATATCGCGGTCAAGTGTAGTGACCCGTCCGGCCCCGCGTGACGGTTCGCGCACGTCAGGCTGCTTCGCGGTGGACTTCGTCGGCTGCCCGGGCGGCTGCGCTCGGCTCCGGCAGGTCCTCGTGCACCCCGTCAGCCGGGACAGGAGTCGTCTCGTCAGCTTCGTCGCTCGAACTGTCCTCTGCACCGTTGACCTCTCCGGTGTCGGGGTTCACGCTCGGTCCGGGGCCGGGTACCGCGGTCGCTTCCGATGCGTGGCGCGGCACCTTGATCCAGTTGCTGATGCCCCAGGCGAGATCTTGTCCAAGGGCTTCCGCGTCGATCTCGACGGACGTGCCGCCGCGGCCGTCGCGCTCCCAGGTCCTGATCCGCACCCGTCCGGTCACGAGGATGCGGTCTCCCTTCTTGACGGACTTGTGCACGTTCGCCGCGAGCGACCGGAAGGCCGTGACGGTGAACCAGTTGGTGGGGCCGTTGGTCCAGGTGGAGTTCTGGCGGTCCCAGCGACGGGACGGTGATGCCAAGCGCATGCTCGTGATGGCGATGCCGGTCTCGGTGACGAGGTGGCGGGGCTCGGTCGCGACGATGCCGCAGACGGTGATGGTGTCGTTCATGCCACCGATCGTCATCGAGCCCCGGACCGCCGTGGCGGGCCGGGGCTCGATGTGTGTGGTGTGGACCCGATCAGGCGACTGTGGAGGACGAGTCCCCCGAACCTCCCGGCCGGGTCGGCCACGTGGGATCAGTGCGCGTGGAACTCCGGTCGCGTCGCGAGCGGACCGAGCGCGGCGTGGACCGCCCCCTTTGCGGACTGGAGCGACGGGTAGACCCCGCCACTGCCGGCCCGGTGTCCGTAGAGCTCGACCCGGAACCCGTCCGGCGCACGGTGGATGCTGCCCACCGCTCCTGCCGGACCGACTGCGACCCATGTTCCGTCGTTCTGTGTCATCGTTCGACCACCTCCTCGTGGCCCCGACGTCCGGTCCTGTTGTTCAGGACGCCAGGATGTACTGACTGTAGGCCTTGCGGACCTTGTTCACCTTCGGCAGCGCGACTGCGAGGCAGTAGCCCTGGCCGGGGTTCTTCGCGAAGAAGTCCTGGTGGTACTCCTCGGCGGGGAAGAACGTCGTGAGCGGCTCGATCGTGGTGACGATCCCGCCGTCCCAGATGTCCGAGGCGCGTTCGATCGCCTGCTCGAACAGCGCGCGCTGTTCGTCGTCGGCGGGGAACATCGCCGAGCGGTACTGCGTGCCGACGTCGGCGCCCTGCCGGTTGAGCTGCCGCGGGTCGTGCAGTGTGAAGAACACGTCGAGGATGACGTCGGCCGGGATCACCGTCTCGTCGAAGGTGACGGCGACGACCTCGGCGTGACCGGTGGCACCCGTGCACACCGCTTCGTACGACGGGTTCTCGGTGGTCCCACCGATGTAGCCGGACACCACGTCCTGCACGCCCTGGAGCGTGCGGTACACGGCGTCGAGACACCAGAAACATCCACCTGCGAGCACGAACGTCGTCATGGGCACAACGTACCTCCCCGGCCTCCGAGGAGCCCCGGGTCCCGGGTGCGTCCTCCACAACGCGCAGCCGGCCCGCACTGTCCCCCGGTTACACCGACACACCTCGGCGTGTCGGAGGTGCGCCGTAGCGTCAGCAGCACACCGACCAGGAACAGGAGGCACCTCGATGCAGACGACGACCGAACCCCAGCTGCGCATCCGGACCGCGCACCCCGTCGCACGCTCCCGCGGTGACCTCCGCGTCCTCGACGTCCGCGACGACCTCTCCCGCGTGACCCGTTCCAACGGCGAGATCGTCGGATACGTCGACCGCGTCGACGTGGCGGGCGACACCGCCTACCGAGCGCGGCGCTACATCGCCGCCGAGCGCCGGTTCGTCGAACTGCCGAACGTCTGGTCCGTCGACGACGCGGTGGATTGCCTGCGCTGGTGACCTCGATGCGTCGAGCGCGTCGAGCGCGTCGAGCGCGTCGAGCGCGTCGATCCGATGATGTTCCACATTGGAATCACGTCGGACCGGATGCGCGGAACGCCGCCTGATCTCCCCTGGAACCGACCGACTCGTGAGTATGGTGCGCGCATGGACTGGTGGAACGACCTTCTCGACTGGACCTCGTCGGACACGGGGTGGCGAGTGATCTCCGGAGCGCTGATCCCCTTCGTGGCGATCGTCGTGGCCGGTGTCGTCGCGGCCCTCATCGGACGCGGTGCGACCAAGCGCGTGGTGAGCCTGCAGGAGCGGGAAGCCAAGAACGCCGCCGTCGCAGCGATCATCTCGGCGGCCCGCAAGGCTGCGTCGTGGGGCTCCCTCGGTCACGACGAGCGTGGGTACGCGGACCACCTCGCCGAGGACGCCGACATCCGTCTCCGCCTGCTGCCGATCAACGGTGCGCCGCTCGCCGCGAACTGGGCGCAGCACGAGATCGCCGACATCAAGAAGAACTCCTCGACGTTCAGCTTCCAGGCGGAGCAGTCCCTCGCCGAGTTCCGCGACCGGCTGCTCGAGTGGCAGTCCCGGCCCGGCAAGGCACGCAAGCTCTTCAAGTACGACCTCGAGCGCTGGAAGTTCGAGTCGCCCGACCCCGACGCAGACCTGATCAAGCGTCAGCAGGACTGGAGCGCCGACCAGGCGAGCGCCAAGCGCGCGCCGGAACCGACGCCGGCCCCCACGCCGACCACCACGTCCCTGCGGCCTGCGCCCCAGCGGACGGGAGGCCCGACCACGGCCGCCGCGCAATCCGCGTCCGCGACCGCGGGCTCCACTGCCCCGGGAACCACCGGCACGGCAGCCGCTGGCTCGGCAGGCGCCGCCGCGTTCACGGCGACGCGCGGCATCGACTCGAATGCCACGACGCCGATCACCGACGGCGCGACCCGCTCGTTCGGCGACGGACTCACCCGCCCGTACGGTGACGACCAGCCCGCGCCGACCCCGATTCGTCCGGCGCTCGGGACCCCCGGCACGCCCGGGGCGCCCGGCACGCCCGTGGCTCCCGGTGCGCCCGCGTCCCCGTCACGCGGTTCGAACGACGTCGACGCGGACAACGCCGACGTCGTCGACGAGCAGCCGGTGTCGCCGCTCCGACCGCAGTCTTCGCCGCGCGAGACGGACACGCAGCGGGACGCCGGCAACCTCACCGACGGCGCCGTCGATGCCGCCGGCCCCACGAACACGACGTCGATCCCCACCCGGATAGCCGACGCCCCGGTGGAACCCGCGGACGCCGACGAGACGTCAGAGGCGCCGTACACGCAGCCGATCAGCGCCAACGAACTGCGTCGCCGCGCCGAGGACGACGAGTAGCCGTCACCGCCCTCCACCACACGAAGGGCGCCCCCCCCCCCCCGGGGGGGCCTGCGCGTGCGTGGGCCCCGCCCGCAAACAAAACCCC
>JASCOI010000037.1 GCA_029959665.1 Microbacteriaceae bacterium PS02333
CCCCCCCCCCGCCCCCGCGGGGGCGCGGCCCCCCCCCCGGGGGGCGGGGGGCGCCCCCCCCCCCCCCCCCCCCGCGATTCGGCTTCCCATCGCAGGCGTTGTGGGCGAGTTCGCGCGTCAGATCGGGGTCGCGCCGCCCCGGACGGTGATGCCGCCGGACGCGGGGACGTCCACGTGCAGGATGCTCGGGCGACCGACGTGGCGGCCCTGCCGGATCACGACGTGGTCCCCGGCGCCGGCCTTGCCGATCGCGCGGAGGTAGGCGCCCGTCGACGCCGCGGCGGAGCCCGTCGCCGGGTCCTCGGTGATGCGGCCGACCGGGAAGAGGTTCCGCGCCTCGTACTCCCCCGGGCCCGTCGGGTGCAGCACGGTGACCGTCCCCGCCCAGCCCCGCTCGCGCTTGAGGTCGGCGAGCGCTGCCGGGTCGAAGCGGAACTGGTGGAAGCGCTCTGCGTCGTCGAGCACCACGACGGGGTGCCAGTTGCCGGCGTAGGACTCGAGCAGCGGGTACCCGTCCGCGATGTCGTCCGTGGTCAGGCCGAGCAGCGCCAGGAGAGATGCGGAGTCGAAGTCCCGGGTGGCCGGTTCGACGCTCGTCATCGCGACCTGGACCGCCCCGTGCTCGTCCCGCGTCGCGTCGAGTGCGATGTCCCCGGCGATCGTGGTGAACGTCCGCGGGCCGATGCCGTGCCGTTCCGCGAGGGCCACCGCGAGCGCGACGGTCGCGTGGCCGCAGAACGGGACCTCGGCGCCCGGGGAGAAGTACCGCACGCGGAGGCTGTGTGCGGTCTCGCCCGTCACGAACGCGGTCTCGGGGTACCCGACCTCGGCAGCGATCGCGAGCATCTGCTCGGCGGACAACGCGCCGGCGTCGAGGACCAGTCCGGCGGGGTTGCCACCCCCGGGTTCGGAAGCGAACGCGGTGTAGCGGAGGACGTCAGGCTGCATGCTCCCAGCGTGCCACGGACCGGGCGCTCGGGCTGGGTGGCCGTTTCGCGCGTGGAAGGTCGAATCGCGCGTAGGAGGCCCGAACTTCCGACCACCGACGCGCGATTCCGCTTCCCACCACGCGTGCCATGGGTCGAAACGCGTGCACACGGCGGACGGGAGGCACGGTGCCAGCTGGCACCGTGCCTCCCGTCCGGCACCTGGTTACGCGACGCTGGCGCGGCGGCGGCGTGCCACCAGCACACCGGCACCGGCAGCGAGCAGCAGCAACGCTGCGGCGATGCCGCCCGTCAGGTCCGCACCCGTGAACGCCAGGGCACCCGTCACCGGGTCGATGGTGATCGTCGTCCAGCCGATCAGCGACCCGTCAGCAGCCGTCACCGCGAGACGGTGCGACCCTGCCGGAGCATCAGCGGGAATCGTCACCCGCACCGTCCCGTCAGCCGCGACCGTCACCGTCCCCAGCAACGTCGGCGTGGAGAACAACCACACGCTCACCCGCTGCCCCGCGTACTGCGTTCCCACACCGACCGTGATCGTCTCCCCCGGACGAGCCGACGACGGCGCCGACACCGTTCCGCGGTTCGCGTCCGTCAGGGAGGACTCCGACGGAGCGACCGGCGTCGAGCCGGCACCCGGAGTCGGCGCGGGGGCCGGGCCACCACCAGTGCCACCACCAGGCGTCGTGCCCGGGTCGGTCGGGTCCGTGCCGGGGTCGGTCGGCGGCGTGCCACCGTCGTCCGTGCCCGGGTAGGTGCCCGTCCGCAGCGAGAACCCGTCGGTGTCGTTGTCGTCCGCGTAGAACGTCTGACGCACCCCGTCGGTGCTGCCGTCCGTGATCGCGAAGCCCTCGTTGGCGAGCGCGCGGTCGGCGTTCGCCGGCGCCTCGTACACGGTGTCGAGCGTGAAGACGCCGTCCTGGACGCTGTACAGCGCGGTCCGGCCGGCGCAGGCGTCGTCGCAGACCACCCAGAGGGCGTCGAGCGTCGGGTCGAACTGCACGTCGGCGACGACCGCGAACGGCGAGGCGATCGTGGCGACCCGCTGGAACGAGCCGTCGTCCATCAGGGCGTAGGCGTAGGTGCTCGCGGTGCCCTCGACGCCGACGAAGAAGAGCCCGGCACCGTGTCCGGCGTAGGTCGACGGCGAGTACGTCGCGCCGGTGTGCTCGTCGGTGAAGCCGTGCGCGGTGAGCCAGGCGTCGGGGACCCAGGTGACGCCCTCGAGGCCGGAGTTCGCACCGAGGCCGGGGAAGTCGGCCGCGAGGTTCCACTCGTCCGTGGCGTTGAGCGCCCGCTCGGAGCCGTCGGACGTGGCGAAGCGCAGGACCGCCGGGCGACTCGTCGAGGACACGTCGTTGTTGCGCTCCGTCGAGACGTAGACGGCGCCGGGGTCGTCCGACGTCACCGTGCCCCCCTCGGCGTCGGGCGTGCCGGAGCCGTCGGCGTAGTGCAGCGTGGTGCCCGCCGCGTTCGACGGTGCCCAGCCACCCGCGCCGTCGGAGAGCATGCGGTAGAGCAGGCCGTCGCCGTTCTGGACGCCCCAGAGCACCCCGCCGTCCTTCGCGGTCGCGGACGGCTGCCAGTCGAGGCCGCTCAGGTCACCCGAGAAGGTGTCCTCGTCGTCGAGCACCGTCTCGTCCGGGCTCCCGGGCCAGGCCTTCGCCGTGACGACGCCGGCGAACTCGTTCGCAGCACCCTTCGTCGGCGAAGCGGTCACCGCGAAGTCGCCCGTGCCGTCCGGGTTCCGGCCGTACGTCGTGGCGGCGTGCGCGGTCCACGAGTACGAGTCGACGAGCTCACCGGTCGGGCTGAACAGCCGCGCGGAGTCGGCCTTGCCGAGCCCGAAGCCGAAGTCGGCCTCGTCGAGGACGCTGAACCCGCCGGCGGCGATGGTCGTGCCGGCCGGGATCGCGAAGCCGTGGGTGTCGTCGTCGTCCTTGAAGACGTATCCGCCGAGGTCGATCGAGGTCGTGCCGGTGTTCGTCAGCTCCACCCAGTCACCCGGGACACCGTCCTGCGACTCGACCTCGTTGATGCGCACGGGCGACGAGCAGTCGTTCGCCGCACCCTTGGTCGACTTCGTGGTGTCGACGAGGTCGCCGGTGCCGTCCGGGCAGCGGCCGTACGTGACCTTCGCGTGCTGCTGGTACGCGTAGTCGAGGACGAGCGCGCCCGTGGTGTCGAAGATCCGGACCTCGTCCGGGTTCCCGAGGCCGAAGTCGAAGCCGTCCGCGGTGGTCGACTTCCCGTTGAGCACGAAGTAGCCTCCGGGTGCGACGACCGATCCCGCGGGGAGCACGTACGGGGTGTGCTTGTCGCTGTCGTCGAGCATCGAGTACCCGCTGATGTCGATCGCTGTGGACGAGGTGTTCTTCAGCTCCACCCAGTCGACGTCGTCGCCGTTGGACTCGACCTCGTTGATGACGAGCCCGTCGGGCGCGGCGGCGGTCGTCGTGGCGGCGGTGCTCGGCGTGGCGGCGACCGCCGGTGCGCTGGCGAGGACGCCGGCGACGAGCACGGCACCGGTCGCGGCTGCTGCGCCGAGGCGGAGGACAGGGGTGGGCATGCAGGATCCTTCGAGCGGGACGGCGGGGACCTGCACGACTGTTCAGCACCAGGGCGTCCGGCCGGTGTCGCGACGGTGAACGACAGGTGTCGCCACGAACGCGTCGACGGCGGACGAGCAGGCGGCGCCCGTCAGCGCCGGACGAGCAGGCGCCCGCCCGTCAGCGCCGGACGAGCAGGCGCCCGCCCGTCAGCGCCGGATGAGCAGGGCGCTCGCCCGCGGCGACAACGCGGCGTCGAGCACCAGGCACGCGGCCCCGACCGCGGCGACGTCCGCCCCACGGTCGCTCTCCACCACGGTGACCGGGTGCTTCGGGACGAGGAGCGGCGACCCCGTGATCGCCTCGCGGGCAGCCGGAAGCGCAGCAGCCGAGATGCGGGACCAGAACGGCCCGCCGAACACGACGCGGTCGATGTCGAGCAGGTTCACGATGAGCACGGCAGCGCGTCCCATGACGGTGCCGGCGTCGGCAGCGAGTTCGAGCGCCGTCTGGTCGCCGTCCTCGATCGCCGCCGCCAGCGCGTCCCACGCGCGATCGACGGCCTCGACGTCCGACGGCGCGACGACACCGAGGTCGAGCCCCCGCGACGCGGCGATGCCGACGAGACGCTCCGGCGCGACGGCGGAACCCACCTCGCCCCGGTCGGCAGCGCTGTCCGGCGTCCCGCTGAGGACACCGAGCTCGACCATCAGGTGACCGGCGTCTCCCGCGTTCGCGCCGGTCCCGCGCACGGGTTCGTGGTCGATGACGAGCCCGACACCGAACCCGGTCCCGAAGTACACGAACGCGAAGTTCCTCGCCGACGACTCCCCTGCCAGGAACATCTCGCCGACCGCGGCCGCGGTGACGTCCTTCTCGAGCAGGACCGGGTGTCCGGTTGCCTCGGCGAGGGCGTCCCGCAGGGGCACGTCCCGCCACCGGGGCAGGAACGGCGGGTCGACGACGATGCCCGCGTCGATGTCGATCGGACCGGGGCTGGCGATGCCGACACCCAGCACGGCGTCGCGGTCCACCTCGGCGTCCGCGATGAGGCGGTCCACCGCCGAGGCCATCGTCCGCACGACCTGGGCGGGGTCGTCCGCGGTCGGGGTGGAGGTGGTGGTCGAGCCGACGACGGTGCCGGCGAGGTCGAGCAGCACGTAGGTGACGACGGCCGGGTCGACGTGCACGCCGACCGCGAACCGACTGCCCGCTTCGAGTCGGAGGATGGTCCGGGGTTTGCCGCGCCCGGACACGATCGTGCCCGACTCGACGATCATCCCCGCGTCGATGAGGAACCGGGTGACGTTCGACACCGTCTGCGCGCTGAGCCCCGTGCGACCGGCGAGCTCCACACGACTCAGCCCGTCGGGCGACCGTCGGACGGCGTCGAGCACGACGGTGCGGTTGAACCCGCCGATCGACGGCAGGTTCGCGCCGCGCCGGTGTTCCGCCATGTCTGGACCATATCGTGCCGTGTCCGCCGTGCGACCCACCGTGTCGCCGACCCCCTCCGCCTCACCCGGGACGGGCGACCCACTGGCCCCCGCACGGGTACCACCGTTAGCCTGACCGCATGACGGACCTCCGCCTCGAAGAACTCTCCGCAGCGACCGCCGCCGCGGCCAACTCCCTGACGCTCAAGCCGGGGCAGGAGCAGTTCGTGCAGCCCACGACCTACGGCGTCGCCGAGTCCGACGTCAAGCCGAGCGCGTCCTGGCCCCGTGTCGTGCTCGACGGCGACGAGGTCGTCGGGCTGATCATCGGCAGCTTCGACGCCGACAACCCGCAGGAAGAGCTGCAGGCCTGCATCTGGCGCGTCAACGTGTCCGCCACCGCGCAGGGCAGGGGCATCGGACGCTTCGCCGTGCACGGCCTCGCGGACGAGGCCCGCAGCCGCGGCTTCGAACGCCTCACCGTCGTGTACGAACCCGGCGAGGGCAGCCCCGAGGAGTTCTTCCGCGCGGTCGGTTTCGACGTCGTCCGCGAGACCCAGTACGGCGACCACTTCGCGGTGCTCTCGCTGTAGTGGAACCGGCAGCACCGGTGGAACCGGCAGCACCGATCGACGACTTCGGCATCGCCGTGGCCGAGGTGGTGCGGACGATCCCGCCAGGGCGCGTGATGACCTACGGCGACGTCGCCGCAGCGCTCGGCTCGAAGGCGTCCCGCGCCGTCGGCAAGGTGATGGCGCACGAGGGCGCCGATCTGCCGTGGTGGCGCGTGGTGCGGTCCGGCGGGCTCCCGCCCGTCCACCACGAGTCGCGTGCGCTCGAGCAGTACCGGGTCGAGGGCACGCCGCTCACGTGGCGCGACACGACCTGGAGGCTCGACATGCGTCGGGCGCGCTGGTCGCCTGACGCAGATGGCCACGACGACGCCGATCAGGACGGTCGCGACGAGGGCGACCCGAACTTCCCCCGCGACCCGTTCTAGAGGTCGAAGCGCGTGCCCTTCGGGTTCGACGGCAGCAGGAACATCACGAAGAGCACGAGCGACCCGATGCCGGGGAGCACGTGCAGGAACTGCCAGAAGCCCGAGCGGTTCGCGTCGTGCAGCCGGCGGGCACCCAGTGCCAGCGAACCGACGAGCGTCGCGACGACCCAGAGCACGAACAGGTACGAGCCGACGGGGTTCTCGAGCATCGCGGTGTCCGGCGTGAAGATCTGCGGCACGAGCTGCAGCACGAGGCCGATCGCCAACGACGTGATCCACCACCACCAGAACTCCGCGCGCGACGCCCGCCCGGTGAACACGGTGTACTTCCGCCAGAAGCGTCGGACGGCCTCGGCGAAGGGTGCCCCGTAGAAGGGGTCGCGCAGGGCGACGCCGCCGGGCTGCGGACTGTCGTTGGTCATCCCCCAAGCCAACCACGTCCCGCAGCCCGGCAGCGCGCTACACCAGCGAGTCGCGCCAGGCGGCGTGTAGCTGCGCGAAGCGCCCCGTGCCCGCGATCAGGTCGTCCGGCGTGCCGTCCTCGACGATCTTGCCGTACTCCATCACGAGCACCCGGTGGGCGATCGCCACGGTCGACAGCCGGTGCGCGATGATCACCGCGGTCCGGTCGGCGAGCAGCGTCTCGAGGCCCTCCTGCACGAGCCGCTCGGACGGGATGTCGAGCGACGCCGTGGCCTCGTCGAGGATGAGCACCTTCGGGTCCGCGATGAACGCCCGCGCGAACGAGAGCAGCTGCCGCTGGCCCGCCGAGACACGACCGCCGCGCTTGTTCACGTCGGTGTCGTACCCGTCGGGCAGCGCCATGATGAACTCGTGCGCGCCGACGGCCTTCGCGGCGGCCTCGATCTCGTGGCGTTCCGCCCCCGGCTTGCCGAGCGCGATGTTGTCCGCGACGGTCCCGGAGAACAGGTACGCCTCTTGCGTGACCATGACGATCGCACGGCGCATGTCCCGCGAGTCGAGGTCGCGGAGGTCCACACCGTCGAGCTTCACCGACCCCTGCGACGGGTCGTAGAAGCGCGCCATCAGCTTGGCGAGCGTCGACTTCCCCGCACCGGTGGACCCGACGAGCGCGATGGTCTGCCCTGCCGGGATGTGCAGGTCGAACTCCGGGAGCACGACCTTGCCCTTGTTGTAGGCGAACACGACGTCGTCGAAGTCCATCTTGCCGTGGGCGTCGGCGAGCTTCGTCGGCTTCACGGGCTCCGGCACGCTCGGACGTTCCTCGAGGACGCCGGAGATCTTCTCCATCGCCGCCGAGGCCGACTGGTACCCGTTGTAGAACATCGCGAGTTCCTGCGCCGGGTCGAAGAAGCGCTTGGCGTACAGCGCGACCGCGAGCAGCGCACCGACCTCGAGCGTCCCGCCGACGACCCGGAAGCCGCCGACGATGACCACGGCGGCGAGCGTCGCGTTGCCGATGAGCACGAGCACCGGGTCGAACGTCCCGAACAGGTTGAACACCTTCGTGTTCGCCACCCGGTAGTCCTCGACGTAGCCGCCGTACTCGTCCCGGTTGCGCGACTCCTTGCGGAACGCCTGCACCGCGCGGATACCCGTCATCGTCTCGACGAAGTGCACGATCACCCGCGCCGAGGTGACACGGGTCGCCCGGAACAGGGTCTGCGAGTTCGTCTGGAACCAGCGGATCAGGAACCACAGCGGGACGAGCGACACCGCGAGCACGAGCCCGGACGTCGGGTCGAGCGAGACGAGGGCCACCGCGGTGAACCCCATGTACAACACGCCCTGGATGAGCTGGTTCAGCCCGGAGTCGAGGAGTTCGCGGATGGAGTCGAGGTCGCTCGTCTGGCGGGAGATGATCCGACCGGACGTGTACGTCTCGTGGAACTCGAGCGACAGCCGCTGCGTGTGCAGGAACACCCGCTTGCGGAGGTCGAACAGGATCGCCTGGCTGATGCGCGCCGCGAGCACGGTGTACCACGCGGTGAGCACCGCGCCGGCGATGGCCACGACGATGTAGGTCGCGACGACGCCGAACGCCGGTACCCAGTCGTTCTGGTCGAGCACCGCGGGCAGGGCGTTGTCGATGCCCCACGCGATCAGTGCCGGGCCGGCGACCTGTCCGCCGGTCGACACCACCACGACGATGCCGAGCAGGACGAGCCGGAGCTTCAGCGGAGCCGCGAGCGACCCGAGCAGGGCGAGGGAGCGGCGCCGCAGGCGCTTGCTCTCCGCCTTGGTGAAGTCCTCGCGCTCCTCGCCGCGCACGCCCAGGGTGGTGATGGATGCGGTGATCGGCGCGGCAGTCTGCGTGTCCGCAGCGTCGTCGCTGACCGGTGCCGTGCCTCCAGGCCGGTCGGTCGTGCCGACGGGACGGTTGTCGTGCTGGCTCATGCCATCGCCTCCTCTCGGGTGGTCGCATCGTCGTCGTCGAGCGACGAGATGACGTAGCGGTAGTGCTCGTTGGTGGCCATCAGCTCCGAGTGGGTGCCGACGGCGGTGATGACACCGTTCTCCATGAGCGCCACCCGGTCGGCGAGCGTCACGGTGGACGGACGGTGCGCGACGATGAGCGACGTGGTCTCGGCGAGGACCCGGCGGAGTCCTGCCTCGACCCGCGCCTCGGTGTCGACGTCGAGCGCGGACAACGGGTCGTCGAGGACCAGCACCGACGGTCGTGCGGCGATCGCGCGGGCCAGTGCCAGGCGCTGCCGCTGCCCACCGGACAGCGAGAGCCCCTCTTCCCCGACGCGGGTGTCGACGCCGTCGGGCAGGTCGTCCACGAAGGACGCCTGCGCGATGTCGAGTGCCTCGCGCATGAGCGCCTCGGCCTCTTCGCCCTCCACGTCGGGGCGACCGAGCAGCACGTTCTGCCGCACCGTCGTCGAGAACAGGGTGGCGTCCTCGAACGCGACACCGACGTGGCGACGCAGTTCCTCGCGGGTCAGGTCGCGGATGTCGACGCCGTCGATCGTCACCGATCCACCCGTCACGTCGTAGAGCCGTGGCACGAGCGAGAGCAGCGTCGTCTTGCCGCACCCCGTCAACCCGACGAGCGCCATCGTCTCGCCGGGCTGCAGCTGCAGCTCGACGCCGTTGATCAGGTCCGCGTACTGCGGCGGCGAGTCCTGGTACCGGAAGTGCACCGCGTTGAACGACAGTGCCCCGTGCGGCTCGGCGATCGTCTTCGGGTGTTCCGGGTCCGTGATCGTGTTCTCGGAGTCCATGACCTCGAAGAAGCGGTCGACCGCCGTGCGGGTGTCGAACGTCATCGAGAGCAGGAAGCCGATCGACTCGATCGGGAACCGCAGCACCGTCGCCGTCGCGAAGAACGCGAACAGCTGCCCGACGCTGAGCTGCCCCTGGCTCGCCAGGTAGATGCCCGCGAGCAGGCACAGCGCGAACGCGACGTCGGGCACGAGCAGCAGCCACAGCCAGATGCTCGCGATGGCCTTCGCCTTCTTGATCTCCGTGCCGCGGAGCGCCTCGGCCTGCTCGCTGAACTCCTCGAGCTTGTAGCCGCCGCGACCGAACGCCTTGAGCACGCGGATGCCGTGCACCGACTGCTCGACGCTGGTCGCGAGGTCGCCGACCTGGTCCTGGCTGCGGCGC
This sequence comes from Microbacteriaceae bacterium PS02333, assembly GCA_029959665.1. Lineage (GTDB taxonomy): Bacteria > Actinomycetota > Actinomycetes > Actinomycetales > Microbacteriaceae > Curtobacterium > Curtobacterium guangdongense. The sequence continues at coordinate 9,530 of JASCOI010000037.1, forward strand.
GCGACGACGGAGTACCGGCGTTCGAACAGCAGCCCGTTGATCCAGAGCGGGATCGAGGCGATGAGGAAGATCAGCCCGAGCAGCCACCCGAAGGTGAACAGCACGACGAAGCCGACGACGATCGTGACGATGTTGACCACGAGCAGCACGACGCCGAACGCCAGCCACCGACGGATCAGCGACAGGTCGGACACGGAACGGGACAGCAGCTGCCCGGACTCCCAGCGGTCGTGGAACGCCACGGGCAGGTCCTGCAGCTTGGCGTACAGCGCGTTCCGCATGCTGGTCTCGATGCGGGTCGACGGGCGCATCACCATCCGGCGGCGCGAGGCGATGAAGAACGCCTCGAGCACGCCGAGGGCGAGCACGCCGAGGCCGGCCGGCCAGATCTGGGCGGAGTCCTTCGAGGACAGCGGCCCGTCGACGAGCCACTGCAGGACGTAGGGGATGGCGAGCGCCACCAGGGAGGCACCCATCGCCGCGGCCATGCCGGCGATGAGGCGGCCCTGGTAGGGCTTCACGTAGGGGTAGATCCGCGCGATGGCACGGAAGGTGGACGGGCGCGCCGTGGTGGGCGACTTGGACATGCGTTGCGTCCTCATGCGTCTGCCGAGACGGGCAGGTCGGTCCGTCGGTTGTCCGGACCGGCCTGGAGGCTCGGTGTGCGTTGCGTGGTCATCATCAGCCGGGCGCGTGGTCGCGCGCCACCGCCGTCACTTCCGTGACGTCGGTCGGGCTGGTAGGCGCCGAGGGACACTCGTCCCCCGGGTTCTCAGCGGGTGGTTCGCGGACGCCGAGCTGCTGTCGTGTGCAGTCGCAGCGCCGCGAGGCCGTGGGAACGGCCTGGCTAGGCGGCGGCCGCGGCCCGTCGGGGTCGCGGAGCGGGAGTGGTCCCCACGAGGGACACGAGACCTGCCCGGGCAGCCGTCGCCACTGTTCCGGTCGTCGTGTTCATCGTCACTCCAGTCGTCGTCTTCGTCACCGTTGTGTCCGCGGTGCCGCCGACTCCTGGGAGTCGTCGGCGTGCCTGTCGCGGAGCCTTACAGACTATTCGCAGCGACTCTCAGCGCGCAATAGGCTTCGGTCGCTTTTGCCAAATCCGTGGACGAAAGACTGGGCGGCGCTACCCGCTGTGACCCGTCGAGGTTCCGTAATTACGGCATCTCGACGCGCTCGGCGGGTGAGTCGTGGAACCTCGTGCAACGTGAGCGGCGAGTTGTGGAACCTCGACACGGCACGAACGGCGAAGACCGCGCAAGCACCGCGGACCCGCGGCGCTCAGTGGAAGAAGTGGCGCTCGCCCGTGAAGTACATCGTGACGCCGGCAGCCTTCGCCGCGGCGATGACCTCCTCGTCGCGGACACTGCCCCCGGGCTGCGCCACCGCACGCACGCCGGCGTCGAGCAGCACCTGGAGCCCGTCGGCGAACGGGAAGAAGGCGTCCGAGGCGGCGACCGACCCGGCAGCGCGGTCCCCGGCACGGTTCACGGCGAGGTGGCACGAGTCGACCCGGTTGACCTGCCCCATGCCGACTCCGACGGACGCACCGGCGTTCGCGAGCAGGATCCCGTTCGACTTCACCGCGCGCGAGGCCTTCCATGCGAACGCCAGGTCCGCCAGGGTGGCGTCGTCAGCGGGCTCGCCCGAGACGAGGTTCCACGTGGACTGGTCGAACGCGGTGAAGCGGTCGGCGTCCTGCACGAGGAACCCACCGGAGATCTGCTTGACCTCCCGCGGCGCCAGCGCGAAGTCAGCGGGCAGCGTGAGCAGGCGGATGTTCTTCTTGCGCGACAGGATCTCGAGCGCCTCGGGGTCGAACCCGGGTGCGACGACGACCTCGGTGAAGATGTCCTGCACGGTCTCGGCCATCGCGAGGGTGACGGGTCGGTTCGCGGCGATGACGCCCCCGAACGCCGACAGCGGGTCGCAGGCGTGCGCGGCGGCGTGGGCGGCGGCGATGGGGTCCGCCGCGTCGGCGGGCGCGATCGCGATGCCGCAGGGGTTGGCGTGCTTGATGATCGCCACCGCGGGCGAGTCGAAGTCGAACGCCGCGCGGACGGCCGCGTCGGCGTCGACGTAGTTGTTGTAGGACATCTCCTTGCCGTGCAGCTGCGTCGCCTGCGCGATGCCGGTGCCGCCGTCGGAGGTGTACAGCGCCGCCGCCTGGTGCGCGTTCTCGCCGTAGCGCAGGGTCGCGTGCAGCGAACCGCCGAGCGACAGCGTCTCGTCGAACGCGCCGGGGGTCTCGATGTCGTGCCCGGCTGCTGCGACCACGTCGGACGCGAAGTACGACGCCACCGCGGTGTCGTACGCGGCCGTGTGCGCGAACGCCTGCGCGGCGAGGCGCTTCCGGAGCTCGAGCGAGGTCCCGCCCGCACGGACGGCCTCGACGACCTCGGCGTAGGACGACGGCGACACGACGATCGCCACGTTCGGGTGGTTCTTCGCCGACGCGCGGACCATCGCCGGGCCGCCGATGTCGACGTTCTCGACGACGGTCGCGGTGTCGGCACCCGACGCAACGGTCTCGACGAACGGGTACAGGTTCACGACGACGAGCTGGAACGGCTCGATGCCGAGTTCGCCGAGCTGCTGCTCGTGCGACTCGAGGCGCAGGTCGGCGAGGAGCCCCGCGTGCACCGACGGGTGCAGGGTCTTCACGCGACCGTCGAGCGACTCGGGGAAGCCCGTCACGCTCGCGACGTCGGTCACGGCGTAGCCCGCGTCACGGATCGTCTGCGCGGTGGACCCCGTCGATACGATCTCGACACCGGCGTCGGCGAGGGCACCGGCGAGCTCGAGCAGGCCGGACTTGTCGCTCACCGAGATGAGCGCGCGACGCACGGGCACGACGTCCCGGTCGCGGTACAGGCTGGGGTCGGCTGCGTGCACGCTCATGCGCTCGTGGTGCCCTTCAGGTCGGTGGTGCCGTTGGCGATGTCGAGGATGGTCTGGATGAGGAGCCGCCGCTCGACCGGCTTGATGCGGTCGTGCAGCGTCGACTCGGAGTCGCCGGGGAGCACGGGGACGCGCTCCTGGGCGAGGATCGGCCCGCTGTCGACGCCGTCGTCGACCTTGATGACGCTCGCGCCGGTCCGCCGGACGCCGGCGGCCAGCGCGTCACGCACGCCGTGGGCACCGGGGAACTCCGGCAGGTACGCGGGGTGCGTGTTGATGATCGCGGGACCGAACTCGGACACGACGGCCGGCGGCAGCAGGCGCATCAGTCCGGAGAGCACGAGCAGGTCCGGCGACCAGGGTCGGATCTGCTCCGCGAGTGCCTGACCCCACTCGGCACGGGTCTCGTACCGGGAGAAGGGCACTGTGAAGGTCGGGATCGAGTACTCCTCGCCGAGACCGAGTCCCTCGGCGTCACGGTCGGCCCCGATGGCGACGACCCGCGCGGGGTACTCCGCATCGCGGGTCGCTTCGAGCAGGGCCCGGAGGTTCGATCCGGCACCGGAGATCAGGACCACCAGTTCGAGCACGGGGACAAGCCTACCGGCGGTGCTGCGCTGCTACGCCCGGTCGTCCTTGGGACGGCGCCACCACGGCAGTTCGTCCTCGGCGATCTGGTCGGTGGCGTCCCACCGCGGCTTCGCGGGTGGTGCCGCCGGGACGGCGGGCTGTTCGTCCACGTCATCGCGGCCGGCGACGAACTCCTCGGTGCTCGATGGGCGCAGTGCCGGCTGTTCGTCCACGTCATCGCGGCCGGCGACGAACTCCTCGGTGCTCCAGGGGAACGCCGGCTGCTCGTCGCGCGCGCCGGCGACCTCGGGCCGCTCGGGACGGTGCCGGTCCGGGCGGTCGTCCGGTGCACTGTCCGGCCGCTCGGCATCCGCACCCGTCACCCGGTCGCGCAGGTCTCCGGCCCGGTCGCGGATCCCGCTGGCCCGCTCACGCAGGTCGCCGGCCCGTCCGCGGACGCCGACGGCAGCGCCACGCAGGCGGTCGCGGATGCTGCTGCCTCGGCGGAGCGGCTCGGACGACGCCGGCGCGGTCGTCGGGGACACGACGGCACCGGTGCGCGCCCACTCGGGGATCTCCACATCGGCATCAGCGTCGTGTTCCGGGGCCGACGCCGGACGGGAGGCCCGTGGTCCGTCCGCCTCGCCCCGCACGTCGTCCTCGATGGTCTCGGTCACCGCATCGCCCGGCTCCGGCGCTCCGGCTCGCGCAGGCACGTCCGCGGGGCGCGCACCGTCGTGCGCTTCCTCGACCACGAAGCGGTGCACGTCGGTCGTCCGCCCGGCGCCCGCACGATCGAGCGCGTCGAGCAGCGAGCCCTCCGCCTGCACGGATGCAGCGTCCTGGTCGTCCTCGGACTCGTGCCAGCGCTCGCGGGTCCAGGTGCGCTCGGGCATCCGCACGAGGTCCTGCCCGACGGCGAGGGCGACGATCGCGGGGACGCCGACCTCGAGCGCGGCGAGCGACCCGACGACCAGGGCGTGCGGTCCGACGTCGGCCAGCCGACCCGGCCCGAACGACCCGGACGACGACCAGGCGACGAGCCCGGTGAGCACACCGGCGACGATGCCGGTCGCGAGCCCGCCTGCAGCCCGGTGCAGCGCACTGTCCTCGGACCCGAGTGCCCGGACCAGGCGCGGTCGCAGCAAGCCGCCGACCGCGAACCCGGCGAGGACGGGGACGAGCACCCACAGCAGGCCGAACGTGTGCCCGGACGACGGCAGCGCACCGAACACGGGGATGCTCGGGATGGGGCCGAGGGTGGTGCCGATCGGCGAGACGCTCGAGCCGGTACCGATGGCGAACCCGGGGCCGACGAGCCACGACGTCGCCCAGCCGACGAAGTCCGGCAGGAACGCGAGCTGCCCGATCGTCAGCGAGATCCCGCCGACGAGCCCGGCGTGCGAGCGCTCGTACAGGGTGATGACCTCGGCGAAGGAGCCGAAGAGCAGGAAGCCGACGACGACCGCGGCGGCAGCGACGACCATCGCGCTCGCAGCGGTGCCCGCGCGCAGCCCGAAGCCCGCGACGGAACGCCACACCGCCGGCACTCGGTCGAGCTGCCCGACGACCCACGCGGTGACCGGATCGGCCGGCATGGAGCGACGACGACGACAGACCTCTGCCGCGACGAGCGCCGGGATCCCGAACCACAGTGCCGGGAACACCACGGCCTGCCACACGGTCGGCTGCGTCGCCGCGGACGTGGACGACAGGGCGAGGCCGAGCCCGAGGACGGCGACCACCCCGGTGCCGACCAGCACGCCCGTGACGCGGTGTTCCGTCTCGGCGAAGCGTCGTCCGGCACGGCCGCCGAGCCATGCCGTGACGAGTGCGAACCCGAGTGCCGCGAGTGTCGCCGAGATCGGGTCGGCAGCGCCGCTGACCCCGGAGGCCTTCGCGGTGGCGGCCCCGAGCACGAAGGTCACGTCGACACCGTGCCCGACGAGCCAGACGCTGCCCGCAGCCTTCCAGAACACGTCCCAGTCGACCTGCAGGCCGTACTCGAAGCCCCAGAGCAGCGTCAGTGGCACGAGCGCGATCCCGACGCCCACGCCGACCGTCACGATCGCTTCAACAGCGGCGAGCAGTGCGGTTCCCAGGCGGTTCATCGCAGTGAGGATACGTGGCGACCAGCCGAGTCCGGCGTTGCCGCGCGGTGGGACTCGGCGCTCAGCCGGCGACCGACGCGTCCCTGACCTCGATCTCGTCACGCGTGCCCCAGCCCGTCCGGGCGAACGTCGCGATGGCGTACCACCGCAGGACACGGAGGACGGTCAGTCCCCACATCGCCGCGATGGGCGCCGTCGCCAGCGTCAGCCAGCGCTGCAGCGTGCTCTGGTCCGAGCGGATCACGAGCACGTACCGCAGGACCGCCGTGACGTACAGTGCGACCGCGGCGGTCACCCCGGTGGCGATGGTCTCCGGGTGTAGGAGCGTGCCCGCCGCGACGAGGTGCACCAGCGTGGCGGTCACCACGACGTAGAGCATCCACTTGACGAGGTGCAGCCAGTACGCGGGACGGTGCATCGGGAGGTACCGCATCCGCCAGATCGAGCGGATGAACGACCCCCGCATCCAGCGCAGCTGCTGCCGCAGGTGGTGGCCGACGTCGGTCGGCATGAGCGTGAACGCGAAGCAGTCCTCACGCTGGACGGCACGGCCACGGCGGAGCGCGAAGAGCGTGAGCATGCTGTCGTCCGAGAACTGGACGGGACGCCCGAGGATCGTCTCACCGAGGTAGGCGTCGACGTTGTCACGGAGGACCGCCGCCCGGTACAGGGAGCACCCGCCCGAGTTCACCATCACCGCTCGGAAGCGCGAGAACGCCGAGCGCTCGAACAGCTGGAGACCCAGGCAGTAGAGGTCCATCCACCGGGCGAGCAGCGTCTGCCGGAAGTTCGTCGTCAGGATGAGCGCCGCGACGGACTGCACGCGGGGGTCCGCGAAGGGCACGAGCCCGTTCTCGACCGCCCGACGGTCGAGGATGCTGTCGCTGTCCACCGTGACGAGGACGTCGCCGACCCCGGCGAGCTCGAGGCCGCGGACCTGCGCGTGCCGCTTGCCGCGGTTCTCGGTGCGACACCACTCCCCGCGGACCCCGGCGTCCGCGGCCGCTGCGAGGAACCACGCACGCACGTCCTCGTACCCGACCGCGGTGGAGCCGTCGTCGCCCACCGCGACGACGTCCGGACGTCGGGTCTGTTCGAGGAACGACCGCAGACAGCGCCGGAGCGCGACGGGGTCCTCGTTGTACACCGGGACCAACGCGACCACGACGGCGTCCTCGGCCACGCCCGACCGGGTCGATCGTTGGACGCGATCGGGCAGGAGCGCGCAGACCACGTGGACGAGGGTGGCGATCGCGACGACCGCGAAGACGATCCGAGGGGCCGTGTCGAGTCCACGCCCGACGACGCCGACGACGACCGCGGTGCCGACCCCGAGGATGAGCGCCGCTCCGACGAGCCGACCGGCCGCTCCGACCCGCCGGGCGGTCGGGAGCGGCTCGTCGACGACGCTCACGATCCGCTCTGCGCGCTACCGCCCCCGTCGTTGCCTGGCCAGCGCCGCGCGCTCGACCGGATGCAGACCGCGGCGACGACGACCAGGACGGGTGCCGCGAGGATGATGAGGGGAAGGTTGACGAGCATCCCGCAACACTATCCATTCCAGGATCTTACATACCACCCACCTATGTGATGCTTATGACCTGCACCGAGAACGACGGGAGGCTCGGTGCGGAACCCGCACCGAGCCTCCCGGCCGTCCTGACGTGGACGCGACCCGCTACCGGGCGGCGCCCACCTCGCGCAGCAGCGCAGCCGTCTCGGACGGCGTCTTGCCGACCTTGACGCCCGCGGCCTCGAGCGCCTGCTTCTTGGCCTCGGCCGTGCCGGCGGAGCCGGACACGATCGCGCCCGCGTGGCCCATCGTCTTGCCCTCGGGAGCGGTGAAGCCCGCGACGTAGCCGACGACCGGCTTCGTGACGTGTGCCTTGATGTAGTCCGCCGCGCGCTCCTCGGCGTCGCCACCGATCTCGCCGATCATCACGATCGCCTCGGTCTCGGGGTCGGCTTCGAACGCGGCGAGCGCGTCGATGTGCGTCGTGCCGATGACCGGGTCGCCGCCGATGCCGATGGCGGTCGAGAAGCCCAGGTCACGGAGCTCGTACATCATCTGGTAGGTCAGCGTGCCCGACTTGGACACGAGGCCGATCGGGCCCTTGCCGGTGATCGTCGCCGGGGTGATGCCGACGAGCGACTCCCCCGGGGTGATGATGCCGGGGCAGTTCGGGCCGATGATGCGGGTCGTCCCGCCCTTGGCCTTGGCGTGTGCCCAGAACTCCGCGGAGTCCTGCACGGGGATGCCCTCGGTGATCACGACGACCAGCGGGATCTCCGCGTCGATCGCTTCGAGCACGGCGTCCTTCGCGAACGCCGGCGGGACGAAGACGATCGAGACGTCGGCACCCGTGGTGTCGATGGCCTCGCGCACCGAGCCGAAGACCGGCAGGGTGACGTCGCCGTGGGTGACGGTCGTGCCGGCCTTGCGGGCGTTCACGCCGCCGACGACCTGGGTGCCGGCCTTGAGCATGAGCGCGGTGTGCTTCGTGCCCTCGCCGCCGGTGATGCCCTGGACGATGACCTTGGAGTCCTTGTTGAGGAAGATCGACATGGTCAGTCCCTTCAGGCCGCTGCTGCAGCGAGTTCGGCGGCCTGCTCGGCCGCGTCGTCCATGGTCGCGGCGACGGTGACGAGCGGGTGCGCCGCCTCCGCCAGGATCCGGCGACCCTCTTCCACGTTGTTGCCGTCGAGGCGCACGACGAGCGGCTTGGTGGCCGCGTCGCCGAGGATGCCGAGCGCGGCGACGATGCCGTTCGCGACGGCGTCGCAGGCGGTGATGCCGCCGAAGACGTTCACGAAGACGCTCTTCACCTGCGGGTCGCCGAGGATGACGTCGAGGCCGTTCGCCATGACCTCTGCCGATGCGCCGCCGCCGATGTCGAGGAAGTTCGCGGGCTTCACGCCGCCGTGACGCTCACCGGCGTACGCGACGACGTCGAGCGTCGACATGACGAGTCCCGCGCCGTTGCCGATGACGCCGACCTGGCCGTCGAGCTTGACGTAGTTGAGGCCGTGGGCCTTCGCCTTGGCCTCGAGCGGGTCCTCGCTCGCGGTGTCCTCGAGCGCCTTGTGGGCCTCGTGGCGGAAGTCCGCGTTCTCGTCGAGCGAGACCTTGCCGTCGAGCGCCAGGATCTGGCCGTCGCCGGTACGGACGAGGGGGTTCACCTCGACCAGGGTGGCGTCCTCGCCCTTGTAGACGTCGTAGAGCTTCACGAAGACGTTCGCGACCTGGTCGACGAGCTCGGCCGGGAAGCCAGCAGCGACGGCGAGCTCCTTGCCCTTCGCCTCGTCGATGCCCGTCAGCGGATCGACCTCGACGCGGGCGAGCGCCTCGGGCTTCTCGACCGCGAGCTGCTCGATCTCCATGCCGCCCTCGACGCTCACGAGCGACAGGTAGGAGCGGTTCGCACGGTCGAGGAGCACCGAGAAGTAGAACTCCGCGGCGATGTCCGCACCCTGCGCGATCATGACGCGCTTGACGGTGTGGCCCTTGATGTCGAGGCCGAGGATCGCCTGCGCGTGCTCGAACGCCTCGTCGGGGGTCTTCGCGACCTTCACGCCGCCCGCCTTGCCGCGGCCGCCGACCTTCACCTGGGCCTTCACGACGACGACGCCGCCGATCTTCTCGGCTGCTGCCCTCGCCTCCTCTGGGGTGTCGGCGATGATCCCCTGCAGAACGGGGACGCCGTAGGACTCGAAGAGGTCCCTGGCCTGATACTCGAAAAGATCCACGCTGTTCTTCTTCCCGCACTCGTCGTGCGATCGGCATCGGTTTCGCAGGTCGCAGCGCTCAGCATCGAGGGTCGCTCGATGTCGAGACAACGGCCGTGACAGAGCCTAGCGCCGCCACATGGACGCGCGATCCGGGGGACGGCATCCCGGAAACCGTCCCAGGCAGCGGGCGGCACGGTGGTCCGGTGCGCGATGGACTCCGAACCCGAGCCGCCGAGGTCTTCGGCTGGCACCTCCACCCCGATCAGGAGACCGTCGTCGACGCGGTCCTCGACGGCAGGGACGCCCTCGCGGTGATGCCCACCGGCGCCGGCAAGTCCGCGATCTACCAGGTCGCCGGACTCGCCCTCGACGGCCTGGTGGTCGTCGTCTCGCCGTTGGTCGCCCTGCAGGAGGACCAGGTGGTCGGTCTCGCCGAGCACCCGGACGCTCCCCGTGCCGTGACGGTGAACGCCACGAAGGGCACGCGCGACCTGACCGAGGCGTGGGACGACGTCGCCGCCGGTGCGGTCCGGTACGTGTTCCTCGCCCCGGAGCAGCTCGTGAAGGACACCGTCATCGAGCGACTCCTGGACGTCGGCGTGGCGCTGGTGACCGTCGACGAGGCACACTGCGTGTCGTCGTGGGGGCACGACTTCCGCCCGGACTACCTGGCACTCGGCGAGGTGGTCGAGCGCCTCGGCCACCCGCCGGTGCTGGCGCTGACGGCGACGGGCTCCGGCCCCGTGCGTGACGACGTCGTCGAGCGGCTCCGGATGCGCGACCCGCTCGTCCTGGCCACCGGCTTCGACCGCCCGGAGCTCCGGCTCGAGGTGCGCCGCCACGGGGACGACGAGGGCAAGCGGGAGGCGGTCGTCGACCAGGTCGCCGGCCTCGAGGGAACCGGCATCGTCTACGTCGCGACCCGGGCGGAGACGCTCGTGTACGCCGACGAGATCGTCGAACGCGGCCGGGTCGCCAAGCCGTACCACGCCGGACTACGGGTGGCGGACCGCGAGCAGGTCCTCACCGGGTTCCACGACGGATCGGTCGAGGTCGTCGTGGCGACGAGTGCGTTCGGCATGGGGATCGACAAGCCGGACGTCCGGTTCGTGGTGCACGCCGACGTGCCGGAGTCCGTCGACGCCTACCACCAGGAGATCGGCCGCGCCGGGCGGGACGGTGCCCCGGGGCTCGCCACGCTGCACTACCGCGAGGAAGACCTCGGGCTCCGTCGGTTCTTCGCCTCCGGTAGCCCGCGTCCGGCATCGCTCCGGTCCGTGTTCGACGCGGTCCCGGCCACCGGGTCGATCGCCCGCGCCGATCTGGCGAACGCGTCCGGACTGTCGGCGCGCACCACGGGACGGGCGGCGAACGCGCTCCTCGACGCCGGTGTCCTCTCGGACGACGGCGACGGGCTGGCGCGCGCGGCGGACGCTCCGCGCGACGCGTCCGCCGCCGCGAAGGCCGCACGGGACCGCGCCGCCCAGCTCGTGACGATCGAGGAGTCCCGCATCGCGATGATGCGCCGGTTCGCCGAGACGTCCGGGTGCCGCCGCCAGTTCCTGCTCGGGTACTTCGGGGACGAGCTCCGCGAGCCCTGCGGGAACTGCGACACCTGCTCGGCCGGGACCGCGGACGCGACCACGAGCGTCGACGGTGCACACGACGCCGAGTGGCCGCCCGACGCAGCGGTGGAGCACACCGAGTGGGGTCGGGGCGTCGTGATGAGCACCGAGGACGACCGACTCACCGTCTTCTTCGACGACGCCGGATACCGGACCCTGGCCCTCGCGGACATCGCCGAACGGCACCTGCTCGAACGCGTCTGAGTCCCCCACATCCTGGACGACCCGCCAGGGCCCCGGCGTACACCAGGAGGCCCAATGGAAGGAGCGCCATGACGGCGGAACGGAACCAGCAGGCACAGGAACGACTCGGCGAGATCCTCGAGGCGCGCGCGTTCGACCGGTTCGGCGAGGTCTGGGCCGAGGACGTCGTCGACCACGACCCGGCACCGGACCAGGCACCTGGGCTCGCGGGCATCGTGGACTTCTGGACCGAGTTCACGACGGCGTTCCCCGACCTCTCGCTCGAACCGGACCCGCTCGTCGTGACCGACGACTACATCACCGCGGTCTTCACGATCCGCGGGACCCACACCGGCCCGTTCCAGGGGCACGAGCCCACCGGCCGCGACTTCACGGTGCGCGGCATCCAGGTGTCGAAGTTCCGCGACGGCAAGATCGTCGAGCGCTGGGGCTCCACCGACGAGAAGGGCCTGGCGGAACAGCTCCGCCTCGGCGAGCACGACACCAAGTTCGTCAGCGCCTGATCCCGGCACGACCCGACCACGAAGGAGCAGCACCATGACCGATCCCGGCATCAGCCCGATCGACGACTTCGACGCCGAGGAGCGCCGCGACGACGACGTCGACCGCGAGCACGTCGGCCCGTACGAGGTCGACGAGACCGACGAGTCCCTCGAGACCGTCACGAACGACGCCGTCGCCGGCGAGACCGTCGAACCGCAGCCGGGTGACGGCACCGACGACGGCCCCACCGGAGGAGCGCCCCGCGAGGGCTCGCCGGACCTGTGGGAGCACGACGACGACTCCGAGCTCCCCGACCTGGGGAACGACCTCGGCACGAAGCCGCTGTAGCCGGCACCGCCCAGCACCGCATCGACCACGGAGCACGGCTCGGTACCATCGAGCCGTGCTCCGTCGTGTCCAGGCCAGTGTCCGCGGCATGCCCGCGGTCGCACGGCTGCTGGCGATCGCGTCACTGCTGCTCGTGGCCGCCTCGGCGCACACGGGTGTCCGCTCCGGCGTGACCGCGTGCGGCCCGTCGACCTACGGCCCCTCCTGCGGCACGAACCTCCTCTGGTTACCGCTGCTGATCGGCGGGGTCCTGATCGCCGTGATCGCCGCGACACCGTCGCACTGCTGGCCGCTCCCCGCGATCTGGCTCGTCGCGACGCTCGTCGCGATGAGCACCGGCACGGTCGGCAGCGTCGCCTTCGTCGTCACGGCGCTCGTCGGCGGCGCAGCCGCCCTGGCCGGCGCCGTCGCGATCGACGTGGTGCCGCACCGACGCGAGCGGGGCAGGAGACCGTGACCAGCGGACGGACGGGAGGCTCGGTGCCGGACGTGCGCCGTGCCTCCAGTCCATCCCGTGGTCGGGACCGGGTCCTCGACCGGTTCCTGGCGGACAGCACCCCCGTCGTCGCGGGCGGGCGTGCGATCCTGCTGCAGATCGCCGATCCGGTCGTCGCGGCCGGCGTCCGCCGGCACTCGGACTTCGCCAGGCGGCCGCAGCAGCGGCTCGCCCACACGCTCATGTACGTCTGCGCGGTGGTGCTCGGCTCGCCTTCGGACGCGACGATCGCAACCGGGTTCGTGAACCGTGCCCACGCCTCCGTGACGGGTGCGGACGACGCCGACCAGCAGCTCTGGGTGGCGGCGACGCTGTACGACTCGGCACTCCGGGCGCACGAGGCGTTCGGTGGCCCGGTGCCGCCGGAGCTCGCGCAGCGCGTGCTGGACGCCTACGAACCGCTCGGGGCAGCGCTCCGGGTACCGGCTGGGCGGTGGCCCGACTCCGTCGCCGCCTTCGAGGAGTACTGGACCGGCGCACTCGCCGGGCTGCACGTCACCGACGACGCGCGGGCCGTGGTGCGCGACCTGCTGCACCCGCGCTTCGCGCCGCTCTGGGTCCGTGCCGCGATGCCGCTCGTGCGGGTCGTGACCGTCGGGATGCTCCCCGATGCCGTCCGCGCGCAGTACGGCTTCGCGTGGGGCCCGCGCGAGCAGCGGCGCTGGGACCGGGTGGCCGCGGGGCTCCGGCGCTTCCGGGCCGTCGTGCCGGGACCGCTCCTCCGACTCCCGGGCCCGCTGCTGCTCCGGCAGATGCGACGGATCGCCAAGCGGTACTTGTCGCACTGACAATTACCGTGCTACGGTCGGGTCATGGCAGTCGAACTCACCACCCGGAACGCTTCCGGAACCAGCGTGACCCCGACGTTCTCCACCATGCGGTTCCCCGCTGGCGAAGCACACGTCAAGGTCGCGAACGACGACGCCGGCACGGGGGACACCACCGAGATCGCGACCCTGCGGGGCGCGAGCGGCGACGACCTCCTCATGCTCGGCATGTGGGCGGACGCCGTGCGACAGCGCGGCTCGAAGTCGGTCGCACTCATCCCGTACCTGCCCGGCGCCCGGCAGGACCGCGGACTCCCCTTCGGGGCTAAGGTCTACGCGGACGTCATCAACGGCTTCGGCATCGACCAGGTCATCGCCTTCGACCCGCACTCGCCGGTCATCGTCGGGCTGGTCGACAACCTGACGGTCGTCACGAGCGAACGGGTCGTCCGTGACGCCGTGGTCGCCGGTTCCGACTACGTCGGCATCATCGCCCCGGACAAGGGCGCCGTCGCACGGGCCACCGCGGTCGCGGACGCCTGCGACCTGCCGGTCTTCAAGGCAGAGAAGCACCGCAACCCGGACACCGGCAAGCTCGACGGGTTCACCTGCGAGCCCCTCCCCGAGTCCGGTCGACTGCTCGTGGTCGACGACATCTGCGACGGCGGCGGCACCTTCATGGGCCTCGCCGGCGCGACGGGGCTGCCGAAGGAACGCCTCGGCCTCTGGGTCTCGCACGGCGTCTTCTCCGGCCGGGCACCGGCGCTCGCCGACCACTTCGGCGAGATCGTCACCACCGACTCCTACCCGGCGCAGACCGACGTGCCCGGACTCACGACCGTTCCCCTGACCCCCTTCCTGACGGAGCAGATCCGATGACCACCACCGACACCACCACGACCACCGCCGGCATCGAGCCCCGCATCACCGGCCCGAGCCCCATCGCGCCGCTCCTCGCCGTCGACGGGTACAAGCACTCGCACCGGCAGGTGTACCCGCAGGGCACCACGCGGATCCTCATCAACTGGACGAACCGCTCGAACGCACACATGCCCGAGTCCACGCACGCCGTGGTGTTCGGCCTGCAGGCGTTCATCCAGCGCTCCCTGGTCGAGGCATGGGCGCCGTTCTTCGCCGCGGACGAGGACGAGGTCGCCGACCTGTTCCAGCAGGCACTCCAGGGCTACTTCGGCCCGAACCACATCGGCGTCGACCACGTCCGCGCCCTGCACCGTCTCGGGTACCTCCCGCTGACGATCAAGGCACTCCCCGAGGGGACCCTCGCGCCGATCGGCGTCGCCACGCTCACGGTCGAGAACACCGTCGACGAGTTCTTCTGGCTGCCGAACTACATCGAGACCGCCCTGTCGGCATCGATCTGGCACCCCTCGACCGTCGCCACGAAGGCCCTGGAGTACCGGGACCTGATGGAGGACTGGGCGGCGCGCACCGGTGCCGTCCCGGAGAGCATCGACTTCGCCGCGCACGACTTCTCGTTCCGCGGGCAGTCGAGCATCGAGTCCGCAGCGGCCGGTGGCGCCGGACACCTGCTCTCGTTCCTCGGCACCGACTCGATGCCGTCGCTCGACTTCATCGACCGGTACTACCCGGGCGACAACGGCTGGGTCGCGGCGAGCGTCCCGGCGACCGAACACAGCGTGATGTGCGTCCGCGGGGCCGACGGGGAGCTCGAGACGTTCGAGCAGATCCTCGACGTCTACCCGACGGGCATCGTGTCGGCGGTCAGCGACGGCTTCGACCTGTTCAAGGTCATCACCGAGACCCTCCCGCAGCTCAAGGACCGGATCACCGGGCGCGACGGCAAGCTCGTGATCCGCCCGGACTCGGGGGACCCGGTCGACATCGTCACCGGCACCGTGCACGGGGTGGGTGCCGACGCACTCGCCGACCCGGCACGCAGCCACGAGGAAAAGGGCGTCGTCGAGCTCCTCGACGAGCTCTTCGGCCACACCGTGAACGACGCCGGGTACAAGGTCCTCGACCAGCACATCGGCGTGATCTACGGCGACAGCATCACCCTCGACCGGGCCCGTCGGATCTACGAGCGCCTCGAGGCCAAGGGCTACTCGAGCGACAACATCGTGCTCGGCATCGGGTCGTACACGTACCAGTACATGACCCGCGACAACCTCGGCAGCGCGGTGAAGGCGACGTGGGCGCTGGTGGACGGCGAGCCCGTCGACATCCAGAAGGACCCGAAGACGGGCAGCGGCAAGAAGAGCGCGAAGGGCCGCATCGCCCTGCACCGCGACGAGACCGGCGAGATCCGGCAGAGCGACCAGGCGAGCGCGGCGGACGAGGCGACGAGCCTGCTCCAGCCGGTCTGGACCGACGGTCGGTTCCTCGTGCACCAGTCCTTCGCCGACGTGCGTGCGACGCTCCGCCGCGAGCGCGCCGACCGCGCCAAACGCCGGGCGGCATCGGCGTGACGGACGGCGCCGTGGCGGCCCGCGACCAGCCGCTCATCGCGATCGACGTCGTCCCGATGTCGTTCACGGCGGGCGACGGGCTGCTGGTCGCCACCGCGCGCCGGCCGTACGACCCGTACGCCGGACAGGAGGCCCTCCCCGGCGTGCTCCTGGACGGTACGGAACTGCTCACCGACGGGGCGCGGCGCGCGCTCCGCACCAAGGCCGGGATCGACGACGCGTCGGTCCGGCACCTCGCGCAGATCGGGGCGTTCGACGGACCGGAGCGGGACCCGCGGTCGACGGCGATCAGCATCGCGTTCGTCGCGGTGGTGGCGGAGTCCGGCGGCGGCACCGGAGCCGCGCCGTCGGCGGTCTGGCGCGACCCCGCCCAGGCCGAGCCGAGCCTCCCGTTCGACCACGACCGGATCATCGAGGCCGCACTCGACCACGTCCGCAACCGGTTGTGGCGGGACCTGCCGCTCACCCGCGCCCTCCTCGGAACGCGGTTCACGACGGCGGACGCGAGCCGGCTGCAGACCGCGGTGACCGGCGTCTCCCCCGATCCCGGCAACCTGAACCGGGCCCTGCGGACGAACGCCGCGCTCGTCCGGGCGGCGGCGACCACGACGTCGGGCCAGCGCGGCGGACGTCCCCCGGTCTCCTGGACGTGGGCGGACTGACCGGGGTTGGCTGAGGGGATGCCAACCGCACCCCTCTCCGGCGACCCGTCGTTCGCGTTCCCCGAGTTCACCGACCCGCCCGCCACGCCGATGGCCGCCGCGCGGGCCTGGCTGGCGACGGCCGACGACGTCTCCGAACCGCTGTCGATGACGCTCGCGACCGCGGCCGACGGCGTCGTGAGCGCCAGGACCGTCGACGTCAAGCGGCTCGACGACGAGGGGCTCGTGTTCGGGTCGTCCACCGAGAGCCCGAAGGGACGGCAGCTCGCAGCCAACCCGGCGGCCGCGCTGCAGGTGTACTGGCGGGAGACCATGCAGCAGATGCGGTTCGAGGGCGTCGTCGTGGTGCTCTCCGACGACGAGTCCGACGCGCTCTTCGCCCACCGGTCGCCGAAGTCCCGGGCCGCGACGGCCGCAGCACACCAGTCCGAGCCGCTCGACGGCACGTTCGACGACCTGCTGTCCGCTGCCGGGGCCCTCGGCGACGACGCGTCCCGTCCGGCGTCGTGGGTCGCCTACCGGCTCGAACCGGTCGTCGTGGAGTTCTGGCACGGCAGCCGTGACCGGATGCACCGACGCCTGCAGTACCGCCGATCGGATGACGGTTGGACGACACGCGTGTTGCAACCGTGAGTCATCTTCGGACAGGGTGCGCTGCCGGTGATTCGCTGAGGTGACCGAGGCAGACGATCCGGTCTGCCCCGGCAGAACATCGTCGTCACTGTCACCGTCGCAAGGAGCGTCATGAGTTCCGAACGTCCCGTCGCAGCATCCACCTCCGAACAGATCGTCGAGGACGCCCCGGCGCGCTCCGCGATCCAGCTCTACGCCGCCGAGTTCTTCGGCACCTTCCTGCTCGTGTTCGGCGGGCTCGGCACCGCGCTCTTCGCCGCCGCGTTCCCGGATGCGGGCAACGCGCTCGGCGTCGGGTTCCTCGGCGTCGCGCTCGCGTTCGGCCTGACCCTCGTCGCCGGCATCAGCGCCGTCGGGCACATCTCCGGCGGCCACTTCAACCCCGCGGTGTCGCTCGGGCTCTGGGTCGCCGGGCGCACCGACGCCAAGCACCTCGCCGGGTACTGGATATCGCAGATCATCGGTGGTGCGGTGGCGACGAGCATCCTCGCGGCGATCCTGGCCGGCAAGCCCGGGGCGTTCTCGGCAGCGCACGACGCCGGATTCGCGTCGAACGGCTACGGCTCTGCGTCGCCCGGTGGATTCGGCCTCTGGTCGGTGTTCCTCACCGAGGTGGTGCTGACGGCGGTGTTCCTCGGGGTGATCCTCTCCGTGACGGCGAAGCCCGAGTACCGCGCGCTCGCACCGATCGCGATCGGACTCACGCTGACGTTGATCCACCTCATCTCGATCCCGGTCAGCAACACGTCGGTGAACCCGGCGCGGTCCATCGCGGCGGCGATCTACGGCGGCGGGACCCCGCTCGCGCAGCTGTGGGTGTTCATCGTGGCGCCGCTCGTGGGCGCGGCGATCGCCGGGCTCGTCGTGCGGGTCGGCGGCCGGAGCGCGGTGCGGTAGCGGCCGCGCGGGCGCGGGCGCCGCGCACTCCCGCGGCGCGCGGTGCTCCCGCACAACCGAAAGCAACTCGCGCCACCGAATTCGGTGGCGCGAGTTGCTTTCGGTTGGTCGAACGCGGACCAGCCCGGCGAGACCGGCGAGCCCGCCGCCCGCCTACGCCCGCGCGATCGGGTTCGGCATCGCCCCGGCGCGGATGAGCGACGAGGACTGGTCCGCCAGGTCGACCATCGACAGGGTGTTCCGCAGCTGCAGCCGGTTCAGGCAGGAGTGCTCGAACGTCGGCGCACGCAGGTCGAGCGGGCGACGCCGGTCCGGGTGGGCCGCAGCGTGCCGGTCGATGCACGCGCCGACGAGCTCCCAGAACCGGGACTCCGGCAGGACCCCGTCGTCGTCGAGGACCGCCGCGACGAAGCGCAGCACCCCGTCGAACACGTCGGTGAACACGGCGAGCGCCGCCTCGTCGTCGTCGACCGGGTGCACGATGCGCTCGATCCCGGCCGGCACGGCGACCGGGGCGAGCACCGCGACCTCCTCCCCGATGTCCTTCATGACCGCGCGGACGACGACACCGTCGCGGAGCACCAGGACGAGGTTCTCCCCGTGCGGCATGAACGCCAGGTCGTGCACGGTCAGGCAGTGCACCACGGGCAACAGGTATGCGTCGAGGTAGCGCCGCACCCACTCGTCCGCCGACAGTCCCGACCGGGCGACCAGCGCCGAGACCACCGCCGCGCCGGAGGAATCGCGGTGCAGCAGCGCCGCCATCGTCATGAGCTGCTCGCCGTCGGACAGCCGCGGCACCGGGCTCTCCCGCCAGAGTGCCGCGAGCATCTTCCGCTGCGGCGACGACACGTCCACCCGGTGGTACGCGTCGCCCGTGTACCCGATCGCCGCGTGTTCCCGCAGCACCTCGAAGCCCGCTGACCGCAGCGTCGGGTCGGCCGCGACGATGCCGGCAACCCAGTCGTTCACCGCAGGCGTGTTCCGCATGTACGCCGGCGACATCCCGCGGAGGAACCCCATGTTCTGCACCGCGAGCGCCGTCTTGACGTACGACCGCGTCGGGTCCGTCCGGTCGAACGCCGTCCGGATCGACTGCTGCGGCTGGTACTCGTCCGGCCCCTCGCCGAGGTCGACGAGGTCCTGCCGCCCGAGGTCCGGCGCGAAGGTCACGGCGATCCGGTGCTGCCACTGCCACGGGTGCACCGGCAGCCACACGTAGTCGTCCGGGTCGAGCCCGCGGCGCTCCAGCGTCTGCCGGAACCCGCCCACCGTCGCCGCGGGCAGCTCGGCCGCCCAGTGGGCGTCCTCGGTCCGGTCCGCGGCGAGCGCCAGGTGCGTGTGCTCCCGACGTGCCGCGAGCCACCGGTACCGGAACGTCCGCCCGGACTCCGGCGCGTACGCCCGGTACTCGTCGAGCCCGAAGCCGATGCGGCCGTTCGACGCCACGAACGCCGGGTGCCCCTCGGTCATCGCCGCCTCGGTCGCCTGGAACGCCGCGACCGCGTCTGCTCGTCCCCGCGCGAGCTGGGCAGCCGATGGCCCGCCCCGTCGGTGCTTGGCGGCGGCACTGGCGAGGGTCGAGGCGATCTCCTCGAGGTACGTGCCGAGCATCTCGTCGGGGATCCCGAGGACGGCACGGAGCTCGAGGACGAGGTCGTGCGCGCTGGGTGCCACGGGGACGTCGTCGCGGGTCCGGGTGAGCGAGGCCTCGTCGATCGACCAGTGCTCGAGCGCGTGCAGCCGTGCCCGGAACCGGTACGTCGACGAGCCCGCCAGGAGGCGCCAGCCGTCGCCGTCGGCCACCGGTGCGATCAGACGCTCATGGGTGAACTCGGCGATCGCCTTCGCCACGAGGTGCCGCTCCGCGACGTCGAGGTGCTCCGGCCGCAGGTGCGCAGCAGGTCCGTCGTCGTCCGGCACCCCGATCCGGTCGGTGTCGAGCACCGAGAGCAGCGCGCGCTTGCCGTCGACGTCGACCTCGCGCAGCACCCGGAACCCGACCTCGGCGTTCTTCGCGTGCACCGCGGTGTTCCGGACGTCGGGCTCGACCACGACACGACGTGCGCCGAGAGCGTCCCGACAGTGCTCCACCACGGTCCGCATCACCGCGCTCGTGAGTCCGTGCACCCGTCCGTCGGCGGGCGGCGGTGCGACGAGCAGGTGCATGCCGACATCGCCGGGTTCGGCGGGCCAGACGTCGGTCAGCAGCACGGCGGCCGGGTCGTAGGTCTCGACGAGGAAGCACGGCTCGCCGTCGTGGCGCCCCAACCACGCGGCCTGCGCCGGGTCCGCCTGCACGCCGGCCAGGTACGCACGCACGGCCTCCACGTCGAGGTGGCCCATCTCCCACCAGCTCGACGCCGGGTGCGCGAGCCACGCCTGCACGACGGCGGCGTCGCGATCCGGGTCCACGGGTTCGACGGACAGGAGGCCCGGGGTGGCGCCCGCCCCGCCGCGGACGTCGAGCAGGACGGTTCCGTTCTCGGTCATGCGCGCACCTCCGCGCGCTCGGAGCCGCGCCGGTGCGGCGCGGGGGCGCGGGGCCGGGGGGGGGGGGGGGGGGGGGGGTTT
>JASCOI010000038.1 GCA_029959665.1 Microbacteriaceae bacterium PS02333
GACGGGAGGCTCGGTGCGGGCGCGCGCCGAGCCTCCCGTCCGGCGGTGCGCACGTTCAGTGCCGCGGCCCGGCCGCCGGAGCGGAGGCGAGTCCGACCAGGGCCGCCAGCGCGAACGCCGTCACGGCGCCCGCGACGCCGATCACGGCGCCGGCCGCGGCGGCGCCCAGAGCCTGCCCGAGCACCAGGGTGACGAAGAGCATCGAGGTCCCCGCCGACGCACGATCCGGGTCGATCTCGGTCGTCCAGGCGATCAGCGCCCCGGTCGCCGCGGTGTACCCCCACCCGAACACCAGGCAGGCGACGAGCGCGACCGGGACGGCACCGGGCACCACGGCGAGCGCGAGGGACCCGACCACGACCGCGGTCACGCTGATCCCCCAGAGCCGCGCCGGTCGCATGGTGCCCGTCCACCGGCTCGTGACGACGACGGCAGCGCCTCCGAGGCCGAGGGCGATCCAGGCGGTGATGGAGGCCTCCCGATCGACACCGGCGTCGACGAGGACGGATCGGCCGTAGTTCCAGACCGCGGCGGAGCCGGCGCCGAGCAGCAGCGCTGCGAGGAGGAGCCGGCGGTGCGCGACGAACCACGACCCCGTCGGTCGTTCTGCTCGGTCCACTCGTTCCGTCGTGTCGGCGTGACCGCGTTCCGTCATGTCGGCGTGACCGCGTTCCGTCCTGTCGTCGCGACGGCGGTGGTCGGTCAGGAGCACGGCGACCCCGGCCAGCACGGAACAGGCCGCGGCGACGAACCAGGCGGCACGCCACTCTGGGAGGACCGCGAGTGCGAGGAGCCCGGCGGCGACGAGCCCGGGCCCGGTCCCCGCGTTCACGACCGCCTGCGCGCGAGGCACCCGCTCCGGTGCCGTGTTCCGCGCGACCAGCCGGACGAGCGCGGGTGATGCAGCGCCGGCGCCCGTCGAGCTCAGGACCGCCGCGACGCCGAAGGTGGTCGCGTCGTGGCTCCACGCCATCCCGGCAGCACCGACCCCCGCGGTGCTCGCGGCCAGGACCACGAGCGACCGCGGGTGCCCCGTCGCCGCGAGGAACCCGACCACCGCCCCGACGCAGTACATCGTCGACGCCCCGGCGGAGATCCACCCGGCGAGCGCCGCACCGAGCCCCAGGTCCGCCTGCACGTCCGGCAGCACCAGCCCGTAGGCGAGGCGGACGAGTCCGTAGGTCACCGCGACGAGGGCTGTGCCGGCGACGGCGAGCCCGGTTCCTTTCGAAAACGATCGTTTCACTTTTCGGAGTCTAGGGTGCTGACATGGCCATGCGTGCAGGAACCGAGCAGAAGCTCCTCGACGCCGCTGAGGACCTCTTCTTCACGCACGGCATCGCCGCGACCTCGGTGGACGCGGTCCTGGAGCGTGCCGGGGTCTCGTCCGCCACGCTCTACCGGGGGTACCCGAGCAAGGAGGCACTCGTCGCCGCCACCCTCGAGCGGCGTCGACTGGACTGGGAGGCGACGTGGACTGCTGCGGTCGAACGGCAGACCGGTGCGCGGAGCCGGCTGCTGGCGGTCTTCGACGCACTCGACGACTACCGCACCCGTTCGGCGGCATCACGGTGGTGCGCGTTCCTCGGCACCGCGTCCGAGTACGCCGATGCGCCGTCGGAGATCCGCGTCGTGCTCGACGCCGAGACGTCGGGCCTCCGCACGCGGCTCACGGAGCTGGCGGTGCCCCTCGTGGGCGATCGGGCAGGGACGCTCGGTGAGCAGTTGACGCTCGTCGTCTCCGGGGCGCTCGCCATGCGCCTCCGGGACGCTGATGCCGACACCGGTGTGGCGCGGGCGGTGGCGTCGAGCCTGCTGGACGCGTGGTCGGCATGAGGCTCACCGCGGATGCGCACGTGCACAGCGAGTGGTCGTGGGACGCCGCGACCGACCCGGCGTCCGTCGGGCTGATGGAGCGGACGTGTGCCCGTGCTGTCCGGATCGGGCTGCCCGCGCTCGTCTTCACCGAGCACCTGGACTTCGAGGACCGGTGGCGGGTCGAACCGGGTGACATGGACGGCCACGAGGAAGCCCTGGTCGACGAGACGAACCACGTGCGCCTGCCGCCGTTCGACCTCGACGGGTACCTCGAGTCGATCGACCGGTGCCGCCGGGCGTTCCCGTCGCTCCGGATCCTGACCGGGGTGGAGTTCGGGCAGCCGCACGTCTGGGACGCGGCGGCGGCCGACGTGCTCCGATCCGGTGCGATCGACCGGGTCAACGGATCCCTGCACATGCTGCCGTTCACAGACGGTGATCGGACCGAGCCCGTCACGCTCTTCCAGCATCAGGACCCGGACGAGGTGATGTGGGCCTACCTCGACGAGATCCCCCGCATGGTCGCCGGCTCGGACTCGTTCGAGGTCTTCACGCACATCGACTACGCCGTGCGCTCGTGGCCGTCGGAGTCAGCCGGGCCGTTCGACCCGCAATGGTTCGAGGAGGGGTTCCGGTCGGCGATGCGCGCGATCGCCGGGTCGGGTCGCGCGCTGGAGATGAACACCAGGCGGTTGTGGCCGTGGATCCCGGAGTGGTGGCGCGACGAGGGCGGTCGCGCCGTGACGTTCGGGAGCGACTCGCACGCGGAGGGGACGCTCGCGGCGCACTTCCCGGAGGCGATGGCGATGCTCGAGCACTTCGGGTTCCGGGAAGGAACACGACCAGAGGATCCCTGGCTGCGCTAGCCGTCTTTCGCGCTGGGGTGCTCTGTCCGTGACTCCTTCCGCGCACGCGGCGTCCGTAGCGTGGATCTCGACGACAGGAGCACGCATGCACACCAGGACACTCGGCCAGGGCCTCGAGGTCTCCGCGATCGGACTCGGCGCGATGGGCATGTCCCAGAGCTACGGCCCGAACCCCGGCGACCGCGACGACATGATCGGCGTGCTGCGGTACGCCGTCGAACACGGCGTGACGTTCATCGACACGGCAGAGGTGTACGGCCCGTACGACAACGAGGAACTCGTCGGTGACGCGATCCGACCGATCCGCGACCAGGTGGTCCTCGCCACGAAGTTCGGCTTCGACATCGTGGACGGCAAGTCGGTGGGTGTGGACTCCCGGCCCGAGCACATCCGCGAAGCAGCCGAGGGCTCGCTCCGCCGACTCAGCATCGACGCGATCGACCTGTACTACCAGCACCGCGTCGACCCCGACGTGCCGATCGAGGACGTCGCCGGAACCGTGGGCGAACTCGTCGCCGAGGGCAAGGTCAAGCACTTCGGGCTCTCCGAAGCGGCGGCGGAGACCATCCGACGGGCACACGCCGTGCACCCGGTCACCGCCGTGCAGAGCGAGTACTCGCTGTGGACGCGCGACCCGGAGCCAGCGGTGCTGCCGACCTGCGCGGAGCTCGGCATCGGCTTCGTGCCGTTCAGTCCGCTCGGCAAGGGCTTCCTGACCGGCACCATCGCCGCGGGGACGTCCTTCGGCGAGGGTGAGATCCGCGGGAAGGTGCCGCGGTTCGAGGCCGAGAACCTCGCCGCGAACCAGGCCCTCATCGACGCGGTGCGGACCCTCGCCGACACTCGTGGCGCGACGCCCGGGCAGATCGCGCTCGCCTGGCTCCTCGCCAAGCGCCCGTTCATCGCCCCGATCCCCGGGACGCGCCGCACGGAGCGCATCGACGAGAACGCCGGCGCGACGGCGATCGCGCTCTCCGCGGACGACGTCGCCGACCTGGACGGACTGGCAGACCGGGTCGGTGTCGCCGGCGACCGCTACGACGCAGCCGGGATGGCCGCCGTCAACCGCTGATCCGGTACCCGCGGCTCAGGGAGCTGCTGCAGCGGCACCCGCTGCTCAGGCGTACCGGATGCCGTCCCCGGCGATGACGGCGCGGTACCCCTCGCGGTAGGTCGGGTACCGGAACGAGAAGCCGGAGGACTTCAGAATCGCGTTCGACAGGCGCTTGTCCGTCACCGGGACGTCGGCGGGCGCCTCGGGCAGGGGGCCGGCACCGAGCTCTGCGGCGAGGAACCGCAGGACCTCGTCGCGGCGCACGGGCTCGTCGTCCGTGCCGATCACGAGTGGCGGTGCGGCGTCGAGCATCGCGAGGTGCACCAGTGCCGCTGCGGCGTCGTCGCGGTGGATCCGGTTCGTCATCGGCGAGCGATCCCCTTCCGGGACGACGGTGGCCCTGCCGGACCGCACCTGGTCGATCAAGCGGGTGCGCCCCGGTCCGTAGATCCCGGAGAGGCGGACGAGGGTTGCGCCCGGTGCCCGCTCGCGGAGCAGGTGCTCCGCCTCGAGCAGGACGTCGGCGGTCACGGTGCCACCGGTGGCGGGCGTGTCCTCCGTCACGACACCGTCTCCGCCGTACACCGCGGTGGAGGACACCACGACCTCGCGTGGCGAAGAGCCGGACACGTCGATGCCGTCGAGCACGTGCCGGAGTCCGTCGACGTAGGTCGCCCGGTACGTCTCGGCGTCCCGGCTGCCCGCGGCGAGCGCGACGACCACGACCCCGGTGTCGGCGTCGATGACCGGGGCGTCGTGCCGGAGGTCGACGGCGCGTCCCTCGATCCACGCCGGGAGCAGTTCGGGGCTGCGGCGCAGGCCGACCACGGTGTGACCGGCCTGGTGGAAGCGGAGTCCGACGGCGGTCCCGAGGTCGCCGCAACCGGCGATGACGACGTGCACGCGGTCGACTCTACGGCCGGCGACCTGGGGCTCCACGGTCAGAGCGAGAAGCCGCCGTCGCTCGTCAGCACCTGCCCGACGACCCAGCTCCCGGCCGACGTCGACAGCCACGCGATGAGCTCAGCCGGGTCCTCCGGCCGTCCGACCCGACCGAACGGCGTGCTCGCGAGGTACTCGTCGAGTCCCTCGAGCGACCGGTCGGTCGTCTCCGGGTCCATGTACCCGGTGTTCACCGGACCCGGGTTGACCGTGTTCAGGACGATGCCGAGCTCCAGGAGGTCGGCGGCGACGGTGGCGGTGACCCCGGCCAGCGCTGCCTTGCTCGCGGCGTAGGCGACCTCGCCGCGCATGGCGCCGTGGATCTGCCCGGACGTCATCCAGAACACGTGACCCTGCGCCTCGGCGTACGGACCGTTGCCGGTGATCCGGTCACCAGGACGCCGCTGCTCCTCGGTCTGCGGCGCCCGACGGCGGGCGAACTCGGCGGTGAGCAGCATCGTCGCCCGGGTGTTCACCTCCCAGAAGGCGCTGAGCCGCTCCGGGGTCATGTCGAGGATGCTGCCGTCGTCCCCGCTCTTGGCGTGGTTGCAGACCAGGACGTCGAGCCCGCCGGCGAGCTCCTCGGCCGTGTCGACCACACCGGCGATCGTCGACGGGTCCGACAGGTCCGCTGCGACGTCGGCGAACCGTGCACCGTCGGTCAGCTGGGCGCGGATCCCGTCGCGGACGGCGTCGAGGTCGTCGCCACCCCACGGCAGGTCGAGGTCGTGCGGGCGGTGGTGGTGGATGACGATGCTCGCGCCGAGCGAGGCGAGCTTCGCGGCGACGGCGAACCCGATGCCGCGGCGTCGGGAGACACCGGTGACGAGGGCGGTCTTGCCGCGCAGGGGCAGTGTTGTGGGCATGGTGAACCTCTCGAATCGCGCCGGATCGGCGCACAGATGGGAATCGAAGACGGTTCAACGGCACTGCATGCTCCTCACCGTACCCATCCCCGTCGCGCCCGACAACCGCTCCGAACAAGAACCGTAGGATCAGGGAACCTCACTCGTCGACGTCGCCGGAGGACCGCATGACCACCAACCAGACCGCACCCGCCGTCCGACCGACCCGGGCGACCGCGGCGGTCGCCGCGAGCCTCGCCGAGGCCGCCGCGCGGTACGCCGACGACGTCGCGGTCATCGGCGGCGACCGCCGCACGACGTACGCCGAGCTCTGGTCGCAGACGCTCGCCTACGCCGGGGCACTCCGCGACCGAGGCGTGGGCGAGGGGTCGCGGGTCGCGATGCTCGTCCCGAACGTGGAGGACTTCCCCCGCGTCTACTACGCCACCCTCGCCCTCGGCGCGGTCGCCGTGCCTGTGCACGCGCTGCTCAAGCGGCACGAGATCGAGTACATCCTCCGGGACAGCGGCGCCACGCTGTTGGTGTGCGCCGCCCCGCTGCTCGGCGAGGGCGCGCCGGGTGCGGAACTGGCCGGCGTCGACGTCCTGACGGTCCTCGCGCCGCCGGCATCCGACGACGAGGCCCCGGCCCACGACCGACTGGAGGCCCTGGCCGCCTCGAGCGAGCCGCTCACGACCTACACGCCGCGGGACCCGTTCGACACCGCGACCATCCTGTACACGAGCGGGACCACCGGGAAGCCGAAGGGCGCGGAGGGATCGCACTTCTCCCTGCTCGAGCAGGTCAACACGAACCTCATGACGACGTTCGACATGCACCGCGGCGACGTCCTGCTGGGAGCACTGCCGCTGTTCCACACGTTCGGACAGACGTGCACGATGAACACCGGCTTCCGGGTGGGGGCCACGATCGTGATGCTGCCGAAGTTCGACGGCGACTCCGCCCTCGCCGCGATGGTCGAGCACGGCTGCGAGGTCTTCATGGGCGTCCCGACGATGTACATCGCCCTGCTCGACGCCGCCACCCGCTCCGAAGCGCGCCCGCACCTCCGCTACGCGATCTCCGGCGGTGCCTCCCTACCGCTGGCCGTCCTGGAGCGATTCGAGAAGACGTACGACGCACCCATCCACGAGGGGTACGGCCTCACCGAGACCTCACCGGTCGCGACGTTCAACCACGTCGGCCTCCCACCGCGGCCCGGCACCATCGGGACCCCGGTCTGGGGCGTCGACGTGGAGGTCGCCGACCCCGAGGTGCACGACGCGATCGTGCTCCTGCCATACGGCTCGATCGGCGAACTCGTCATCCGTGGGCACAACCTGATGAACGGGTACCTCGACCGGCCGGAGGACACCGCCGCGGCGATCGTCGACGGCTGGTTCCGGACCGGAGACCTCGGGACGAAGGACGACGGCGGCTACCTGACGATCGTCGACCGGACGAAGGACATGATCATCCGGAACGGCTACAACGTGTACCCGCGGCAGGTGGAAGAGGTCCTCGCCACCCACCCCGACGTCACGATGGCCGCGGTGTTCGGCGTCCCCCACGAGCTGCACGGGCAGGAGATCGAGGCGGCCGTGGTGCTGCGTTCCGGAGCCACCGCGACGCCGGAGGAACTCATCGAATTCGTCGCCGGCGAGATCGCGGCGTACAAGTACCCGCGCGCCGTACACGTGCTCGACGCGCTGCCCCTCGGTCCGAGCGGAAAGGTGCTGAAGCGGGAGCTCGTCGACCGGTTCGGCACGAGCACGGACGGAACGAGCACGGAGGGTGCTGCCGGGATCGAACCGACGACTTCCACGGTGTGATGGCGCGTCGCCTCATGGCTCAGGCCTGGCCCGCGATCTCTCGGAGTGCTGCGAGGTGGGCTCGCCACGCTTCCCGGCCCTGGCGAGTGAGTGTCAGCGACGTGCGGGGGGTCTTCCCCGCGAACGCCTTCCCGACCGACACGTAGCCGGCTGCCTCCAGAAGGGCGACTTGCTTGCTGAGCGCTGAATCGGTCACCTCGATGGCGTCCCGGACCTCGCGGAACCCGAGGGTCGTTGCTCGGTCGAGTGCGGCGACGATCGAGAAGCGCACGGGATTCTGCAGATGGGTGTCGAGTCGGTGACGGGGGTGCGAGTGGTCGATCGTCGTCATCGTCGCGCCTCGTACGAGGCGCAGGCCATCGTGACCGCCAGGACAGCCGCGGACGTGATCCCAGACCACAACACGGAGCCGTGGACCCAAGCGACGACCGCGATCGCGGCTGCGTAGGTGATGAACCAGCTGGCGATGTAGATCGTCCATCGTCGACTTCGTGCGAAGGATGCTCGGCCACGGATCGTGACTGCGAAGAAGACGATGAGTGCGAAGAGCGCCGTGAGTGTGCCGACGTAGGTGAGGCCGAATGCTGAGCCCGTCGTCAATCCCATTCCCAAGGTCCCGAACGACGTCACCGTGCCGAGCGCGAGGATGAAGGTGACGTAGGGCCACCGTGTGCGCTCGTGCGCCTGCCTGCTGAGGCGGTCTGCGGTGTCGAGCAGTCCCCGGGCTTCGCTCGGGCTGATGCTGTGCTGGTTGTCCATGGTGCTCCCTCCTGATTACCAGCATGACATGTACTTTCCATTTTGGCAACTAGTTGTGTCATCCGTCGAGGACGAGGAGGGGGTCCTTCGAGCGTGATACGCATGGATAGATCCGTTTACCGTGTTCTCGGTCGATGCCGGTGAGGATGTCGTCACGGTGGTCGGGCGTGCCGGCGAGGATTCGCATCTCGCAGCTGCCGCAGATCCCGGTCTCGCAGGAACCCGGCAAATCGGGCAGCACTGGGCGGAGTGATTCGAGGATGGTCATTTCAGCGGGGATGTCGATGACTTCGCCCGCTCGTGGGAGGAAGACCTGGAACGCTTGGTTGTGGCTGTCGTCTCGGGCGGTTGCTGCGAAGCGTTCGAGGTGGAGGGTGATGTTCGGGTGTGAGGACCTGATCATCTGGTCGAGCGAGTCCATCATGGACGACGGTCCGCAGCAGTACACGACTGATCCGTCCTGCAGGTTGGAAAGCGCGGCGTCGAGGTCTGGACGGGCATCGGTGTCAGCGGCGGAGACGACGACGTGGTCGGGGTGATGGTGGGAGAGCTCCTCCGCAAACGGCATGTCGGCGCGGGAGCGGCCTCGATAGATCAGCTCCCAAGGCCGGCCCGCATGGTCGACTTCTTCGAGCATGGGCTCGAGCGCGGTGATGCCGATGCCGCCGGCGACGAACAGGTAGCGCGGCGCATCCACGAGGGGGAAGTTGTTCCGGGGGCCTCCGATCCCGATCTTCGAGCCGACGGGGAGGCCGAAGATCTCGATGGACCCTCCCCGGCCTTCGGCTTCCCGCACCACGGAGATGCTCAAGCCGCCGCGATCTCGGGGGTTCCCGTGCAGTGAGTACTGGCGGACTATCCCTGATGGCAGGACGAGGTCGATGTGCGCCCCCGGTTCCCAATCCGGCACCGGCGACCCGTCCACGGCTGCGACTCGCAGCTGGACCACCGAGTCGCTGACTTGCTTGCGTTCCGCGATCACTCCGTCGAGAACACGTGGCGCGGCGTCGCCGCGAGGATCACCTTCCTCGGCTGCGTTGGCAAGGGTGCTGTCTTTCGAGGCGAGCCGCATGCGCGCACGTCGGCGCACGACGAGCGCGATGACGAGCATGACGGTGGACGCACTCGGCAGCGGGATTCCTGTGACGAGGCCGACGGCGAGGTCGACGAGAGCGGCGAGGAAGAGCCCCGCGACGACAGGCGTCGGGGCGGGCGCGAGTCGACCGAGCGTTCCCTGAGCCTGCGCCTGTCTCCCCCATCGCGTTCGACCCCACGGCTTCGCGATCGACAACCACACCTGGAATGCCGCGCCGACGGCGACGAGGCCGACGGCGATCGTCGCAAGGACGATGGGACCGTTCTTCCCGTCGAGCGCGGCGGCTTCCAGCTGCGGGTACGCAGCACCGGCGATCGATGTCCCGGTGAGGATCTGCGCGATGGTCATCACGAATTTCGTCGCCACCCACCGGCTGCGGAAGTACCCCCAGGTCGTCGTGGCGGACAGACCGAAACCCGTCCACGCGGCCGTGATCGCCGAGTAGCCCAAGATCTTCTGATCGATCAGGTCCGACGCCAGCACCGTGCCGATCTTGAGATCGCCGGCGCCGGACGTGGCACTGATGATCAGCAGGACCGTCACGGCCAGCGCCTGACCCATCCAGCACACCGCAGCGACGACATGCAGCCACAGCAGCAGCGCCCGCCATGTCTTCGACGGGTTCCGTGCCTTCGCTTGCTGCGATGGGTTCGTGGTCACGGTTCTCACTCCTCGGCACATCGTGCCGTTCAGCTCTGGCGGTGCCCACGTGACGTGAGCAGACGTGGCTTGTGCTCGTCCGGGACGCTACACCAGAAAGTTCACACTGTTACTTTTTCTTGCTGGACGCGGCCACGCGCGCTACCGTGGGCCGGTGGAGACCCTGACGCCAGGCCTGCGAGAACGCAAGAAGCTCGCGCTCCGTGCCCGCCTCTCGGACACAGCGACCGCCATGTTCGCCGAGAACGGGTACGACAATGTTCGGGTCAGCGACATCGCCGAGGCGTGTGGCGTGAGCCCGAAGACGCTCTACAGCTACTTCCCCACGAAGGAATCGCTGCTGTTCGAGCGCGGCGATGCCCTCTCAGCCGTCCTCCGCGAAGACCACGACGAGGACGGTCTCCTCGTTGCCGTGCTCGACGCGATCGGGCGAGAGATCGACCAGCTCGCGACGTCGTCACCATCGGCGACCTCGGGCGATGACCTGGTCAGGGGCATCCGCGGGTTTGTTGCTCTCGTGGACGCGACACCAGCGCTCCGAGCGGTCGTCGCCGAACGAGCCGACGCGCTCACCACCGACGCGGCTGCAGCACTGTCACGGCGCAACGGGCTTCCCGTGACCCACCCGGACAACCAGGTTGCGGCAGCCGCCCTCATCAGCCTGTGGCGGATCCACCTCACCGCGCTCCTGCAGCACAGCAGCACCAGCACCAACCTCGCCGAGCTGCGTCGACGAACGATGGCCGACGTCGACCGAGGCGTCGAGCTCGTCAGCTCGATCGTGGCACGGGTCAGCGAGCCCCGACCGCCGTCGCGCCGTGCGGGTGACTCCTGACGCTCACCGACTGACCCGCGAGGCGGTGGCGTCGATCGCGGCTTCGAGCGCCGCAATGACCGCAGCCGCAGTATCCAGGTCAGCGGCGGAGAAGCGCTGCAGCGCCGCATCCATTGCTGATGCGAGCGGCGCGTAGAACGCCGTCGCCGTTTCGTGCACCGTGTCGGTGGAGCGCAGGCTCACGCGTCGGCGATCGTCGTGGTCGTGACTCCGGACGACGTGGCCAGCTGATTCGAGTCGACGCAACAGGGTCGAGGTCGCACCGGTCGTCAGTCCGATCCGCGCCGCTAATCGCGCCGGAGTCAGCGTCTCGCCGCGCTGCTCGGCAGTGAGGATTTCCACGATCGCGGCGGCGTCGGTCGGGTGCATGTCGTGCGATCGCGCGAACTGGCGTCCGAGCTCCGAGTCGCGGGCCCCGAACGCGCGAACGGCAGCAACCAGCCGGGCACGCTGCTCCTGATCCGTGGGTGCTACTGAGTTGGCCACACCCAAAACTACATCACGGAGTAGCTTTACCGCGTAACTACTTTGCGGCGTGAGCATCGGAAGGACGCAGTGCAGACGAACACCAAGCAGAGAGCGTCGTGTCGCGCGACGGCACCCGGATCGGGTTCGTCCGCCAAGGAACGGGACCAGCGATCGTGCTGGTCCAGGGTGCTATGGCGGACGTGCACGCGTACCGGGAACTCGCCGCCGTACTGTCCGAGACGTTCACCGTCGTCCGCGCCGAGCGGCGCGGACGCGGTCTCAGCCCACGGGATTACGAGCCGGCACATGACATCGCGCGCGACGTCGAGGACCTCGACGCGGTCATGGAAGCCACCGGCGGACGGGCGCTGTTCGGACTCAGCTCCGGGGCCGTGATCATCCTCGAAGCCGCGCGCACACTCCAGCGTGTCGAACACGCGATGGTGTTCGAGCCACCGTTCTACGCCGACGAGATCGACCGGAACCGGCTGCGACGGCTCTTCGACGACATCGACCGCCGCCGCTTCGGAGCGGCACTCGTCGGAGCGCTCACCACCGCCGGCACAGCACCCGCGGCCATCAACCATCTCCCGCGGTGGCTCGGGCGACTCCTGGGCCGGATCGTCCTCACCGTGCAGGGATTGGTCCCCGGCCCGGCGACGTCGCTCCGCGGACTCCTCCCGAGCGTCCGCTTCGACTTCCACGACGTGGCCCAGGTCGATGGTCACCTCGACGCCTTTGCAAGCATCACCCAGCCCGTCCTGCTCCTCAGCGGCACCGCCAGTCCCCGTTTCCTCCAGGACGCCGTCCGCGCCGTGCAGCGCGTCATCCCACGCGCGTCGCACACGGAACTCCCTGGGCTCGGGCACGACGGCCCGTGGAACGGCGGCAATCCGCGGGCGGTGGCCGCCGAGATCACGACGTTCCTCCGACGCCAGGAGGCAGACCACCACCGATCAGGAGAAGCCCCGTGAACCTCAAC
Organism: Microbacteriaceae bacterium PS02333; assembly: GCA_029959665.1. Classification (GTDB taxonomy): domain Bacteria; phylum Actinomycetota; class Actinomycetes; order Actinomycetales; family Microbacteriaceae; genus Curtobacterium; species Curtobacterium guangdongense. Next base: position 12,158 of record JASCOI010000038.1, read on the forward strand.
CACGTCAACCTCTGCAGCAGCAACGTCCCGGCACTCGCGGCGACGCTCGAGCAGCACTTCGAGTACCGCATCATCCAAGCCGGAACCGTCCCCGACGAAGCGTGGGCTACCGACCCCGGGAGCCACTTCGCGATGCTGACCGGCGAAGACGGATCGAACATCGTCATCACCGAGATCCGCCCCACCCCGGACGGCCGGTCCGCATACCCCAACGGATTCCACATCGGCATCATGCAGCCCACTGCCCAATCCGTCATCGACAAGCACGAGGAACTCACCAGAGCCGGCTATCGACCCGGTCCACTCAGTGACGGGTTCGAAGCAGTCGGAGCCACTTGGACCGCGTTTTACTGCCCCGTCGGCGACGGCCTCGAGATCGAGGTCAACCACCGCACCCGTTCTCCCGCGCTCGACGACTGAAAGCTCGACTTCGGCCAGAAGGCGTCCCGATAGCCGATCCCCTACCGGACTCCGGCCGATGCGATTACCGCTCACGCTGTTCAACCGAGTGCGCAACCGAGAGACCTGCGGCCGCGCGGCCGTTCAGCGACAAACTGCTGGTCTCGCGACTGGGGTGGAGAGGGTGTCATGGAGCCGCTGCGCGGTGACGTCCAGGTCGGTCAGCCACGGGATGCTGCTGACGAGCTCCTCAGCGATGTCTCCGACGCTCCGGGCGCGGAGGACACGACGTCCGAGCGTGGGCGTCATGAACACCGTTGCCGCGTGCCGGTTGTGCCACATGTCGAACGCGCGGTAGCCGGACTCCCCCTCGGCTTCCGCCTGCTGCTGCAGAGCGACGATGTGGGCATTGCGCTGCTGTTCGAGAGCGGCCGTGACCTGCACGATGCGGACACGGCTCGCCCATCGGAGCGGCAATTCCGGGGCGAGGGCGAACGCGGCGATGTTGATGCCGTACTCGCGGCGGATGTTCCCGACCGACTCGGAGACCCACTTCGGGTACTGCCCAGGCAGCACGTACAGGTCTCCGAAGATGAGGTCATCGAGCACCGGTGGCGCCGGCGACCACACGACGGTTCCGACTGGTGACCGGCCCGGGGTCCCGTCGACGTACTCGTCGAGGCCGAGGCCGACATGACGCCACCACGGCTTCGGTTTCTGGACCTCGACGCCGAGCTGCAGCACGAGTGAACGGGACGCGTGCCGGTACGAGTCGAGCTTCTCGTTCAGCGACTGTTCCGCGTCACCCCACGTCAGCGGCTTCTCCCTCGTCGAACCGGAGAGGTGTCCGCCCGCGGCACGCCTGGCGCTGAAATCCGCCAGCGCCCGCTCCCGCAGACGCTGAAGCGCGACGTCGACGGGCAGCACCGACGGCGCGTCGACGGGTCGGGTTGGTACGAGTGTCGGCGGTCGCCGGAAGGTCGCGTCGAGCGCTTCTGTCCATCGGGGCATGCGGGCTTCCGTCCCTCCTGACCGCCGACTCTACGGACGTTGAGGAGGAAAGCAGCAGCCCCGTGTTCGGGGAAGTGGACTCCCCGCCAGACGGACCGACGGGCACAAAGAGCGGGCCGAGGCACGGCAAGATCGAATGGGGCGTCGGGCTCGACGTCTGTCTCTTGATGCAGGGGGATCGATGACGATCGAGATGTTGTGGGCGCAGGAGGACCCGGCTGAAGTGCTCCGAAGCCGTTTCGGCTTTGCGAACGCGGAGGAAGTGAGCACTTGGGTCAGGTCAACGATCGAGCGTCATTGGGGTACGCGTGTCGGAGCGCCGGAGCGTGTCGTGATCAGCGACAGCAACGCTCTTGCATGGGTGCGCAGCGGTTACCAACGCCTCCTGTTGAAGTGGTCGGTAGCGCCTGACCGATTCGAACGGCTCGCGCTTGCCGCCAAGCTCACTGCTTGGCTCGGAGCGCTTCAACTCCCCGTCTCGGCACCGATGCCGACTCTTTCGGGTGAGGTCCAGGTGACGAGCGACGGCGTCTCAATGGGACTCCAACGCGTCATCGACGGCGCCCACCTCGACGTCGAGGACGCCGATCAGGTTCGTGCAGCAGGAGCGACGCTCGCTCGGCTCCACAACGCACTGCGTGCGTACCCCCTGGGCAACTCGCGACCCGAGGTCCTTCTCGTGCCGGCATCGCTCGCCGAGCAAGTCGGAGGCTGGGTTGCGTCTCATCCGTCGACGCTGGCAACCGAAGCCCGAGACGTCCTCGGGCGGCTGCTCGAACGAGCGCCGTCAGATCTCCCGCCCGTCCAGATCGTGCAGGGCGACTACCGCGCCGCGAACATCTTGTGCGCCGAAGGCGCTGTCGTCGGCGTTCTCGACTTCGAGGAGCTTCGACTCGACCATCGGATCGTCGAGCTCGCTCGTTCAGCGGTCATGCTCGGCACGCTGTTCCGAGACTGGGGACCCGTTGCACCGTCAGTTCGGCGGGAGTTCCTGGACGGATACCAAACGGTTCATGCACTCACCGATGCGGAAGTCCAATGGTGGCCCATCCTCGAGCTCTGGTACTCGCTCGCACTCGTGCCTCCCGGGGACGACCCCACGGGGTGGGGGCGAGCAGCAATCGAGGTACTCGACGAGCACGGAGCGCGGTAGGCGAACGCAGTCTTGAGAGCCGATCCTTCAGCGGACGGCGGGCAGGTGGGCCAGCGTGGTGAGGGTCTGCGCGGTGAGCGTTGCTGGTGGTGGGTTCCGGTCGAGCGCGATGTGCAGGGCTGCGCCTTCGATGTAGGCGTCGAGCATCCGCGCCACCTCGGGCGGAAAGTGCTGTTCCAGCGCGGTCCGGCTCGCCCGCATCCACTCCTCGGTGATCGACCGGAACTCGCTCCGGCGTGCCGCCAATGTGTAGAGCTCGTACGTCAGCACGTGCTCTCGGGACGAGCGCTACACATGGCTGACCAGACCCGCGCTCAGCAAGCCATCGGCGACTTTGCCCCAAGCGGGACCGCAGCCTGGTCGTCGTCACGAGCCTCATCACCGCCGGAAACTTCGAACAGCTCCCCAACCGCCTGCGCCTGGCTAAGCCGAACGGACTCACCGAGACCGAACTCAAGGAAGCGATCGTCCACCTGGCGTTCTACGCCGGCTGGCCGAAAGCCATGTCCGCCATTCAGATCGCCAAACAGGTCTTCACCGAGCAACCCGGTCGACATCAGCCCGAGCCGTCGCCGGCCTCGAGGGCGACCCCTGACCCACCATGGCCCCCGGGCACGCAGTACACGCCTTCAGCTCGGGGATTCGCGCGGAGCAGCATCCCCCGACGAACATCCAGTCCGAAGAAGTGTCCTCGATCCGAACTTGCGAATCGCGCGACTCAGCGATCATCCGCCGGCTGTAAGACAGTCCGGGTAGCGAGCTGACGACCCGTCGTTGACCGGACAAGTGAGCCCAGCGCGTCCAGACGAGGAGCGTCCAGTACCGTCGACCGGTGTCCGATAGCCGATCATTCCCCGGGCACTCTGCACGACGGCCTCATGAGCGATTTCGCATAGATGCAGTAGCGCTAGGTAGGGAGTGGCGCCGGGCGATGCTGTCATGTTGCGCGCCGCTGTGAGGGCATGCGACAGATGATCGGTGACGAGCTACGTGCTCGGTGTGCGGCGACTCGGCCCGTATGTGCGCTGCAGAGCGTGCGCGTGCACCCCAACGGGCGGAAGTCGCGGGACACGAAGACGCATGATGGCGTTCGGATTCGCTTACCGAAGGTCACCAGTTCTTCTGCCCCCCTCAATCCGCTCATGGATACGCGCCGTGGTGATCTTGAGGATGATCACCGCTATGCCTGTTGCTGCGATTGCGCCACCGATCCATGCCGATGGCGGCAATGTCACGATGACCAGCGCACCGATCACCAAGCAAACAGTTGCCGCGACGAACCACCATGAAGATGGGAACAGTGGTCGGTACGTACGCGCTCTCATCGCGATGAACCCAGCGGCAGCTAGTGCTGCTCCCAGCATCCACAAAAGGCCGAAACTATCTTTTCCGCACAGTTGGAGGCCGCCTAGCGCTCCGACGAAGGCGAACCCTGCTATGACTGCGATGGCGGACAAGAAGACTCTGGCGTTCATCAGTAGCCTCCCGCGGTTGCCACGAACTCTTCCTGGTGCGTTGCGTAGAGGTCGGGCATCTCGCGCGGCACGTAGCCTAGGACGCATACAGCGGCGTAGGCCACGCCGGCCAGACCGGCAGTGTCGGCCGTTGCCTCACTTCCGATGGTGGCGGCGACATATGTACCTCCCGTTACTCCGAAGCCCACGAGGGGTCCGCACACCTGATCGAATGTGTCGTCGAACGTCGAGGCGCCCGTCGGATCGCTCTGGATGAGAGGCGCGTCTCCAGCGTAGGCGTATCGGTCTGCGTTGGCGGGACCGAGAGGCGCGTCGAGGGTGTCTTGCTGCGTCCAGGCCCCAACGGCCGTGAGGTACCAGCGGAGTCCGAACTTGACGAGCTGGTTCTGCGCGTCCGAGGTGCGGATACCCGCCTTGAACCCGTACGGGTTCTGTGTCCAGAACGATCCGGTCGAGCCGCTGCTCACGGTTGCCGCCCCGTATGGGTCGTAGCTGACCTGGAACGCATTCGTACCGGTGTCGGTGAGGGCGCCGGCCTGGTTGCCGATCCCGTCGACCAGGAACGCAGCGGTGGACCCGGCCGCGTTGGTGAGGTCGAGCGCCTGCCCGGTGACGGCGTCGGAGAGCACGCGGGATGTCGAGGTCCCGTTGGTGGTTTCCGTGTCGATCTCAGGCACACCCGTTCCGTCCGTCCTGCCGTACGTGTAGGTGTACGCCGGACCTCCGGCTGTGGTTTCCGACAGCAACTCCGCCTGCGACGCCCCTGCGTACGAGTAGGTCGTCTTCACACCGTTGACGGTGGACGAGGTCATCTGCTCGGCCCCGTTGTAGGCGTAGCTCGCGCCGGGCGATGCGGTGAGGTTGCCCGCTCCGTCGTAGGAGTAGCCACTGCTGGTGACTTGGTTGGCGGCATTGAACGTCAACGTCTGGTCGAACGTTGCCGCCCCGGTTTCATGCGTCGCAGTCCGGTTCCCGTTCGCGTCGTACGTGAACGCCCAGTTCACGTCCCCGGTCCCGCCCGTCTGGGTGACGCCGGTGAGGTGCGTGGTCTTGTCGTTCGCCTGATCGACGTACCCGTACGAGGTGACCTTGCCGGTGAGGGTGTCGGTCGCGGTCTGCAGCTGGTCAGAGTCGGTCCCGTCGCTGGTCGTGTACGAGTACTTCGTGTCGAGAACCTTGGTGGCGTCCTGCCCGGTCCAGTCGGTGACTTCCGAGGGCCGGTTCGAGGCGTCGTACGCCGTGTTGGCGTGGCCGGTGAAGGACGCCGGCTGCGTGTTCGTCGCGTTCGTCGTCGCCGCCGCGTTTGCGCCGGCGTTGACGTATGCGTCGGTGCGGCGGCCGTGGTCGTCGATCTTGTACCGGTCGGTCTCCGTACCGGACCCGTGCGGGTACGTCATCGACCACAGCACGTTCGCCGCGTCGTACGTGTACGACAACGTCCCCTGCGCGTCAGCTGTGGTGAGCTCGTTGCCGGCCGCGTCGTACGTGTATGACACCGCTCCACCCCCTGCGCTGTTCTGCGTGCTCAGCAGACGGTTGGTGGCGTCGTATGTGTCGGTGATGGTGCCAGTGGCGGACTGGCTGGTGACCTCGTTGCCGTTGCCGTCGTACGTATCCGTCATCGTGCCGGTGCCGTCGGAGAAGGACTCCGAGAGGGTGCGGTCGTCGTTGTCGTACGTGTACGTGGTGGTAGTGCCGTTCCCGTCCTTCACGGTGGCGACGCGGCCGTATCCGTCGTACGTGTAGGACGTCGGGCTGATGGTGCCGGACGGCGGTGTGACGGTCGCGAGCTGCTGGTTGCCGTCGTAGGAGTACGTCGTCGATACCTTCGCCGCGGCGTTGCCCGGCGCGGTCGCCGCGGTGACGAGACCCTTCAGCGCAGCGTCCGTGGTGTTGCGGGTCAACGTCGCCGTCGACGGGTTCGCATCACCACCGGTGCTCGAGGTCATCTGATTGCCCGACCCGTCGTACGTGTACGAGGTCTTGTTCCCTGACGCGCTCGAGATGGACTGCGGCAGGTACGCCGTGTTTGCCTGCGACCCGCTGTAGGTCGCGGTCGAGGAGCCACCCGTCGGCGACTGCACCTGCGTCAACGACTGACCGTTGTTCTTCCCGTAGGTGTTCGTGCTCGTTGACCCGCCCGAACCGGCTCCCGTCGTGGACGTGGCGACACCGTTGTTCGCGGAGTTGTACGTCGCGGACCGGGTGTTCCCGTCAGGATCCACTGCCTTGGTCACGTTGTGCGTGGTGGGGTCGATCGTGTAGTCGGTGTGCGGGACCGCAGCGACCGACTTCGAGCGGTCGGTGTCCGGCGACGCGACCTGCGTCTCCGTGCCCGACACGTAGCTCAGCCGTGTTGCTGCGGTGCCGGCGGATGCGGGCTGGTCGACCTCGGTGACCTGGTCGGAGCCGTTGTACGTGAGCGTCGTCTTCCCGCCCTCGGGCGCCGTCACCGAGGTCAGGTCCGTTCCCGAGTAGGTGAACGTCGTGGTCTTGCCGGTCGCGTCGGTGAAGGAGGTGATGTTGCCGGTGCTGTCCTTCGACCAGGACACCTTGCGGGTGTTCGTGCCGTCGGTCTGTGACACCGTTATCGTGCCGTTGCTGTATGCGACCGAGGCAGTCCGGCCCGTTGAAGGTCCGGCGGTGGTGACGAGCTTCCCGAGGAGGTAGTTGCCGTAGGTGAACGGCACGGAGTGCCCGTTCCGGTCGACCACCGAGGTAGGCTGCCCGGCGAAGTTGAAGTGGATCACCTGGTTCGATGTCCACGACGTCAACGTGTACTCAGTGCTGGTCTTCGCCAGCGTCGTCTGCAGTCCCGCGGGCGCTGTGAACGAGCCGTCGGCGTTGTCCGTGAACTGCCACGTCGAACCGTCGGGGCCGGTGTAGACGACGCCGGCGGCGTTGTTCGCGAGGCTGCCGGCGCCGTCGAAGGCGTAGGACCACTTGTTCGCATCAGGTGCGCCGCTGTCCGCCGCTTCCCACCCTCGGGAGTTGTACGCGGCACCGATCGACACCTTGTCCGTGACACCCGTCAGCGTCAGCGCGCTCGTCGTGAGGAGCAGGTTCCCGGTCGCGACGTCGACCTGCGCGGTCGTGCGGTCATCGATCGGGAACGACAGGTTCGTCGCCGACGGTCGCGATCCCGTCAGATTCGTCGTGGACGGACCGCCGGGCAGGGATGTGTAGGTGCCCTGCAGGTCGACGACGTAGTTCATCGTCGTCGGGCCGACGTTCTTGATGCGGATGTTCCCGTTCGCTCCGACTCCCACGATGACGGTGGTCGTCTCGATCGAGTTCGGCATGCTGTTCATCGCCGACACCCCTGGGTCCGTCGATCCGTCCGCGTAGACGTTCGCGACGGTCTGCGAGGTGGTGCCGTTCACCGCGGTCAGCGTGATCGCCACCGCGGACAGGCCGTCTTGCATGCTCGGCACCCCCGACCGGGCGCCGGCGACCTTCACCGCGACCGTCCCTCCGGAGGCGACGCTGGTCGTGTTCCGGGTGTCGATGAGCCGACCGGTCTGGGGCGTGAAGCCGCCACCGGGGTTGCTCGGCAGGAAGTACCCCTGGATCACGACCTCGAGGTCCAGGACACCGCCGCCGGAAGCGTTGTCGACGACGAGCTTGCCGTCGGAGCCGAGTGCGACCTGCGCACTCATCGCCGTGTTGCCGGTGATGCCGGGGTAGTTCAGTACACCGGTGCTCTTCGTCCCGCCCGACGGAGACGGACGCACCCACCCGGGGTTGCCGTTGCGGTTGATCACGATCAGGCTCGCCTGCACCGCTGCGGCTCCGGTCGGGATGCCGTTTGTTCCCGCAACGGGGAACGTCACCGAGTCGCCGCCGCCGAGCTGCGCCTTCTTCACCCCGCCCGTACCGTCACGAGTGTCCGCGACCTTCGCCGCGGGAATCGCGACGAACCCGCCGGCACCGACCCCGTTGGCGGTCGAGGTGTAATAGCCGGTGACGTCAATGACGACGCGCGTCTGCGCGGTCTCTGTCTGGATCTGCATCGACCCGCTGCTGCTGACCGCCAGCAGCGACGAGTTGGAGATGTTCCCCGAGACGCCGGCACCGTAGATCAGCAGCTCCGTGTTCGGCTGCGTCGCGTCGGGCCGTCCTACCAACTGGCCCTGCCCGTTCGTCCCCGCGACAGTGATCATCATCGTCACCGCGCCGATCCCCGACGACGGCAACCCTCCCACGCCGGCGACCTGGATCGTCTTGAACGACTGAGCCGCCGTAGCACCGTCGAACACGCGTGCGTTCTTGGTCATGGGCACGTACTGGCCACCGGAACCAGTGATCTCCGCATGCGCCGCCTGCGGCGCAGCAATCACCGCAAGCGCAGACCCCAACAGCCCCACCAGGACCAATAGCGCCAGCATCACCGGCCGAACCCGCCCGTGCACCATCATCGCGAACATGCCGCTCCCCTACCGCCACCCCTGAAGCGCAGCGCTACCGTCCCAGCCGAACGCCCCGATGAAGTTCGCACATGAAACTACTCCGCACCGTAGGGGGACACCTGAAACGCCCTCGACTCCCCCGAATAGGGGCCATCAGGGAATTCTGTGGGGATTTCAGGCACGCATCGCATCAGGAAGCAATCCATCGGCCGCGGAAGCCTGGCGTCAGCCGCACAGCGGCAGCCGATCCTGTTAGTAGCCGCAGGAAGCGGAGGTCCTTTCTGCGCACTGAACGCGTCCACTAGGACAACACCCACTCCGTCGTTCGGTGATCAGCAGCTGGCGGAGCGCAGCCAATCGGCAAGCGCTCGGATCTGACGGCGTCGTGGGTCGCCGCGGCTCGCAGCGTCAGATGTCACCGTCCTGCGACTCCTGGACTTCTCGCGAGGCGAACGACTGACGCGCGATTCAATCGAGCTTCCATCGCGGAAAGGCCCAGGACAAAAAGAGGACGACCGCCGCGAGAACGGCGAGCACGACACCGGTCACCATGACGTGCGGTGTCTGGTGCGGCGCCGTGATGGCCGCCACGGCGAGGATCGTCATGACGAGGCCGAGAATCAAGGGAAGGATAGCGAATCTACGCATGGCTTCCGGTAGTCGGATCATGCGTCGGTTCGGTCGCGCGTTCATCGAGCCATCACCGACACCGAGGTTGATCGGCAGGCACCCGACGCCCGGCGGCAGGCCTTTGCACGGCATCGGCCAGCGGACCCGGCGACGAATACGCGCCACCAACGAACGACACACTTCTACGGACCCGCCAAGCTGAGCGGATACGGCAGGGACGCGCGCCTCGGGTGCGGTTTGGAAGCCGATCCCTCACCGGGCGCGACCTTTGTCAGTCGCGGAGGTACCCAGTCGCAGGGTCGATCTCGTCGAGGAAGCTCCGGATCTGTTTGGTTGCTTCCTCGTCGGTGAGCAATTCGGCCAGCATCAAGCTCCGGTCGGCGGTGCTCCCAGCTCCGGCAAGTGTGCCGCCGAAGCCGTACCCGCGGTTCGGTCCAGTCGTCCAGGAAAAGTTGTAGGACGGTCCAGCCACGGTCAAGGTGAACGTCTCGCCGTCGACGACGAGCGTGCGCCGTGCGTCGATCTCTTTACGCATCGTCATCGACCTCCCGGGCTCTGGGTGCAACCGTACAGTCGCACGCTTCCCGACTCGGCTCAGCTCGGCATCGCCGGCCATCTGCAGGGATAGCGTCCGAATGGCGATGGCTGACCGGACGGGGAGGTCGAGCTCGCGCGTCGCCACGACACTCAGCCGTAGCCTCAGGCTCGAGCAAGAACGGGAGCGCCGCGTGCAGCAGAACCAACGCGTCCGTCAGCTGATGGGCCACCGGTCTCCGGCAAGTCTGTTCAGCTTGAAAGGGGTCGTCCAGCATCACCTGTCGTCGGACCCGGTGCGAACACGGAGCCAGAACGCCGCTTCCCACGCAGCAGGATCGCGGTCGTAGCGCTCGGCCACAGTGACGTACTTGTCATGTGCGCGCTGAGCGGACTCGTGGTTCCATCGCCTGATCGCGACGTCGTTGAGAAGCTGCCCGCCGAAGTGCACGATTTCGTCTCGATAGCCACCCATCGCCTCGCACATCCACTCCCCGTGGTCGGCGGCCTGCATGCGAGTGGTGAGATGCGCGTTCCACCGCGCGTCCAGCTGCGCCCGGAACGGATCTGGGGTGCGGTCGCGGGATGAAGACTGCTCCATGACGGGAACCCTACGACCTGATCGGCGGCCGCGCCGTCCTCGTCTCCGGGGCGACCGAGAGGTGCAGAGCCACCGCCCATCCCGACAGCGATGCTTCAGCAGGTACGCGAGCGGTCGAACGAGGACGGGTGGCATCTGCCGGTTGCGCAAGGGTACCCAGGTCTTTCGATAGCGGATCGGCTAATGGACACTCCTAAGCTCGGAGCATGGGGATGATTAAGGATCCACGTCTGGCTGCGATCATTGGCGGGTTGGTGGCGGTCCTCGTGGGCGGCGGCATAGCCGTTGCCGGGGCACTCAGCCTTCTTGGTTCCTGACCGAGCAATCCGCAGACGGATCGTTAACCGGGTGTGCCACTACCTCGCTAGGGTTGACACATGCTCACCAGCGGCAGGAAGTTCCTGATCACCCTGGCGCTCGGCATCGGCGTATCAGCTCTCGCAGGCTGCTCGATCACTCCGGATTCGATTTGCCCTGACTACGACCAGCCGAATCCCGTCTCGATCCACGTCACGGAGTCGTCGGGCGAGGTGCACGCCGTCGCACTGTGCGCGGGCTCTGGATGCACTCCGACGATCGACGAATCGACGAAGACGCGGAACGGCGAAGCGTGGGTGGTGACATTCGACAGCACACCTGATGGTCCCGGACGGATCGCGCTGTTCGACGCAGCCGGGCTCCGCCTGCACGAAGAACCCATTGACCTGCAATGGACTGATGTTCGTTTCGGAGCAGATCTGCAGTGCCGGTCTGGCGGTCGTGCAGACGTGTGGGTGGAGGGCTGACCCCTTCTGTATCTGTGTCACACCCCTCGCCCCGTCCCGATAGGCGATCTTCCACTGGGACAGACGCTCGACCTAGGCTGACGACGTGAGAAGTAGTCATCGGACCATGGCGCGCACGCGATCCTGGTTGAGTGCACTCACCTGGCGCTTGGCTACTCAGGCGGGGACTGTCTACCTCGGGGCTGTTTCCTTCATCGGTGTCGAGGCCGTTGCGGTCCTTCTCACCTTCACCACAGCCTGGCCGATCGCCTTGCCTTTCATCGTCCTCGCGCTGGGTGTCGCCTACCTGCTCCGGGACCGCGTGGTCGCTCTGTGGCGCCGCATCCGCCGCGCCCACCGTTGATCCCTGACCGCTCCCAATAGTGGATCGGCTACCGGACTGGACGTCAGTCCTTGGCCTGGTACCGAACGGTGCCATCGGTGGACCGGTAGGGAATCGAGAAGCTCGAGCAGATCACGCCGTTCTCGTAGTCGTCCTTGACCGTGTCCATGAAGGCGTACGCCTCGTCGTCCGTGGCGAAGACGCCCAGGACCGTGTTGTCGGGTGACTCGTCGTGCTGGACGATCCATACCTCCCCGCCAGCGAAGGGCTCCGGGCGTCGGAAAAAGCGTGGCCCAGGACTCCGTCTACTCACGAGGGAGAGTGTAGGAGGGCGCTGTCCGTGGGCCGATCCGCTCTCGGACGTACGTGTCCGAGAGCGGATGGGCCCGGTCAGCGGTCGGGGTGAGCTTGGCGGTCGATGCAGCGGTAGACGGTCGCTCGTCCAACACCGAAGAGTTCCGCGAGCTCGCCGACCGAGTGGGTGACGGCTTCGTGCAAGGTGCGGGTCGATGATGATCGTCGACACGAACCCGCGCAGTCCAACGGCATGGTCCTGATAGGCCGCGGTGCAGAGGTCTCGGTGCCCCTGCATTGAGTTAGTCGTCATCGCTTGAACGAGCCACGGCGAGGTCGCTTCGCGTCGTGAGATGGCCCGCGGACGAGAGTCCGGAGGGTAGTACCGGCGGCGTTGTCGTTCCACTTCGTGGTGGCTGCTGGTTCGGTACAGCAGTGCGGTCCGTGATGACCGGAGGAAAGGGTGCAGCGCCACCGGTCGAAGGAGCTGGGGCACGGGATGGAAGGAACGGCTCCGGCCTGTTCTGTTGGTGGGGCGGGCGCGGCGAAGTTTCGGCGCCAGCCGGTGTGTGGTTTGCCGGGGGTCGCCGCCGTCGGAGATGTTGCTGGGCTGTAGCTCTCCCAGCTACTGGGCGGGCATCCGTGCGGCCGCTGAATCAGAAAGCGGGTCGGCTTTCGTACACGGACATGAGCATCGCTGCGGTGAGGCGAGCTGAGCGGGCCGGCTGCGCGGAGCGCTGGACAGCGGACTCGACGCGGGCGCCCTCGATCAGCAGCGACAGGCCCTGCGCGACGTGCGCCGGCATGCCGCCGCGCTGGCAGACGAGCGTGAGGTGACGTTCGATGTCGAGGAAGTGCTCGCGGGCAAGTGCCGCGATGTCGGGGTCTTGTCGGCCGAGTTCGGCGTGGCCGTTGATGAATGCGCAGCCGCGCCAGCCTTCATCCTCGAAGCACTCCTCGAGGTATCCGAAGATCCCGAGGACCTCGTCGCGTGGATCGTCCGACACGGTGGTGATGTGCTCGAGTGCCCGCCGCCACGATCCGTGCCACCGCTGCAACACCGCGACCACCAGTGATTGCTTCGTCGGGTACGCGTCCAGCAGCTCTGCGAGGGTCAGCCCTGCGCGGTCGGCGACCTGCTCGAGGGTGACCGGGATGACGCCGTGCTCGGTGAAGAGCGCGTCGGCGGCGCCGGATGCGGCGCGTTGCGCGGTCGTCTCGCGGCTGTTGGGTGTGAGGGTGAGAAGCGTCATAGACCTGGTGGTGTCGGTGTATTGAGGCTACCGGTCGGGGTGTGACCGGGTTGCCGGTGGTCGCTGCCAGGGGTTAGGCGGCGACGAAGAAGTCCGCGTAGGACGGCTCCGCGGTGTGCTGGGTGTTGTTGGTGTATCGGTGGCCGAGGCGTTCGGTGACGAGCTTGTCGATGTCGGTGGGTGCGCTCATGCCACGGCGGTGCCACTCGGACGGGTTGAGGCGGAGCTCGGCGAGGGTGTGGCGGTTACTCATGGGTTCGGTCCTGTTCTGCGAGGAGCGTGGTCATGTCGATCGGTTGGGTCATCACGTCGTCGTACGTGAGCGTTGCGGCGGTCATGCGGTGAGGGTGAGCACGATCGCGGCGGACGCGGCGACGGTGACGGTGAGGATCCCGGTGCTGACCGCGGCGACCTGGAGGACGTGCTGGCGGCGGGCTTCGCGGACCTCGCTGAAGGGGCTGCTGTGCGTGGACCGGGTGCGGCGCAGGGACATGGCGTCGTGTGCGGTGCGGGGTGCGACCTGGAAGTCGGTGGCGGTGATCGTGGTCATGGTGTCGTCCTCGTCTGCTGGCGTCGGAGCGGCGCCGGGCGATGATCCGACCGTAGAAGGCGCATGCTTCGTGCTGCGAGCCGCGCAGGTGGTTGTGTCGATTCCTGGATGCGGGAGCGTCGGCTGCGTGTCCTCGGGTGGATATGCGGGCTACGAGCGTTACTGGAAACGGTGCGGAGCGGCGGCGGTGGAGAAGCGACGCCGCGCACTGGTCGTGACGTTCTGTGGATATTGGACCGGATACAGGGAGGTGGTCGGGCATGCTGCTGTCAATCCCATGAACGACTCCCAGCCGACCCGTGTGCAGGAAGAGACGCAGAGCACAGACCTTGAGATCGCTCGCGACTTCCTCGCTGAGGCGTACGCGGGTCAGCAGTGGAGCGCAGACCAGACCCGGCAGCCGTTCTCGTTCCGGTACACGGCCGTCGGCGACCAGGCGATGACGCTCCGGACGATCCGGTTCAACGGGCACCTCGACGGTGTCATGACGCCGTCCGAGGACTTCGTGGTCCAGTGGACGAACAAGGGTCGCGGCACCATCACCACCGACAGCGCCACAATCGAGATGGAGCACGGTCGGCCGCAGCTCTGGCCGCAACAGGGAGCTGCGTTCTCGTACGACGACTACGACCAGCGGATCGTGCAGATCAACCGGACCGCGCTCGAGACCGTCGCCGGTGAACGCGGCATCGTGCCCGGAAATTTGCAGCTGGACCACGCCGTCCGGCCCGACGACCGGGCGCTGCAGGTATGGCGCAGCAGCGTGCAGCTGATTTCCCACACCGTCATGGACCGACACGCGTCTCCGCTGCTGCAAGCCGAAATGGGCCGGCTCGGCGCCCTCGCGCTGCTGGAGCTCTACCCGGTCGCGTCCGCAGCGCTGCCGGACGAGTTGCTGCTGCCGAAGAACAGCCACATCCGCCTCGCGGTCGAGTACATCCACGAACACGCGCACCTCCCGATCACGACCGATGACGTCGCTCAGGTCGCGAACCTCAGCCTCCGGGCGCTGCAGCACGCGTTCCGACGGCTCTTCGCGGTCAGCCCGAACGCTTACATCCGACGGGTGCGGCTCGACCGGGTCCGCGATGCCCTCCTCGCCGGCGACCCGGCCACGACCAACATCGGCGACGTCGCGAAGCACTGGGGCTTCGCGCACGCCGGCCGGTTCTCCGCCGCCTACGCCGAACAGCACGGTGAGTATCCGCGCGACACCCTCCGCCGCGCCTGACAGAACGACGCACGATGAACGACCACACCACGAACGCCGACACTGCTACCGCCGCGGACACGGACACGATTGTTCGTTCCCGACTCGTCACCCGCACCCGCGACACCGCGGTCGCGCGCAATGCGGTCCTGCACACCTTCCGCGTCCGCGGCCTCGACGTCACCGGCAGCGCCGGCTTTTCCTTCGAGGAGACCCTCACCGGCACCCCGCTCCTGGCGCTGGAGTCCACGAGCTCCACGGGCACGATCCGCGGCGAAGTCGACGCGACCGCCGCGGTGATCATCGTGTGGCTGAAAGCTGGCCACGCGGTCGTCGGTGGTCAGCAGCTCCCCATCGGCCGGCCCGTGCTGTATACCGGCCAGCAGCAGGTGCAGTGGGACCGGTTTGAGAAAGACGTCATGCGTATCGACCAGGCGATCGTCGAAGCGGTCGCGGCCGAACGAGGCGGATGGGAGCCCGGACCGCTCGAGTTCAAACCGAACCACGTTCCCGAGGGCGCGCCCCTCGCCGCGTGGTGGCTGATGGTCCGCACGATCGCGTCCGAAATTCTCGCCACTACCGGAAACGTCTCCCTCGACCGGGAACGGGAACTCGCTGCGATGGCCGCCGAGGGGCTCCTCACCGCGATCCCGCACTGGCCGGTCGGACGTCGATCTGAGCAACCGCCCGAGTCGAACGTCGGCAGGGCGGAAGCGTTCATGCTCGACAACATCGCCGCCTCGATCACGGTGGATGATGTCGCCGCCGCCGCCGGGATGAGCGTCCGCGGCTTGCAGAGCGCATTCCAACGTGCGCACCAGACCAGTCCGCTGGGCTACCTTCGCGCGATCCGACTCCTGATGGCGCGGCAACAACTCGAATCCGGGGCAGCAGCGTCGGTGTCCGATGTTGCCCGCTCCGTCGGGATCGTGCACCTCGGCCGGTTCGCCGGCGCGTACCGCGAAGCGTTCGGGGAACTCCCCGGCGAGACTCTGCGCGCCGCGAACGACACAACCCGCTGACTGAACCCAGATTAGGGATGGTGGCGCGCGAGCGAAGTGGCTCAGGCAGGAGTTCGTGATGCCTCATTCGACCACGCCGACAGCGCGGACACCTTTCCGCTGGCAGGCAGCGCAACGTGCGGAAGGCCCGCGCGGCCCCCCCGCCCGCCGTCCCGCGTGCCAGCTCAGCCCCCCACAGATAAACCAACCCCACCCTGCCCGAACGGCGAGTTCCCGCGCAAGACCGCAGAAGAGAGGACAGACCAACGCGGCGGGAGTACCGCATACTGAGGGCGCTTCGGCTGATTACCGAAGAAGAGCCCCGTCGTGCTCTCTGATTCCACGACGGTGCTCGAGCGCTGCTGGTGGCCCGCCGATCCGGACCACCAGCACCACGCTCGCGCGCTGCGCTCAGTGACCGCCGGCAACGGGAATGTCCCAGTACGAGGGCTGCTCGTACTGCTCGGACCACCCGCGACGCATCCGCGTTGCCGCCCGATCGAACGCGTCAACGAGATCCGTGTCCGTGGTCAGCAGCGCCTGCAGGCGCAGCCCGTCGTACAGCGCCAGGAGCTGCTGCGCACCCCTCACCGGGTCCATCGTCGCCGGCTCCCGACCGTCTCGGACATCGGCTACGAGCCCGTCACGGATCGACTGCCGGAATCGCCGGTACGTCGACCGATAGTAGTCGGCACCGTCGACCGACGGATCCGCCGCCGACGCGAGACTCGACGCGAGCAGCTCCATCAGCGCAGGCTCTTCAGCATGCGCAGCCAGGAGAGCGTGCAGGAACGCGACGGTGCCCTTCTCCCGCATCAGCGGCGTCAGTGGTGCGGAGATCGCCTGCGTCCACCGTTCGACCGTCGCTGCGAGCAGCGCCCGCTCCGTCGGGAACGCCTCCCGCACCTCGGCCAGGCTGATCCCCGCGCGCTCGGCGGCAAGCGCAAGGGTGAACCGGGTGACGCCGCCGTCGTGAAGCGCGGTGATCGCACCGTTGATCACGCGCGTACGCGGTGCTTCGTCCGCTTCGGCAGTCTGGCTCGTGAGCGGGGCGAGCGGGTGCTTCCGGAACCACTCCAGCAACCCACGAGCCCGTGTCAGCCCCGCTGCTGGGTCGAGGGCCTGACCCGACGCGAAGATGTCCCGAAAGCCCGGAACCCCCTGCATCAGCGGATCCAGCGGCTGGAACGCCATCGACCAATCCGGGAACGACCGCTGCGCGACAGGCTCATCCGCCAAGACCCGCACGTTCGTGTGCCGCGGATCACGGCGGACCTGCTCGAACCGAGCGGCGACGGTCCCGTCGTCGCCCTCGAGGATCCCGAGGCAGTTGTCGCCCTTGTGCGCGAGGATCCCGGTCACCCCGAGCGCGGTGTTCTTCTCCCGCCCCACTGCCAGGATCTGCGCGAGCTCGGTGTCCGTGATCGGACGGGTCTGGGTGCTGGTGTAGACGATCGAACGCATCATGCTGACCTCCCTGATGAGCCGGGATACGTTGCCGCTTCGAGTGAACTGCCCTGTCTGTTGCTCCGCAACCCCCCGATCGTCCGCGGACAGTGGACAACCCGGAGCCACCGAACGGCGAACGCTCATCCACTGGAACGCGGTGCGCGGGCGGCCGTCATGGTTCGGGTCCGGGACGGC
>JASCOI010000039.1 GCA_029959665.1 Microbacteriaceae bacterium PS02333
TCGGGCCGCGGGGACACCCCGGCCGGGGCCCCCGCCCGCGGGGGGGCGGGGGGCGTCGCCGACGGCGACGGCCGCCGGCGGCAGCAGCAGTCGCATCGCGAGGACGCCGGCGACGATGCCGAGCGACAGGAACAGGCGTCGTGCCGGGGAGTGCAGCCGGCCCGCGATGCCGGCCATCGGGACCGACGAGTCGGCCGCCATCGCGATCTCGAGTAGCGCGAGCGCGACGAACGCGAGTGCCGCGGCCGGGCCGAGCGTGAACCAGGCGAGTGCGGCGACGGCGGTCGTGGTGAGCAGGGGGACGGTCAGCAGGGATCTGGCCATCACCCCATGGAGCGCTCCGAACCTGCGCTGGTCGTGCACTCGGCCTGGGCACGGCCTGGAGGCTCGGCGTGCGTTCCCGAGATCGGGTGACGGCCGGTCCCCACTTGCGCGGACGCCCGCGCGTCTAACGCGTGGCGCCGTGCGGCCGATAGAGACCGCTGACCACCCACGGAAGGGCGGCCGCACACCCTGCCCCACGGACGGCGGCGGGGACGAGACACACCAAGGACGGGCCATGATCGTCGTCACACGACTCAACGGCAGCGGGTTCGCTGTCAACCCCGATCTCGTGGAGCGCATCCAGGAGACGCCGGACACGACGCTCATCATGGTCGACGGCGCGAAGTACATCGTCCGCGAGTCCATGGCAGAGGTCATCGACCGGATCGCCGCGTACCGCGCCCGGATCGTCACGATGGCGTACGGCACCGAGCCACGCAGTGCCACGGGTCCGCAGCCGGTCCTCGCGCCCGTCGCACCGCTGCACGGGGAGCGCTGACGTGGACATCGCAACGATCGTCGGGATCCTGCTCGCCTTCGGCGCCCTGTTCGGCATGGTCGAGATGGAGCACGTCGAGCTCGCCGGCCTGTTCCTCCCCGCGCCGATGCTGCTCGTGTTCGGCGCCACCATCGGCTGCGGCATCGCGAGCACCACGCTGAAGGACGCCATCGCGTCGTTCAAGTCGGTCCCGAAGGCGTTCACCGGCAAGGTCACCCCGCCGGCGTCGGTCATCGACGACGTCGTGGGCCTCGCCGAGGTCGCCCGCGCCAACGGCCTGCTCGCGCTCGAGCAGGAGGCCGACAAGCACTCGGACCCGTTCATGAAGAAGGCGCTGCAGAACATCGCCGACGGCACCGACGGCGACGAGCTCCGGATCCTGCTCGAGGACGAGATCGAGTCGAACGCCGCACCGGTCCGCAGCGCGAGCTCGTTCTTCATGGGCCTCGGCGGCTTCGCCCCGACCGTCGGCATCATCGGCACCGTGGTGTCGCTGACCCACGTGCTCGCGAACCTCGGCAAGCCGGACGAGCTCGGCCCGCTCATCGCGAGCGCGTTCGTCGCGACGCTGTGGGGCCTCCTCACCGCGAACTTCCTCTGGTTGCCGATCGGCGGGAAGCTCCGCAAGCTCGCACAGCTCGAGTCCGACCGCCAGACGCTCCTGATGGAGGGACTCCTCGCGGTGCAGGCCGGCAGCCAGCCGCGGCTCCTCGGTGAGCGCCTCAAGGCGATGGTCCCGCCGGCCGCCAGGGGCGACGGCGCCGCGGCGAAGGGCAAGGGCAAGGCCGGCAAGGGCGAGTCCGTCGACGATCAGCAGCTGGCGGCCTGACGATGAGCGCGAACCCCCGTGGGCGCGGGCGTGGACGGTCGAAGAAGGGTGGTCACGACGAGGCAGAGCACCCCGACGAGCGCTGGATGGCGTCCTACATGGACATGATCACCGTCCTGATGTGCATGTTCCTCGTGCTGTTCGCGATGTCGACGGTCGACCAGCAGAAGTACATCGCGCTGAAGACCTCGCTCGCCACGGGGTTCGGCGAGGTCAAGACCGACAAGATCGACACCGCGAGCGGCACCGTCGTGAAGAAGAACGAGGTCACCGACGGCAAGGGCTACTCCGTCGACAACGCGAAGGCCGACCACTCCACCGCGGCGTCCGGCAGCAAGGACACCAACACGGACCCCGCGTCGACCGCCGTCCCGGCCGTCCCCGCGAGCGCGACCAAGCAGGACGTCGCCGCGGCGAAGCAGGAACTCGACGACCTGAAGGCGATCGAGGCGGCGATCAAGGCGAACCTCGACAAGGCGGGGCAGACCACCAACGTGCAGTTCACCGTCGACGCCCGCGGGCTGACCGTGCGGCTGGTCGGCAGCGAGACGTACTTCGGCACGAACAGCGCCGACCTGTCCGACCAGGCGAAGGCGATCATGGACGCGATCGCCCCGGTCCTGAAGACGGCCGCCCACGACGTCAGCGTCGAGGGCCACGCCGACCAGCGGAACTCGACCGCCCCGTACGCGACGAACTGGGAGCTCAGCGCGGCCCGCGCGACCGGGGTCCTCCGCGACCTGGTGGAGCGGGGCGGCATGCCGGCCGACCGGATCCAGAGCGTCGGGTTCGGGTCGAGCCGGCCGCTCGCGAAGGGGAGCACCGACCAGGACCTCGCGCTGAACCGACGCGTCGACATCGTGGTGCTGTCGAACGCCGACCAGGACGTCAGCGCGCTGATGCCGGCGCTGGCGAAGGCGCAGGACGGGGCGCGATCCGGGTGACGCCCTCCGGCCCCCAGAAGTGGGCACAGCACTGACGGGTGGGACGGGTCCACCCGATAGACCCACCCGTGACCGAGACCCTGCCAGCGCCCGAGGTGTACGACTTCGCGCGCCCGTCGACGCTCGCCCGCGAGCACGCGCGGGTCCTCGAGCTCGCCTTCGAGACCTTCGCCAGGCAGTGGGGCACCCAGCTGACCGCCAAGGTCCGCGTGGTCAGTCAGGTCACGTGCGAGCAGGTCCAGATGATGACGTACGACGAGTACGCCGCGTCCCTGCCGGCGCTCACGGGCATGGCGCTGCTGCCGATCGCCGACACGACCCCGAAGGGCGTGCTGCAGATCCCGCTCGACGCCGCCCTGACGTGGGTGTCGCACGCGCTCGGCGCCTCGAAGCCGTTGCCGGCACCCGACCGCACCTTCACCCCGATCGAGCAGGCCCTCGTGCGGAAGATCATCGAGGACGCCCTCGACGACCTCCGGTACTCGTTCGGCGGGCTCCTCACGCACGACGTCACCGTCGGCGGGTTCCAGTACAACTCGCAGTTCGCCCAGGCCGCGCAGAAGGGCGACCTGATGATCGTGGCGTCCTTCGAGATCCGCGTCGGCGACCGCATCGCCCCCGGCACACTCGCCCTGCCGGCCGAGGCCGTGCTCCCGCAGCTCGGCGAGGCCGCGGCCACCGTGTCGTCCGCCGACGCACGCGTGCTCCTGGACGCCCAGCTCGCGAGCGTCCCCGTCGGCGTCTCGCTGCGCTTCGCCCCGGCCGCAGTCCTGCCGTCGCAGGTCCTGCGCCTCGCCGTCGGCGACCTGCTGCCGCTGCCGCACCCGCAGCACCGTCCCCTCACCATCGCGGTCGACGGCGAGCCCGTCGGCACCGCCGCCGTCGGCGCGAACGGCTCGCGCCTCGCCGGCATCGTCGTCACCACCACATCGGAGCTCCCCGCATGACCGCCACCACCACCCTCCACACCGGCGCCGCCGAGGCGCTCGTCGCGCAGCTCCCGACGGCGGCGCCCCTCCGCGCGCTGGCCTTGCCGGGAGGCCCGACCGCCGCCGTCCTGGAGGCTGCGGTCGACGGGGTGGTCGCGTCCTTCGTCGGCGGGCTGTCCGCGGACCTCGCGGTGGTCCTGACCGACCTGGACCAGATCGCCGCCGCCGGCGGCACCGACCACGGCCTCGTGGCGGTCACCGACGTCCTCCGTCCGTCACTCGAGGGTGCAGTGTCGGCGCTCGGTGTCGGCGTCCTCGGCGAGGCCCGTCGTGAGTCCGCCGCGTCGCTGTTCGCCGACCCGGACACCGTGGTGTTCGAACTCACCGCCGGCGGGCTCCCCGGCGGCTGGTTCGGCATCCGCATCCGCGAGAACGGCACCGTCGGCGCCGCGCCCGTGCAGCACGTGTCGATCCCCGCCGGCAACCTCGGCCGGATCAACAACGTCGAGATGACCCTGACGGTCGAGATCGGTCGCACCCGGATGTCCGTCCGCGACGTGCTCGGCATGGAGCCGGGCGCCGTCGTCGAACTCGACCGCTCCGCCGGTGCTCCCGCCGACGTGCTGCTCAACGGCCGGCTCATCGCGCACGGCGAGGTCGTCGTCGTCGACCAGGACTACGCCGTCCGCATCACGAAGATCCTCGACGTCGCCGAAAGCCTCTGACCCGACGTGGACACGCTCGTCATCACCCTCCGCGTCGCGCTCTCGCTCGGCGTCGTGCTCGCCCTGATGTGGGTGCTGCACCGCCGCGTGTCGAAGGGCCAGTTCGGCGCGGGGAAGAAGCCGCGCGGACGTCGTTCCGCCGCGGTGGAGGTCGTCGCCCGACAGGGCATCGGCGGCAAGGCGAGCGTCGTCGTGGTGGACGTCGAGGGGGAGCGTCTCGTCCTCGGCGTGACCGAGCACGGCGTCAGCCTGCTCACGAGCGGTGAGGCACCCGCGCCGGAACTCACGATCGTGACCGGTCCGGTCGCGCTGCCCGTGCGTCCGACCCCGTCGGCGGAGCAGTTCCGTCAGGAACTGGCCGTGCAGACCGACGCCGCCACGAGCCTCCCGACCGACCTGCCGATGCGTCCCCGGAACCGTGACCGCCGCGCCGTCCCGACGTCCGCGCAGCTCCAGGGGTCGATCCTGTCCGCCGACACCTGGCGGCAGGCCGCCGCCGCCCTCCGTTCCCGGCGGGCCGGGTGACGGCCGCGCGCACCGGGCGAGTCGTCCTGCTGGTCCTGCTCGGGCTGGCGATGGTCGCCGGGTTCCTCATGCTCACCGCGACCGGCGCACACGCGACCGGGGTCGTCCAGCCGACCGCGCCGGCCACGCCCTCCGCCCCGGCGTCGCCGTCCACCGGCGGGTTCTCCGTCAGCGTGAACGGCCCGGACGGGCAGCCGTCCTCGGCCGTCGTGACGCTCATCGGGATCACGCTGCTGAGCGTCGCCCCGGCGCTGATGCTGATGATGACGTCGTTCACGAAGATCTTCGTCGTCCTCGCGATGACCAGGAACGCGCTCGCGCTGCAGTCGATCCCGCCGAACCAGGTGCTCGCTGGCCTGGCGCTCTTCCTGTCGCTGTTCGTGATGGCGCCGGTGATCGGGCACATCAACGACGACGCGCTCCAGCCCTACCTGGCCGGGCACCTCGACTTCCAGCAGGCCGTCGACATCGGCACGAAGCCGCTCCGCACCTTCATGCTGCACCAGACGCGCGAGGAGGACGTCGCGCTCATCACCCGCGCTGCCGGTCAGGACAACCCGAAGACGATGGCCGACGTGCCGATGACGACCGTCATCCCGGCGTTCATCATCTCCGAGCTCCGCAGCGCGTTCATCATCGGGTTCGTCATCTTCATCCCGTTCCTCGTCATCGACCTCGTCGTCTCCGCGGCGCTCATGTCGATGGGCATGATGATGCTCCCGCCGGTGATGATCTCGCTGCCGTTCAAGATCCTGCTGTTCGTGCTCGTCGACGGGTGGGGGCTCATCATCAAGTCGCTCATCGAGAGCTACCAGGTGGTGCACTAGTGGACCAGCAAGCCGTCATCGATCTCGTCCTGCAGGCCCTCATGGTCGCGGGCAAGCTCGCAGCACCCGTCCTCGTGACGTCGCTCGTCGTGGGCTTCGCGATCTCGCTGTTCCAGTCGGTCACGCAGATCCAGGAGGTCACGCTCTCGTTCGTCCCGAAGGCCCTGGCGGTCGCCGTCGCGCTCGTCGTGTGCGGCAACTGGATGATCTCGGAGATGGTCGCGTTCACGCACTTCGCGTTCGACCAGATCCCGAAGCTCCTCGGGGTGGGCTGATGGAGCTCGCCATCGACTTCGACTCGCTCGAGGGCACCATGCTCGCGGGCGTGCGGATGATCGCGTTCTTCGTGATCGCGCCGCCGTTCTCGTACAAGGCGTTCCCCGCGACGGTGAAGGTCATCCTGGCGCTCGGCCTCGCCGTCGGCGTCGCACCACGCGTCACCGCCGGGTACGAATCGCTCGACACCGGGGCGTTCGTCATCGCCCTCGTCACACAGCTCGTCGTCGGCCTGGTGCTCGGCTTCCTGGTGTACCTCGTGTTCGCGGCCGTGCAGTCCGCCGGCGCGCTCATCGACCTGTTCGGCGGGTTCACGCTCGCGCAGGCGTACGACCCGCAGTCGCAGGTCAACGGCGCGCAGTTCACCCGGCTCTTCCAGATGGCCGCGCTCGCGCTGTTGTTCGCGTCCGGCGGGTACCAGCTCATCGTCGCCGGACTCGTCCGGTCGTTCGACGCGGTCCCGCTCGTGGACGGTTCGTTCGCGCTCGGCGGGGTGGCGTCCGTGCTCGTCACGGCGCTGTCACAGATGTTCCTCGCGACGCTGCAGATCGCCGGCCCGCTCGTCGTCGTGCTGTTCCTCGCCGACGTCGGCCTCGGGCTCCTGACCCGCGTGGCACCGGCGCTCAACGCCTTCCAGATGGGCTTCCCGATCAAGATCGGGCTGACCGTGATCTTCGCCGGTGCGCTGTTCATGGCGCTGCCGTCGATCGTCTCGTCGCTGACCGGTGACGCCGTGCAGGCGATCACGGGGAGGGGGTGAGCATGTCCGACTCCGGTGAGAAGTCCGAGAAGGCCACCTCCAAGCGGATGAAGGAGGTCCACAGGAAGGGTCAGCTCGGCCGTTCCCAGGACCTCGGCGCGTGGATCGGCATCGCCGTCGCCGCGCTCATGGTGCCGGCGACGATCGGCAAGGCGGCTGCAGCGGGGCAGGCGCAGCTGGACGCCGTGCGCGTCGTCATCGCCAACCCGACGATCGGCACGATGCGCGGGGTGTTCGACGAGGCGATGGGCTCCATCGCCGCGACGCTCGGCCCGATGCTCCTCGTGGTGCTCGTCGGCGTCACCGCCGCCGCCGTCGCGCAGGGCGGCGTGCACTTCCGTTCCCTGGCCCCGACGCCGGAGCACTTCGACCCCGTGCAGGGCATCAAGCGGGTGTTCGGCACCCAGGCGCTCTGGAACGGCGTGAAGGCCCTCGTGAAGACCGCGGTCGTCGGCCTCGTCCTCTGGTTCGCCGTCCAGGGGCTCGTCCCCGTGCTGATGACGAGCGGCTCGCTGCCCCTGTCCGCGGTGCTCGCCGCCGCCGGTGAGGGTGCGGGAACCCTGCTGCGCGCCGCCATCGCCGCCGGTCTGGTGCTCGCCGCGCTCGACGTGTTCGTCGTGATCCGCCGGAACCGCAAGCGCACCATGATGACCAAGCGCGAGGTCAAGGACGAGAACAAGACCGCAGAGGGCGACCCGCTCGTCAAGGGCCAGAGGCGTTCCCGGCAGCTCGCGATGAGCCGCAACCGGATGATCCAGTCGATCGGCACCGCGGACGTCGTGATGACGAACCCGACGCACTACGCCGTCGCACTCAAGTACGAGCCGGGCAAGTCCGCACCGCGCGTCGTCGCGAAGGGCGCGGGTCCCGTCGCGTCGCTCATCCGTGACCGAGCGCTGGAAGCCCGGGTGCCGATCGTCCGCGACGTCCCGCTCACCCGTGCCCTGCACGCCGCGTGCGAGCTCGGGCAGGAGGTCCCCGTCGACCTCTACACGCCGGTCGCGCGGGTGCTCTCCTTCGTGATGGCGCTCAAAGCGAAGGGCGCGGCAGCCGGCACGCACGCACCGCCGCGGCCGACCACGCCGGACGAGGTCGCCACCGTCCTCGACCCGGCGACCCTGACCGGGGACCTCCGCCCCCGCAAGCTCCGCCCGAACCGTTCCGAAGGGGTACCAGCATGAACCGCAAGGACCTGCCGAAGCTCGCCGTCCCGGTCTTCATCGTCGGCATCATCCTGCTGCTGATCCTGCCGGTGCCGTCCTTCCTGCTGGACTTCCTGATCATCTGCAACATCCTGCTGGCGCTGGTGATCCTGCTCACGACGCTGTTCGTGAAGAAGCCGCTCGACTTCTCGGTGTTCCCGTCGCTGCTGCTCGTCGCGACGCTGTTCCGGCTCGGGCTCAACGTCGCCTCGACGCGGCTCGTGCTCGGCGAGGGCTTCGCCGGCGACGTCATCCAGGCGTTCGGCCACGTCGCGGTCTCCGGCTCGATCATCATCGGCGCGGTGATCTTCCTGATCCTCGTCGTCATCCAGTTCGTCGTCGTGACGAAGGGCGCCGAGCGTGTCGCCGAGGTCGGAGCACGCTTCACCCTCGACGCGATGCCCGGCAAGCAGATGGCGATCGACGCCGACCTGAACGCCGGACTCATCACCGACGTGCAGGCGAAGGAACGTCGTGCGGCGGTCTCCGCCGAGGCCGACTTCTACGGCGCGATGGACGGTGCGTCGAAGTTCGTCAAGGGCGACGCGATCGCCGGCATCCTGATCATCGTCATCAACCTGATCGGCGGCATCGCGATCGGGATGCTGCAGAACGGCCTCTCGATCACGGACGCGCTGTCGAAGTACGGCATCCTGACGATCGGCGACGGGCTCGTCACCCAGATCCCCGCGCTCCTGATGGCCGTCTCGACCGGCATGATCGTGACCCGCTCGGGCGCCGAGTCCGAGATGGGTTCGTCGGCGGCCACGCAGCTCGGGCAGTCCAAGAACGCGCTCATGATCGCCGGTGTGGCCGCGATCGCGATGGGGTTCATCCCCGGCATGCCGATCCTGCCGTTCCTGCTCGTCGGCGCGACACTCCTCTTCACGGGCTGGCGCATCGGGCGGAACGCCGCCCGTGCCGAGCAGCAGGCGGAGCAGCAGCAGGCCCTCGAAGCCGCCGCACCCGCCGGCGACACCCCGGAGGACCTCGTCGAGCAGATGCGCGTGCACGCCCTCGAGATCCTGCTGGCGCCCGACCTCGTGGACATGGTGTCCGATGCGTCGGACGACCTGCTCGGTCGGGTCCGGGCACTCCGCCGGAAGATCGCGATGGACATGGGTGTCGTGGTGCCGCCGGTCCGCACCCGGGACAGCATCGAGCTGCCGCCGTCGACGTACGCGATCCGGATCGCCGGCGTCGAGGCCGGTCGTGGCACGGCTCCGGCACGCAGCGTCCTGGCGCTCGGCGACCAGCTCGACGGGCTCCCCGGCGACGCCACCGTCGAGCCGGTGTTCGGGCTCGCGGGCAAGTGGGTCCCCGCCGAGCTCCGGCACGCCGCGGAGATGACCGGTGCCACCGTGATCGACCGGGTCTCCGTCCTCGTCACCCACCTGCAGGCGGTCATCGGCGACAACGCCGCACGGCTGCTCACGCGCGAGGACGTCAAGGTCCTCACGGAGGGCGTCAAGCAGGTCAACCCCGCAGCGGTCGAGGAACTCGTCCCGGGGATGCTCTCGATGGCCGAGCTCCAGCGCGTCCTGCAGGGGCTCCTCGTCGAGCGGGTGCCGATCAACGACCTCGGCCGGATCTGCGAGGCGCTGACCCTCCGCGCGAAGGTCTCGACCGACCCGGAGGGGCTCGTCGAGGCCGCACGTGCCGCGCTCGGCCCGGCACTGCCCGCGCGCCACCTCGAGGAGGGCGTGCTCCGCGTCATCATGATCGACCCGCTGCTCGAGCAGTCGATGCTCGAGGGGCTCCGGCCGTCCGAGCAGGGGACACAGATCGTCCTCGACGCGCACCGCATCGAGCAGGTCCTGGGCTCCGTGCGCGACGCCGTCCGGAACGTCGAGGAGCAGGGCCTGTCCGCCGTGCTCGTCTGCGCGCCGCAGCTCCGCCCGGCCGTGCACCGGATGGTGTCCGCGCAGTCGAACGGCCTGCCCGTGCTCTCGTACCAGGAGGCCACGGCAGCGGGATCCACCATCGAGACCGTGGGAGTGGTCCGTGCCGCCGACCCGATTGCAGCGTAGCGCCGCGACGCTCGACGACGTCCGCGACGCCGTCCGCGCCGAGTTCGGCCCCGCAGCCAGGATCGTCTCGGCCGAGAAGGTCACGAGCGGCGGGATCGGCGGACTGTTCCGGCGTGCGCACGTCGAGGCGACCGTCGAGGTGCTCGACACCACCGACGTCCCGACGGCGCGGGTCGCGATCGCCGACGGCCCGACCGTGCGCGTCGGGATCGCCGCCCTGCTGGCGGACGCCGACGAGGCCGAGGCCCGCATCGCCGCCGCGGACGGCACGTCGTCGACGCGGGCCGACGCGTTCGCGTCGGTGCTCGACGGGTTCGTCGCCGACGGCATCGCACCCGGCCCCGTGGCGGGCGCGGGTCGTCCCGTGGGGGGCGATCCGGGCCTCCAGGCCGGTGCCGCGGCGGTGCCGGGAGGCCCGTCCACCGTCACCGACGTCGACGCGGCCGGGTCGCGACGCGCGCTGGCCGCGGGGCGGCCGTCGGTGCCGGCCGTGCTGTCGGCGGACGGTGACCTCGTCGTCCTCGTCGGCCGTGCCGGGGACGTCGACGCCGCCGCCGGCCTGTTCGCGGCGCGGCACGACCTCCGCGCGACCGACGCCAGCGATCGCCGTGGCGGGATCCTCGCCAGGGCCGACGGCGTCCGCGAGGGGTACGCGCTGCTCGGTGTCGCGACGTGGGACGACCGCCGCACGCTCGACGGCCTCGTGCCCGACCAGGTGTGGGTCGTCGTCGACGCCGGGCGGAAGACCGAGGACAGCCGGGCGATGGTGTCGGCGGTGGCGGCCGCGGTGACCGTGGCCGGCGTGCTGTCGATCGGGGCGTCCGAGACCGCGACGCCGGACTCCGTGCACGAACTCGGCCTGCCGGTCCGCGTGCTCTGACGGATTGCTTCCGGCGGTCGCTAGGCTGTGCGGGTGCTGGTACTCACGCGGAAGGTCGGCGAGCGGATCCTCATCGGGGACGACATCGTCATCACGGTGCTCGACTCCCGCGGCGACGGCGTGCGCATCGGGATCGATGCGCCGCGGGGCGTGAAGATCCAGCGCGAAGAGGTCGTCCGGGCCGTCGCCGAGGCCAACGTCGAGGCCACGCAGACCGCGTCCGACGACGCCGAGGCGCGACTGCGCGAAGCGCTCGGCGGCGGAGCCGGCTCGTCGTCGCCGTCCTCCTCCTCGTCCTCGTCCGCGGACTGACGCTCAGGGGAGCAGGACCGCCGCCGCTGCCGCGCCCGCCCAGAGCATGCTCGTCAGGGTGCCGACGATGAAGCGTTCCCGCGCCTCGGCACTGTCGAGCTCGGAGAACCGGCCGAGCCCCTTGATCGCGATCACCGCCGCGATGAGCTCCAGGTGACCGATGGCCGCCGCCCCGATCACGGCGAAGCGCTCGAGGTCCCCGATGGCGGCACCGCCGCGGAGGACCTCCCGCGTCGTCGGCGTCGCTCCCGTCGCGGTGGCGCCACGCGCGCTGGGACCGCCCGACGCGACCACGAGGATGCCGCCGTGCGTCCCGGCGGGGATCGTGGTCCGCGTCGAGAGCCGGAGCGCGGCGTTCGTGACGGCGCTGCCCGAGACGATGCCGAGGAGCGCGACGCTCAACGCCGCGAGGGTGCCGAGCACCGTGGACGGCGGATCCGGTCGCACGTCGAACGCCGTCAGGAGGAGTGCGCCGAGCACGATGACCGCGGCGGGTACCGCGCGGACCACGGGGCCGAGCCGGGGGAGCACGGAGAAGACGGCGGCCGCGAGCGTGACGACCACGAAGCCGATCCAGGCTGCTTCCACGCCGATCATGCCGGTTCGTCCGCGTCCGCGAGCAGCCGGACGAGGGCTGCGTGCAGGACGTCCTCGTCACGCAGGTCCGCGGCGGCGAACCGTTTCGCGACCGCCTGGGGGGTGATGCCGAGCGCCTCGGCGGCATCGGGACGCGACACCCCCTTCGCGAGCAGGTCGGCGAGCTGCCAGCCTTCCGGCGATCGTCGGGAACGGAGCCGCACGGTCTGTCGGAGGATCGGCTCGACGTCGTTCCCCCGCAGTCGCCGATCCGGGTCGATCTCGACCGCGAGGTGCTCCGGGCTGCGCTTCGCCCGCTCCACGGCGTCGCGTGCACGGATGAACGCGGAACCGGACGCGGCTCGGGTGGAGGCGGGCAGTGGCTCGTCCACGTCGCCGATGCCGATGCCGATGCTCCACCCACCGGTCCGGGTCAGTCGCAGCAGCGCGTCGAGGGTGGTCTCCGGCGAGCTCGTCAGCAGCTGGAACTCGTCGCCGGCGGTGCGTTCGGGTGCGAGCACGACGTCGTCGAGCGCGCCGAGGAGTTCGCGCATGGTCCCCTCGACGCGGTCGTCGCCGTGCCGACTGTCGACCTGGTCGACGGTGAGTGCGTACATGGCCACCTCCGCGATCAACCATACAAGGTTGATAATGCCAAGATCAACCCACTGAGGTTGATCACGGACGGGGCTTCTTCTCCTGTTCCGGCAGTCGTCCCGCGGCGCGCTCGGCGGCGAACCACGCACGGGCCTCGTCCTGGCGCCGCTGCTCCGCGCCGAGGGCGATCGGCGCGCGGACGTGCTCCGGCTCGTAGCCGAACGACTCGATGAGCTGGGGGACGAGCGGACGGATCCGGGCGATGAGCCGGTCGATGTACGCCGACACCGCACGGGCACGCTGTGCGGACAGCCGTCCGTGCAGCAGGTACCACTCGAGGTGCTGTTCGAGCAGCCCGAGCGCGAACAGGTCGCGGAGCCAGACCAGCGCGCGGCGGGTGTCGCCCACCGGGACCTCCTCGATGGCGTCGGTGAACGCTTCCCACTGCATGAGCTCCGCGTGCGCCTTCGACGCCTCGATGAGCTCGTGCTGCGACCGGTTGAGGAGCAGGGCCTGGCGTGCACGGTCCTTGCCCGCGGTGTTCAGCCGCATGCCGATCTCGGCGACCATCGTGTCCACGCGGCCGCTGAGCAGGTCGCGCTGCGTCGCGGGGTCACGGAGGTCGGCCACGCTGGCGGCGAGCGACCCGCGGTCCTTCGCGGTCTGCCCGAGGCGCCGGATGCCGCTCGCGTCGGCGAGCTTCGTGCCGACCTGGGCGGCGACGAACTTCGCGGTCGACGCGGCGTCGCGCGGTGCCTGTTTGCGGAACTCGGTGAGGAGCCGCTTGCCGACGAGCTGGAGGAGCACGGTGTTGTCGCCCTCGAACGTCACGTAGACGTCGAGGTCGGCGCGGAGGCTCGTGAGCCGGTTCTCGGCGAGGAAGCCGGCACCGCCGCAGGCCTCGCGGCACTCCTGCAGGGTGTCGAGCGCGTACCAGGTCGACATCGACTTGAACGCGGCCGCCTCGGTCTCCAGGTCCTCGCGGCGTTCCGGGGTGTCCAGTCGGCCGCTGAAGACGTCGTCGAAGGTGCGCAGGAGCTTCTCGTGTGCGAACGACTGCGCGAACACCGTCGCGAGTCGGGGGATGAGCCGGCGCTGGTGGCGACCGTAGTCGAGCAGGACGCCCTCCTCACCGCCGCCGGTGGGGAACTGTCGGCGCTGCATCGCGTACGTGAGCGCGATCTGCAGGCCGATCTTCTGCGCCACCACCGCTGCGCCGTCGAGCGAGACACGGCCCTGCACGAGGGTGCCGAGCATCGTGAAGAACCGACGACCGGGGGACTCGATCGGCGACGAGTACGTGCCGTCCTCGGCGACGTCGCCGTAGCGGTTCAGCAGGTTCGTGCGGGGGACCCGGACGTGGTCGAAGTGCAGGCGGCCGTTGTCGATGCCGTTCAGGCCGCCCTTGACGCCGTCGTCCTCGCCACCGACACCGGGCAGGAACTCACCGTCGTCGTCGCGGAGGGGCACGTAGAAGGCGTGCACGCCGTGGTCGACGCCCTGGGTGACGAGCTTCGCGAACACGACCGCGGCCCTGCCGTGCAGTGCGGCGTTGCCGATGTAGTCCTTCCACGCGCCGCGGAACGGCGTGTGCACGACGAACTCCTGCGTGTCCGCGTCGTACGTCGCCGTCGTCGCGATGTTCTGCACATCGGAGCCGTGGCCGGTCTCGGTCATGGCGAAGCACCCGGGGACGTCGAACGCGATGATGCCGGGGAGGAACTCGCGGTGGTTCCGCTCGGTGCCGAGGTGGTGGACCGCGGAGCCGAAGAGCCCCCACTGCACGCCGGCCTTGATCTGGAGCGACGGGTCGGCGGTGGTCAGTTCCTCGAAGGCCGCGAGGTTGCCGCCGTGGTTGTCCTGGCCGCCGAGCTCCGGCGGGTAGGGACGCTGGATGGCGCCGTTCTCCTGCAGGATGCGGAGCTGGTCGAACGCGCGGGCGCGGTGTTCGGCGATCGTGAGCCCCTCGACCTTGTGCAGGGCGGGGTCGCGGACCAGGCGGCGGGAGATGCGGCGGTCCTCGGCCCAGCGGCCGAGCAGGTGCTCCGCGAGCAGGTCGACGTCGATGCGCACGTCCGTGTCGGTGCCGGCCTTCGGGGTGCCGGCGGCCGGGTCTCCGGCGGCGTCGGCCTTCGGGGTCCCTGCGCTGCCGGTGCTGCCTGCGCTGCCGGTGCTGCCGGTGCTGCCGGTGCTCGTGACGGGTGCGGTGTCGACCATCGTGCGCTCTCCTGAACTGCTCTGTCCTCGTGCTGCTGGTGTTGCCGTTCCAACCTAGGCACCCGGGCCGAGTGCCGCACGAGAGCCGTGCGCGGCCGACAACACGGCGCGCATGACGGAGCGCACCGGTCGTGGGAACCCTCCAATCACATCGCACCCGTGTGGTGTGAGGACCGCTCGGCGATTGGGCGCGCCCCCTGTCAGCGGGGCAGACTGGCCGCCATGTCAGGCACCTCTGCCCCCGGGCACGACACGCAGCAGCACGGACGGACGTTCTTCGGGCAGCCCTTCGAGCTGTCCACACCGTTCGCGGTCGAACTGTGGGAGCGGTTTTCGTTCTACGGGATGCAGGGCATCGTCCTCATCTACATGTACTACACCGTCTCGCGGGGCGGCCTGGGCATCGACGAGCACGTCGCGACCGGGATCATGGGGGCGTACGGCGGTGCCGTGTACCTCTTCACGATCATCGGGGCGTGGATCGCCGACCGGTTGATCGGGGCGGACCGGACGCTGTTCGCGAGCGCCATCGTCGTGATGTGCGGACACATCGCCCTCGCCGTGCTGCCGGGCGTCACGGGCGTCGGCGTCGGCCTGGTGCTCATCGCGCTCGGGTCCGGCGGACTCAAGGCCACGGCGACCACCATCGTCGGCGGGCTGTACTCGAAGGAGGACCCGCGTCGCGACGCCGGGTTCTCGCTGTACTACCTCGGCGTCAACATCGGCGCGTTCTTCGGTCCGATCCTCACCGGACTGCTGCAGTCGTCCCTCGGCTTCCACTTCGGCTTCGGGCTCGCCGCCGTCGGCATGGCGGCCGGCCTGGTCCAGTACGGCATCCGCCGCGGCAAGCTGCCCGAGAGCGTCCGGCACGTCACGAACCCGCTCGAGAAGCGCCGCTACCCGATGGTCGGGGTCCTCGTGCTCGTCGGCCTCGCGGTCGTCGTCGTCGCCGTCCTGACGGGGTTGCTCAACGTCGACAACCTGCCGCTCGTCGTGGTCGGCATCGTCATCGTCGCGACGATCGTCTACTTCGTCGTGATCCTGTCGAGCGGGCTCACGAAGGACGAGCGCTCCCGGGTGTTCGCCTTCATCCCGCTGTTCATCGGCAGCGCCGTGTTCTGGTCGCTCTACCAGCAGCAGTTCACCGTCGTGACGATCTACTCCGACCAGCGCCTCGACCGGAGCATCTACGGGTGGGAGATGCCGGTGTCGTGGGTGCAGTCGATCAACCCGATCATGATCATCGTCCTGTCCGGCGTCTTCGCGGCGATGTGGACCAAGCTCGGCGACCGCCAGCCGTCCACCCCGACGAAGTTCGCGCTCGGCACCGGGATCATGGGCATCGCCTTCCTGCTCTTCCTGCCCTTCGTCGGCACCGGGCAGAACGGCACGCCCGTGCTCGTGCTCGTCGGCATCCTGCTCGTCTTCACGATCGCGGAACTCCTGCTGTCCCCGATCGGGCAGTCCGTCGCGACGAAGCTCGCCCCGCCGAAGTTCCAGACGCAGATGGTCGCCCTGTTCTTCCTGTCGGTGTCGCTCGGCACCGCGGTGACGGGCGTGCTGTCGAAGTACTACGACCCGAAGCACGAGGCGCCGTACTTCGCGATCCTCGGCCTCGTCGCCGTCGCGGTCGGTGTGCTGCTCCTCGTGTCCGCCCGCCCGGTGCTCCGCCTGATGCGCGGGATCCGATAGCCTGGACGTGGCCACAGCGACCCGCTGGACAACGGCCCCCTGAACGAGGAGAGATCACATGCTGGAGCTCGTCGGAGCAGTCGTCATCGGCATCGGCGTCGTCGGTGGTGTGTTCACGTGCATGGCCATCAGCGCCATGATGAAGAGCGGTTCCGAGGAGTACTAGGCCTCCACCGGCACCAGCTGACGACTCAGGACGGTCGCGCGCTCGAAGGGGCCGCGGCCGTCCTTCGTGTACACGGGCTCGTCGAACGCGACGGTCCACGACAGCGGCTCGCCGACGCCGGGGTACCCGACGATCTGGTTGCCGCCCGGCGCGACGATGAGGCCGATCGGTTCCGGGCTGCCGTCCGCCTCGACCCACTGCTCGCCGCCCTCGGTGGTGTCCACCACGCGGACCAGTGCACCGATCCCGAGCCCCGCTCCGCCGGGTCCGCGCAGGTCGTCGTCGCTCGGTCGGTGTCTCCGGTTCCAGATCACGCCGTCACGCTACCGTGACGACGGGACGCGCACGATCTCGGTGATGGACGAGTGGCCGGTGTCGGGGTGCTTGCGCATCGAGAGCAGCCGCTCCATCGAGGGTTCGAGCGCCGTGACCTTGTCGAGCGGTGCACTGACCACGAGCTGGAACCCGAGCCGGAGCCACGCCGTCACGGCACGCCCGGCGAACTCCGAGTCCGCCTTGATGAACGCCTCGTCGAGGAACACCGGCGCGAACCGCGGCCGGGGCCGGGTCTCGTCGCCGAGCTGGTAGCGGAGCGCTGCACCCACGATGAACGCGACGAGCTCCTGCGTCTCGCCACCGGACTTGTCGCCGAGGGAGGAGTACACGCCGAGGTCGTTGCCGTCGGTGTCGTACCGCACGGCGGTGATCTCCATGTGCCGACGGACATCGAGCACGGCGTCGCGCTGGGTGGTCCGCCCGCGCGGGGCATCGGCGTCGACGCGGATGACCGCCATGAATCGCCGGAGCCGTCGGAACCGGGTCTCGAGGACGTCGTCGGTGAGCTCCGCGTCGACCGAGGCGGACAGCGCACGGAGCTCGCGACGGAACTGCGAGACGTCCTCGCGCGTGACCCGGCGGATGACGATCTTCAGGCGGTCCCGGTTCGCACCGAACGGCAGGTCGCGGAGGATCTCGTTGACCGGCTCGAGCCGCTCCTCGATCTCGACGACCGCACGGTCGAACGCCCCGGCGAGCGGGACCAGGTCCTCGCCGCTCCACTGCGACAGGCGTCGACGCCACTCGCTGCGGCGTGCGTGCAGGCCCGTCGCCACGATCTGGTCGAGGATCGCGCGGTAGTCCGGGTACGACGCGACGCCGGTGCCGAGGTTCGGGTCGTGCCACGCGTCCTGGTAGCGCTGGAAGGTCAACGTCATGGCGTTGGACGCCGATGCCGCACCGTCGAGCGCCTGCGAGAGTCGTTCCTCGAGTCGCCGGCGCAGTCGCTTCGCCGCGTCGTCGAACCCGTCGACCGTGTCCGGTGCGCCGACCTCCTCGAACGTCTCCTCGAGCAGGTGCGCCTGTTCCTCGTCCGGCACCGCGGCCGGCGAGGACTCGAAGCGCTCGAGGATCTCGGCGGCCGCGTCCTGCCCGTCGACGAGCACCGCGTGACGCTCCTCGAGCCGTGTGACCGTGAGCCGCGCGGCCGATCGACGGTCGGAGGCCTCGTCGAGTGCCGCTCGCAGCTTCGCGACGGACGCGCGGAGTGTCCGCAGCCCGTCGTCGGCGGCGAGCACGGCCTCCCGTTCCTCCGCCAGGCGCGTCAGTGAGGCGTCGACGCCGGCGACGTCGATGCTCTCCCACGTCGTGTCGACCCGGTGCTGGTGGGCTGCTCGGAGGGCCTCGAGCGCCGCGATGTCCTGCGCGACGTCGGTCCGGCGGGCCTCGAGCGTGGTGAGGTCCTCGGCGATGGAGGCGAGTTCGGTCTCGACGGCGACGACGCGTGCCTCGTTCGTGAAGCCGATGACGTTCGCCTGGCGGCGGTCGCCGTGCGCGCCACGCCGGCCGTCGCGGAGCTGCCCGGACTCGGTCACCCGGCGGCCGCCATCACCCAGCTCGGCGGCGGAGGACACGCAGCGGGCGTCGATCCGGTCGGACTCGATGCGCGAGCGGACCCACGTGCTGAAGGGCGAGTCCTTGATCGCGAGCTTGCCGGACACCATCGCCGCGTCGCCGTCGAGGTCCAGGTGCGGACCGGACGGGACGCCCTCGAACTGCACCCGCACACCGATGCGCAGCGAGTCGATGGCGGCGCTGAAGGAGTCGAGCTGGTCCTGGTCGACGAGCAGCGTGCGGGCGACGGGTGCGAGCACCGACTCGATCGCCGTGCGCCACCGCTCTTCACCGGGGAGGACGTCGAGCAGCTCGGCGACGAAGGGCAGCGACGACGGGTCGATGCCGGCGGCGTTCGCCATGGCCACCCGCGCCTCGTGCATCGGCAGCGGCATCGCGCCCTGCCGGTGTTCGAGCGACTGGCGCTCCTGTCGCAGAGACCGCTCACGGTCGAGGAGCGGGTACTCCTCCCGCGTCAGGGCGTCCCGACGCTCGTCGAGCGCGGCGCGGGTGGCACCGAACATGCCGAGGAACTCGTGCGAGTCCCGCTGGGCCGTGCCGAAGGCGGTCTCGGTCGTCGGCATCTCGCCGAGCAGTGCGGTCCGTGACTCGAACGCCTCGCGTGCACGGAGCACGACCTCGCGCTCGCGTGTGCCACGGTCGATGCGGTCTTCGAGCTGGGCGAGCGCGTTGCCGCCGGAGTCTCGGAGTCGAGCCTCGGCCTCCCGCAGCTCGATCTCGACCGCGGCGTGGCGGGCGGACGCCGCCTCGACCTCGGCTCGTGCGACGGTCCGGGAGCGCGAGTTGCGCGAGACCTCGTCGTCGAGCAGCGCACGCTTCCTGGTGGCCGTCCAGTGTGCGAACGGGGACACCTCGGACCCGGTGGCGATGCCGTCGAGGGCCTCGGCGGCGGCGCGGGACCGCTCGATCTCCAGGTGCAGTTCGGTGATGGGGGAGAGGATCGCGACCTTGCGCTCCTCGGTGTCCATCGCCTCGTACGCCTCGTCGAGCGCGGCGAAGTGCGCGAGCGCCCGGTCGGCTGCCTCGTACGTGCCGGGGGTCTCGAGCACGAGCGACTTGTACAGCGAGTCGACCGTCGGCATGTGCTGCCCGGCCTGGATGCGCGCGAGCAGGCGCATCGCCCGGTTGCCGCCGCCGGAGTCGCCGATCCCGAGCCGCGTCTGCAGCGTGTACGCGAGCTCCTGGTAGGTGTCGCGGATGACGAGCCCCGGTACGCGTCCGGTGAGCTCGAGGTGGCTGAACCGGGACGGCACGAAGTCCTCGAGCCGACGCAGGTCGAAGTCGTCGTCGACGGTCGCCATCGTCATCTGGATGTCGCCGACGCCGCGGGCACGCTTCGGCACGATGTACGCGCGCAGCACCGTGAACTGTCGTTCGTCGTCGTTCCGGAACGTGACGGCGACCGCGCCCCACGTCGCGGTCTCGTCACCGCGGAGGTTCACGTCGCGCAGCGCACCGGACTCCGGGTCGCGGCGGGAGTCGACCTTTCCGCGCAGGTACGTCAGCAGGTTGCGCTGGTCCGCACTCCGCGCCCGCCCGGTGGTCGCGTCGTTCGAGGCGCCGTTGAACGGCACGTCGGACGGCATCATCACGGCCAGGTACGCGTCCATGAGCGTCGACTTGCCGGTACCGGAGGCGCCGGAGATGAGCGTCGCGGCACCGGACAGCTCGACGCGGCGGTGGCCGTGGAAGCCGCCCCAGTTGACGACCTGCATGGACTCGGCGCGCCACTGCGCGACGGTGTCGAAGAGCGCCGGCATGCCGGCGGTGTCCATCCGGAAGTCGGTCACGACTCGTCCTCGTCTTCCGTATCGTCGGTGTCGGCCTGGAGGCTCGGCTCGGCTTCGTCAGGCTCGGAGCCCCCGCCGGTGGTCACGTTGGACAACCACGTATCCAGTTCCAGGAGCCGCTCCAGGGGGAGCAGGACCTCGACGACGCTCGCGATGCGGAAGCGGTCGGGGTCGCTCGTCTTGAGGAGCACCCGCGCGGTCACGAGGCGGTCGATGGCCTTCGCGACCCGGCTCTCGTCGCGCGTCTTGTCGGTCGCCGTGGCGGGCCGGAAGCCGGCGACGTGCCCGAGGATCTCGGCCCGGTCGACGACGACCTGGTCCGGTCCCGGTCGGGCGTCTGCGCGGAGTCGCATGCGGAGGTAGACGAGGACGATCGTCTCCTCGCGCGTGTACGGGACGTCCCGGAGGAGCGTCGGGAAGCCGCGGCGCTGGCTCTCCGACCGGGCCTGGCGCTTCCACGCGACCTCGCGGTCCCGGTCCACGTGCAGCTCGAGGAACAGGTCGTTCAGCCGGGACCGGAGCTGGTACTCGGCGTCGAGGACCGCGCGCCACTCGTCCGCGTGCGTGCGCGCGCTGATGTACGAGTGCCGGAGCAACGCGACGAAGGCGCGACGTTGGGGCTCGTCGAGTCGGCCCTCGTCGCCCTCGAAGAGGGCGAAGCTGGACTCGTCACGCTCGTCGTCCTGCTCCACGGGAGTGGGGTCGTCGTACTCGTCCGTCTCGTCGACGGGAGCTGACGTCGTGTCGGTCACCGAGCCTCCAGGGTGGTGTCGTCGTCTGCGGACGGATCCCGCGGGGTCAACGCGGCCGTCGGCATGGTGAAGGCGACCGCCGTGCCGTCCGGGCGCACGGTCTCGTGCGCGACGGCTGCGGCCGCGGTCTCGAAGTCGTCGCGACCGGTCAGCAGGTGCGCCAGCCCGAACAGCTCGACGGGGCGCCGCTGCTCGGGGGGGAGCTCGTGGAACGCGCCGTCGCTGGTGGCCGCGGTGCTGAACCGGAGCGCTGCGCGGAGTTCGGTCAGTAGTGGTCCGCCGTGTCGCCGGAGCGAGTCGACGTCGATCTCGTCGAAGACGTCGTCGTCCGGTTCCTCGATGGGCGGCGGGACGGCTTCGGTGTCCGGGTCGTAGAAGCGCTCGCGCAGGGTGCCGATCTCGGCCACCGGCGGCAGGAGCTCCAGGGGGAGGGTGCCGCGGGCGCTGCCGTCGCCCATGAGCGTCGCGAGCCGGCGGTTCACGCTCCGCAGGACCGCGTCGAGCTCGCGGTCGCGGACGACGTCGTGCGCGACGATCTGGTCGCGGAGCGTGCCGGTGAGCAGGCGACGCTGAGCGAGGACGTCCTCGATGCCCTGCCGCAGGATGCTCACGGTGTTGCGGAACGCCCGACGCTCCGCGGCGTTGAGGGACTCGGCGAAGGGGTGCTCGAGGATCGTCGCGATGTCGTCGCGGAGGCGCAGGAGCAGGGCGTCGTCGCGGAGGAGCTCGAAGGCGCCCTCGAACGCACGGCCCTCCGGCGTGGCCTCCATGAGCGTGTCCGTCCGGGCGAGGTAGTCGTCGAGGATCTCGCCGATCGGACGGACCTCGTTCCGGAAGTCCTCGACGATCTCGCGGTGCATCGACGCGACGGCTTCCTCGACGCGCTTGAAGTCGCTCGGGAGCTGGCGGATGAGGTCGGTGATGTTCGTGTACCCGTCGCGCATCCGGTCGTCGTCGACGGTGGTCGGGGCATCACCGGTCGCCAGACGGTCGCGCTCGGCCTGGAGTTCGGCGATCTGTGCGTCGATGCGGCGGATCTGCACGTCCGGGTCCGGCTCGGCCCTGGCGGCCCACCGGTGCACGGCGTCGACGATCATCGCCAGACGGCTCTCGCTGATCAGGGCTCGATCGGCGGACAGGGCGTCGACGAGGCTGAGCGCTTCGAGCGCGTGACTCGTGAGGGAGTACTGCTCGTCGCCGTCGGGGGAGTTCGACCGCACGAGCCACTGCGCCGCGACCCACTCTCGGCAGAGCGCTCGGCCGTTCGGGCGCTTGTCGTCGTCCTGCGGGTTCTCGCTCGCCGGGACCCTGGCGCCGGTCGCCTGCAGCCGTGCGACGTGCTCCTCGACCTGCAGGTGCATCCGGTCGGCGGGGACGTACTGCACGTCGCGGTCGAACACCGTGCGGAACACCGCGAGCACGACGGCGCTCGTGGGGCGGGACATGAGGCGCAGCGTCGGGCGGTCGAGCACCGCGCGCACGCGTGCGTACTCGAGGTCGACGTCGGTCATGCTGCCCTTGCTCTGGTGTTCGGTCGGGTCCGGTTCGGGGACGAAAAGAGCCCGACGCGGTTGCGTCGGGCTCTTCGGTGGTTGTCGTTCTTCACTGCGGGTGGTTGTTCAGGCAGTGAATGAACACGTGGGCGATACCAGACTCGAACTGATGACCTCTTCGGTGTGAACGAAGCGCGCTACCAACTGCGCCAATCGCCCCCTGCACTTGCGTGCGGATCGATAGTAGCGGATGTCGCGGCATGTGCCGAACACGACGGTGCTTCCGCGCGCGTCGTGCCGGTCCGAGTCGCGCTCGATGCCCTTCGATCCGCATGAACTCGGGGGACACGCCCGGTGAACACCCAGGATTTTGGAGAAACGCGTCGGAGTCGGATACAGTTTACGAGTCGCCGCGAGAGCGGGTCAGACATGCGGATGTGGCGCAGTGGTAGCGCATCACCTTGCCAAGGTGAGGGTCGCGAGTTCGAATCTCGTCATCCGCTCGAGTACTGGATCCCTCGGGGTCCGGTTTCTCACCAGAGGGTATCCCACCGTTCGGGTACTCACGGAGACGTGAACCTCGATGGTGGGGTGGCCGAGAGGCTAGGCAGCGGCCTGCAAAGCCGTCCACGCGGGTTCGAATCCCGTCCCCACCTCCAGAATTCAACTCTCTCTGGGCGATTGGCGCAGCGGTAGCGCGCTTCCCTGACACGGAAGAGGTCACTGGTTCGATCCCAGTATCGCCCACCACCTGGAACCCCCGGCCTCGGCCGGGGGTTTCGTCGTTCCTGCTACCGGGTCGGCGACGTCGCCGCGTACGGATCCGTGGCCACGTTCCCGTACACGTCGGTTCGCCGGCGTCGGTCACGCACCACGCAGATGCCGCGTGCCACGGCGAGGGCGACCACGACCGTGGCGATCCCCGCGAAGAGCCAGCGCCACGATGCGTCGTCCTCGATGAGCAGCCGCGCCGCCAACATGGTGAGCGGCGCGACGACGAGCACGCGGCGCCACTCCGGCCAGGTCGCCCGCCACAGGACGGTCATGCGCTTCTTCCACCGGGCGACCAGCACGTACGTCAGCAGGATCGCGAACGGCAGCAGCCCGAGCCAGTGCACGAGCGCGTCGGCTGCGTCCTCGTAGAACGGGTGCACGACCTCACGGGCGACTCCACCAGCCGCAGCGACGGTGAGCACCACCCACATGCGGGCCTCCCACCGGCGGGGATGCCACCACGGGGTCCGCCACCAGGGCACCCGGGTCACGACCGGCCGCCGCCGATCGTCCGCGCCACGGGGACGACGGCGGTTCGCGGGCGTCACGTGCTCGAGGCCTGGACGACGGCGATCGCGGAGAACACGAACGCGATCACCGCCGCGCTCGACCGGAGGACGTCGATGCGCTCCCAGCGGGTCACGATCCGCTTCCAGTCCGCCGGCGGATCGGCGGGGTCCCAGTCGTTCACGCCGATGTTGATCGGGACGGTCCCGAGGAACGACGCCAGGACGAACAACGTCAGGGCGGCCACCGTGGAGATCCGCCACGCGAGCCCGTCGCCCGTTCCGCCGACGACGAGGACGGCGACCGACGCCAGCACCGCCGGGAGCATCAGGATCGGCACGACGACCTTGAGGGACTTGACCAGGGCGATGCGCGTGCGGACGTGCGCGTCGTCGGGCAGGGCGGCCATCGCCGGTTGGACACCCCACCGGACGATCAGCTCCTCGCCGGCGAGCAAACCGACGAGGACCAGCTGGGCCACGAGGAGGGCGTTCACGTGCGGTCCTCGGCATCGACGGTGCAGTTGGTGCAGACGGTGCCGTTGGTGGGGACGGTGCAGTTGGTGGGGACGAGGAGACGGCGTGGCACGGTGCGATCCTCCCACCCGGTTCGCGCTGGCGCGCGCTCCGGCCCGCACTGGCCGACCGGCGCGGCCATCCGCCGGACGGGAGGCACGGTGCCGGCCCGCACCGTGCCTCCCGTCCGGACATGCGGGCCTACGATCGCTGGTATGCGTGTGGCGATCACCGGAGGGACGGGCGTCGAGCGGGACGCTCGGGGCTGACGTGGCGAACATCCTGGTGGTCGAGGACGACCCGGAGATGCGGTCGCTCGTCGAGCGGGGGCTGACCGGCGAGGGGCACGCGGTCACCGTCGTGGGCGACGGGATCGCTGCGCTCGTCGCCGCGCGCGCGCAGTCGTTCGACGCGGCAGCGATCGACGTGATGCTGCCCGAGATGACCGGGTTCGAGGTGTGCCGACGACTCCGAGAGCTCGGCGAGGACTTCCCGGTGGTGCTCGTCACCGCACGCGACGCCGTGGACGACCGGGTCTTCGGACTCGATTCCGGCGCCGACGACTACCTGACGAAGCCCTTCGCGATCGCCGAACTCAACGCCCGCATCCGTGCCCACCTCCGACGCCGAGCTGCCGGGACTGCGACGATCGTGGAGGCGGGGACGGTCCGGCTGGACACCGTCGCCGTCCGGGCGTCGGTCCGCGGCCGCGACATGCCCCTGAGCGTCAAGGAGTTCTCGCTGCTCCGGTTCCTCGTCCAGGGGTCGCCGTGGCCGCGGACGCGTGCGGAGGTGCTGCTGGAGGTGTGGGGGAGCGCCGAGCACTTCGACCCCACGATCGTCGACCAGTACGTCAGTTACGTGCGCAAGAAGCTGCACGCAGCAGGGGCCGACGTCGCGATCCGCACGGTCCGCGGCGTCGGGTACGCGCTCGAGGTCGTCGTGTCCTGATGAACGTCGTCCGTCGACTGTCCATCCGCGCCCGCATCACGCTCGGGAGCCTCGTCGTCGGGGCCGTCGTGCTGTGCGGCGTCGCCGTGGTGCTGCACGTGCAGATCGAGCGCGCGTCGCTGGCATCGGACGCGTCGCTCGCGTCCGGCGACGCCGCCCCGTTCGTGTCGGACCTCCTCCACAACCCGGACGAGCCACCGGACCGGCCCGCCGAGGGTGTCCTCGTCGGCATCCGTTCGGCATCGGGACGGTGGGTGGTCGACTCGCTCCCCTCTGACGTCCGGTCCGTGCTGCCCACGGACGTCCCCGAGGGCGGCGTGACGCTCCGCACCGAAGCCGGGCACCGGGCGATGACCGTGGTGGGCACCCCGGTGGTGAACGACGACGGGACCTTCGTGGTCTGGGCGGCGCACGACGGTCGCGCCGGCGAGGAGACGGTTGCGCGCGTCGACCGGTCGCTCGCGGTCGGGACGGTCCTCGCGCTGCTCGCGTTCGGCGCGGCCGCGTGGCTCCTGTCGACCCTCGCACTCCGACCCGTCGGGCGGATGCGCCGCACGGCCGAGGACCTCAGCGCCGGCAGGACCGGCGGGCACCTGCCGGTCGGGACGTCCGACGACGAACTCGCGGCGCTCGCGCGGACGCTGAACGCCTTCATCGACCGGCAGCGGGAGAACGCCGAGCGGGAGCGCCGGATGGTCTCGGACGCGAGTCACGAACTCCGGACCCCGCTGGCCGCGCTCACGGCACGGCTGGAGTTGGCGCACCGGTCGGCAGGCGACGCGGACGCGCTCGCCCGGGAGCTGCAGGCTGCCGAGGACGACGCCGCGCGGTTGGTGGCCCTCGCGAACACGATGCTCGAGCTGAGCCGGCTCGACGAGGCGGAGCCGGCGCCGCCGACCGCCGCCGCCGACCTCGTCACCGAGCTGATGGGCTCGATCGACCGGGCGCGGGCGGCACACGGCGCGGGAGACCGCGACATCGACTTCTCGGTCGCCGTGGACGCTCCGGACGAGCGGTACGGGGTCGAAGCGGCAGCGTTCGCGCGGGTCGTCGACAACCTCGTCGCCAACGCCGTCGCCGCGGGGGACGCCCGTGGCGTGGTCCGGGTGCAGCTCGAACAGGATGCGACGCGCCGGATCGTGCTGCGCGTCCTGGACGACGGACACGGTGTCCCGGAGAGCTTCCTGCCACAGGCCTTCGAGCGGTTCGCCCGAGCCGACACCGCACGTCGGGCGGCGTCGACCGGGCACGCCGCCGGGAGCGGTCTCGGGCTCGCGCTCGTCCGTGGGATCGCCGAGCGGGGCGGCGGGACCGCGTCGCTCCGGAACGGCGAGGAGGGCGGCGCGGTCGCGACGGTCGTGCTGCCCAGCACCGACGCCGATCCACGGCGAGCCTGATCACTCGAAGTCTCGAACGAAGTCCACGTCCCGTTCCGGGTTCCTCCCAAGGGCCGGTGTCGATGCTGAGCGTCACCCGATCACATGCTGGAGAGGAACGAGCCGATGATCGACACCGCTCGACCCACGGCCCACCCGCTCGTCGCGGCCCCGGCCACCGAACCGCTCGCGGTCGCGGCGCGCCGCCGCGACCGGTCCCGACGTCGTCGCAGTGCGACCACCGACCTGCTCGGGATCCTCGCCTGGACCTCTGCCGCGGTCGCCGTCGCGTTGTGGCTCGCGTCACCCGGATCGCACTCGGTCGTCGGCATCGGCGGCTGGCTCACCGACGCCGGCATCGTCGCCGGGCTGATCGCGACCGACCTCGTCCTCGTGATGCTCGT
Organism: Microbacteriaceae bacterium PS02333; assembly: GCA_029959665.1. GTDB lineage: Bacteria > Actinomycetota > Actinomycetes > Actinomycetales > Microbacteriaceae > Curtobacterium > Curtobacterium guangdongense. Next base: position 26,784 of record JASCOI010000039.1, read on the forward strand.
GCTCGCCGCCCGGGTGCCGCTCGTCGACCGCACCTTCGGTCAGGACACGGCGATCGCGGTCCACCGATCGCTCGGCAAGCCGGTGCTGTACCTGCTGCTGGCGCACGGCGCACTCCTGACGCTCGGCTACGGCGCGTCGGCGGGCACCGGGCCGATCGCCGAGACGATCGCGCTCTTCTCGACGCCGGACATGCCGCTGGCGTACCTCGGGCTCGGCCTGTTCGTCGCCGTCGTGGTGTCCTCGCTCGTCGCCGTGCGTCGGCGCCTGCCGTACGAGGCGTGGCACGTCATCCACCTGCTCAGCTACGCGGCCGTGCTCGTCGCACTGCCGCACATGCTGAGCGCGGGCAGCGTGCTCGCGGCGGGGACGTGGCAGCGGGCGTACTGGATCGCGTTGTACGTCCTCGCGCTCGGCCTCATCGCCGTGTTCCGGTTCGCGGTGCCGTTCGTCGTGACCGTCCGGCACCGGATCCGCGTCGTCGGCGTGGAACCCATCGCCCCCGGTGTCGTGTCGATCCACCTCGCCGGGCGCGACCTCGACCGACTCGGCACGCGCGGTGGACAGTACGGCGTCTGGCGGTTCTGGACGGCGACGACCTGGTGGCACGCCCACCCGGTGTCGTTCTCGGCGGTGCCCGGACGTGACCGGGCCCGGATCACCGTCCGCGACCTCGGGGCGGGGTCGTCGCGACTGGGTCGGATCCGGCCGGGGGCGTTCGTCTCGCTCGAGGGTCCGTACGGCCTCTTCACGAGCCGCGCCCGGACGGCGCCGTACCTGGCGCTCGTGGCCTCGGGGATCGGGATCACGCCCGTCCGCGCGTTGCTGGAGGACACCGACCTCCGCCCGGGCGAGGCGACGGTGCTCCTGCGAGGGAGCGATGCGCAGCAGCAGTACCTCTGGCAGGAGACCGCCGATCTGGCGTCGAGGACGGGCAGCCGGCTCTTCGCGATGGTCGGCCACCGTGCTCGGTCCCGAGCGACCTGGATGCCCGAGGAGGACCTCCGTCGCGGCGTCACCCTGCTGTCGGTCTTCCCGCGGCTGCTCGAGTCGGACCTGTACGTCTGCGGGCCCCGCGCCTGGTCGGACCTCGTCGTCCGCGAGGCCCGACTCGCAGGGGTCCCCGAACACCAGATCCACCAGGAACGGTTCGAGTCATGAGGGCGCGCGCCGTCGTCGGGGGGATCGTGTCGTCGATCGCGGTCCTCGTCATCGGTTGGCAGCTGGGCGGTCAGCCTGCCGTCACCGCGCCGTCGCAGAGCACGACGTCCGGCGGCACGGCGTCGGGCAGCGGGTCGGCCGGCAGCACGGCGTCGGGCAGCGGGTCGGCGACCACCGGCGGGTCGTCCGTCTCGGGCACGTTCACCGGTGACACCACCGAGACCCGGTACGGCCCCGTGCAGGTCCGGATCACCGTCTCGGGTGGGAAGATCACCGACGTCACCGCCCTGCAGCTCACCGACCACGACGGTCGATCCGTGCAGATCAGCCAGCAGGCGGCACCGATCCTCCGGCAGGAGGCCCTCGCCGCACAGTCCGCCTCCATCCAGGCCGTGAGCGGCGCGACCTTCACCAGCGAGGGCTACACGACGTCGCTCCAGTCCGCGATCGACAAGGCGGGACTGTGAACGACGTCCTGACCTTCGAGACGATGGGGACCGTCGTCAGTCTCCGCGGAGCGACCGCGGCGGCTGCCACCGAGGTCCGCGCCGTGTTCGCGGGCTACGACCACCGGTACAGCCTCTACGACCCGTCATCGGTCCTCAGTCGGGTGGCGGACGGCACGGTCCGGCTCGCCGACACCCCGGAGCAGGTCCGCGACGTGTACGCACTTGCGCTGGACTGGCGGGAGCGGACCGGCGGCGCGTTCACCCCGCACCGCCCCGACGGCGTGGTCGACCTCTCCGGCGTCGTGAAGGCACTCGCCATCCGCGACGCGGGAGCGGTGCTGGACGAGGCGGGTGCCGACTGGATGATCAGCGCCGGCGGCGACGTGCTCGTCCGTGGGATGCACCGCGGTGCCGAGCCGTGGAGCGTCGGGGTGGTCGACCCGACGAACCGCGACACGGTCGTCGGCGTCGTCCGTCTCGACGCGACCCGTCGTGCGGTCGCGACCTCCGGGACCGCCGAACGCGGCGAGCACATCTGGCGACGCACGGCTCCGACGTTCGTGCAGGCGACCGTGGTCGCGGACGACGTCGTCACCGCCGACGTGCTCGCCACCGCGATCGTCGCCGGCGACGAGGAGGACCTCGGTCGGTTCACGAGCGACGTCGACGTCGAGGTCTTGGCCTTCGGGGCGGACGGGAGGGTCTGGGCCACGCCCGGTGCGTCCTCCTGGGTCACCATCGGTGCGGCACAGGTGCCCTGATCGGCCCGCGGAGCCGACGGCCGCCCCCCCCGCCCGGCCTCCCGCCGGGGGGGGCGCCCGGGCCGGCACCAGTCTCTTATAAACAACA